>CAVHYZ010000051.1:0-13165 GCA_963640495.1 Acutalibacteraceae bacterium
GACCACAGGAATAGTATGGTGCTTAACTACAAAGGAATAGATTTAATTTACAATTACAGCGTTGATTATCTTGCATTAAAAGGAATTTCAAAAGAAAAACCTCAAAGAGGCTGTACTGTTATTATGGTAAGCGCTGACGGCACATACTCACAGCAGCACAAAAATTATTATGAAAATTACTATGATAACGCTATTTATCATGAAGATAACGTAAAATAAAAAAGCAACATAAAGAGCCTGTCGATAATCGACAGGCTTTGATTTTTAGGTGAATGTTCACTTATACTCAAACTATTGGCATAAATTTTTATTCAAATATATATACTCTTGCTTCATAGGGCTTAGTGATAAAAGTATTTTTACCGGGGTTCAATACATCGTAGTTGCTAATTGCAAGGGTACCTTTTGAAAGGTCAATTCCCTCGGGAGATGTAAACTTAACGGGATTTTCACTGAAAGATGTGATTACAAGAAGTTTTTTACCCTCGTAATTTCTTTCATACACAAAGAGTTTATTGCTGTTTTTATAATACTGCCTGAAATTACCGTAAATTGCAACTTCGTTTTCCTTACGGAATTTAATGAGCTTACGGTAATAGTTGAGAATGGAATTTTTATCATTCTCTGCCTTTTCAACATTTATCTCTTTGTAATTGGGATTAACATTAAACCAAGGTTCATCAGCAGTTGTAAAGCCTGCATTTTTCTTTGAATTCCACTGAACAGGAGTCCTTGCGTTTTCACGGTTCATTTCAGATGAAAGTTTGCAGAATTTCTTTTCATCATAGTGAAGAAGTTTATGATAAATCTTGTATGTATTAAATGTTGCAACATCCTTATAATCCGTAAGGTGCTTAATGTCAATATTTGTCATACCGATTTCTTGACCTTGATAGATAAAAGGTGTACCGCACTGAAGCATATACATTGTTGCAAGAGCTTTACCGCTTTGCTCTCTGAATTTAAGGCTGCCGTATCTGTCAATAACACGGGCGTGGTCATGATTTTCAATATAAAGGCAGTTCCAGCCTCTGCCATACATAGAGTCTTGCCATTTTTCCATCGTGGATTTAAGTTTTCTGAGATTAAATGGCAATTTTACCCAATCCACCATAAAGCAGTCTGCACACATATGGTCAAAAGAAATGAGCATATCAAGCTTTTGGTCAGGCCCTTCAGAACAAAGAGCAACAGCGTCCTTAACACTTGTCATTGGGCCTTCACCAACAGTCATACAGTCATACTCATCTGTAACTTTTCTGAACTCTTCAAGATACTCTTCAAGGTGTGGGCCGTGCTTGTAATGTTCAAATCCCGTAGCAACGGGAAGTGGGAAGCCATTTGGAAGTCCCTCTGCCTTTGAAATAAAAGTGATAACATCTTCACGAAATCCGTCAACACCCATATCAAGCCAAAAACGCATAATGCTTTTAACTTCTTCACGAACTTTGGGATTATCCATATTAAGATCCGGCTGACCTTTTGCAAAAACATGTAGATAATATTCATCAACACTCTTTACATATTCCCATGCTCCGCCTTCAAAGCAGGAAAGCCAGTTATTCGGAGGGTTATCTCCCTTGCCTTTACGCCAAATATAATAATCATGATAAGGATTATCTACGCTCTTGCAAGCCTCTTTGAACCACATATGCTCTGATGAAGTATGGTTTACAACAAGGTCCATAAATACACGCATGCCCCTTCTATGAGCTTCATCAAGGAGCTTTTTGAAATCATCAATTGTACCAAATTCGGGGTTAATATTTTTATAATTCGAAATATCATAACCATAATCGCAATTTGGTGTTGGATAAATCGGAGAAAACCATATAGCATCAATACCAAGGCTTTGGAGATAATCTAACTTGCCGTAAACGCCGGGAAGGTCGCCTATACCATCCCCATTACTGTCGCAAAAACTTCTGCACCAAATGTGATAAACAGTCATTTCTTTGAACCATTTCTTTGTAATCTGTGCCATGCCCATCTTCCTTTCGTCCATAAAACTATATATTTTCAACTAATTCATCAACTGTATCATCTGTGGCAAATTCAAGACTCACAGTTTCACCCTTTGCAAGAGTGATTGTTTTTTCATAAACAACATTATTATTTTCATCTTTAATGCTAAGAACTCCACTGCCTTCTTCAGCAACAAAATTGAAGGAACCATCAGCATAAATCGTGTAACTTTTTCCGTTAAAATTCGCTGTTGCATTTTCCGTATCTGTAAAATCTACTATGCCCTTTACAGTGCCTATATTTTCTTTTGTGCGTTTAAGTGCTTCTTCTACGCTGAGCTTTGCGTTCAAAAGCGGAATGTCACGAAGCTCATAATTGCCAAGATAATCGGCGCTGTCACTTGCAAGTGCAACTTTGTTTGTGGAAGAACAGATTATTTCTTTAACTTCTGCTCCGGTAATTTTAGGGTTAACAGCCCAAAGCAAACCGGCAACGGCAGAAACCATTGGAGCCGCCATAGATGTGCCGGAAATATAGCCGCACTCATTGTTGTTTATACAACTGTATATATGATAGCCGGGCGCAGTAATTGAAACCTCAGGTCCTGAATTTGAAAATGAAGCCTGCATATAATTTGTTTTGCCCAAATTCTGTGCAGCACCTACAAGTATTATACGGTTAATTATATCATCGTAAGAAATATTATACAAGCCCGTAAAACAGGTATCTTTATCTATTGCTGCAAAAAAACCGCTCATCCTTGCGTCCACCGATTGATAAGCTGAGTTACCGTTACCCGCAGACTGCACAGCAACAAAATCATAGCCTCGTTTAAGAAGAGCCGCCATAGCATAAGAAGAAATTGCCGAGGAACTTTTGTAAGCATAATTTGAAATTGAGTTTTTTCCTTCGTCAATAGATGCAGACATTCCAATAGAAAGATTCACTGCCTTTGCACCGGATTTAACAGCTGCAACAAAGCCGTATATTATTGCAAAATTAGTAAACCAATGCTGATTATCTTCCGGCTCCCAGTCAACACAAACAAGGTTTGCCGTAGGGCAAATTCCCGCTATACCTTTGCCGTTATTCATATTAGCTGCGATAATCCCCGCCACATGTGTGCCATGGTCATTAGGTACATTGCGGCTTGTCTGCATTTTTGTCGGAAAAGAAATTTTACCCTTTAATTCTTCGCTTTCAATATCAAAGCCTGTATCTACAATACCGATTTTAACAGAGCTGAAATAATCGGAATAGTCCCAAGCACTTCTGATTTCTATAGCCTCTGCCCACCAATTACTGCCATTTGGACTAGTTTCATTCCAATTCGGCTTTGATAAATCTTCGTTGAAATCATAAGGGTCATCGGGAACCGAGGTAGCGTATACTTCTGTTACAGTTAAAGGATAAGCAAGTAGAATTTCATCTTTATTCTCTAATTTTTCACAAAGGGCAACCACATCTGCGGTAGTATCCGCAGAGCAGGAAACCACATACATATCGGCAGGAGCAATCCAACCAAGAGCTTTTAAGCCATTAGACACCAAAAAAGCATATTTCTTTATAGTATTGATTTCGGGATTCATAATTAATAAGACTTTATTTTTTACAAATCCCAAATTATCGCCTATGAAACGGATATCGTCATTGCTGATATTATCGGTAAAGCTGTCATTCATAGCCGATGATGAAAAAGGTATTCCTAAAAACATTTCGCTGATACCATCAATTATATTCCCGACAGAAAAAGAACTTACACTTGTAACGCTCATTATCATTGACATTATGAGGGAAAGAATTGATTTAAGCAAAGGAATACCTCCGTTCATACTTTTTTGTTTTTTCTAAGTGAATCAAAAGGAATTTGTGTGAATGCAACGCCTGCAAACATTATAACACAGCCTATAAGGGCACGAGCACCGAGGTTGTCATGGAGAATTATCCAGCCGAATATAACAGCAAATACGGATTCTAAGCAGAGCAATAATGAGGCAACGGCAGGCTCCGAATATCTTTGGCCGAAAATTTGAAATGTAAATGCAAGGCCACAGCTGCCTATGCCTGCATAAAGAATTGTGATGGAATTATCTAATATAGCACTCATTTTCGGCTCTTCAAAAATAAACATACAAATAACTGAAATTATTCCTGCAACAAGAAATTGACCGCAGGAAAGTGCAACATTATCGACTTTAGTACAAAATTTATCAATAACAAGTATATGTATTGCAAACATAACTGCACAAAGCATTGCAAAAATTTCGCCTTTGCCAAGCGAAAAACTGCCTTTCTTTATACAAATGAAATAAAGACCTATCACGCCAAGTGCAACGCCTATCCAAACATTTGCCTTTGGCTTTTTCCCTAATAATAAGCCCATAATCGGAACAAGTATCATATAAAGAGCAGTAATAAATGCAACTTTTCCCGCTTCTATATCGTATGTAAAGGCCTGCTGCTGAAGATTGCTTGCAACAAAAAGGACAAGGCCGCACGCAGTGCCTCCTTTAAACATGCCTATAAAATCAAACTTTATTTTTTCTTCTTTTTTTAGATTTTTATTTTTCTTGCAATGATTAAAAATAAGCACGGGTATTAAAACTATACCCCCGATAAGTGTACGAATACCGTTAAATGTAAAAGTGCCGATAGATGCACCGGACTTTTGAGCCACAAATGAGAGACCCCAAATAATTGCCGCCAAGATACAATAAATGGGGCCAAGAGCTTTTTCTTTTTTCACAAAATTACATCCTTAAACAAAATGAGCTGCCCACAGAGTAAACTGCGGGCAGCTATTAACAAAAATATTATTCAGCGTCTTCGGGGGCTTCTGCTGCAGTATCTTCATCAGCATCTTCCGCTTCTTCGGTTTCGGGCTCAAGGAGAGCACGAATTGAAAGACTTACACGCTTTTTATCATAGTCAACAGCGGTAATCTTGCAATTCACTTTATCACCGACTTTAAGCTCATCTTCAACTTTTTCAACACGATGGTCAGCTATCTGTGAAATGTGAATAAGGCCGTCAATGCCGGGGATAACTCTTGCGAAAGCACCGAAGGTGGTAAGGCCAACGATTTCAGCCTCAACAACAGAACCTTCGGGATAATTTTTCTTAAGGATTGCCCAAGGATTATCTTCGTCCTTTCTGTAACCGAGAGAAATTTTTCTGTTTTCTCTGTCAAGGGATTTGATAAATACTTCAACTTCCTGACCGATCGAGAAGATTTCTGAAGGATGCTTAATTCTCTTCCAAGACATTTCTGAAATATGTACCATGCCATCAACGCCGCCGATGTCAACAAATGCACCGTAACTGGTCATCGACTTAACGATACCCGTGTATGTTTTGTCTTCTTCTGCTGCTGACCAGAAAGCGTCTGCGGCTGCCTTTCTCTTTTCTGAAGCAACAGCTTTAATTGAGCCAACAGCTCTTCTTCTACGAGTATCAACATCAATAATGCGGAACTGAACGTTCTTTTTGATAAGGTCGTCAAGAGACTCATCTCTGCGCTCTGTAGCCTGAGATGCAGGAACAAAAACGTTTGAGCCATTGCAAGCAACGAGGACACCGCCCTTGATTACGCTGACAACAGTGCCATCAAGGATTTTGCCATCTTCTTTAGCTTCAACGATGTCAGCCCATGACTTCTGAGCATCAAGGCGCTTCTTAGAAAGCTTAACTGTACCTTCGCTGTCATTACCCTTAATGATAATGAGAGTGATTTCTTGGCCGATTTCAAGCTCTTTTGCAGGATCTGCATTGGGATCATTGCTGTAATCTTCATAAGAAACGATGCCTGTAAGGCCACCGAGTCTGTGGTCGCCGGGGAGAGATACCTGAATCTCTGTTGCATTTATAGCTTCAACTCTGCACTTGACGATGCTGTCATCGTTGAGTTCACCGAGCATTGATTCAAAATCATCATTAGCTGCGTTTGCTACAGAAGGCACCTCCTCTACCTGAGTATTTAAGGTTTCATTGATTTCGGACATTGCTAAAAGTACCTCCTTAATTATTGCAGCCGGGGTGGATGCCCCTGCTGTAACGCCTACTATGGCGTATGTGGAAAAATCTATATTTTTGAGCTCTTCGGCTCTTTCCACCAAAAAAGTGTCACAATGAGAATTACAAAGATTATAGAGCTTCACGGTATTTGAGCTGTGACGCCCGCCTATAACAATCATTGCGTTGCATTTGGAAGCAAGTTTTTCTGCTTCCTCCTGCCTTTTGCGTGTAGCACTGCATATTGTATCAAATATTTTTCGATTTGTACAGAGATTTTTTATTTTTTCTTTACATTTTTTCCATTCATTTTCGGAAAAAGTGGTCTGCGAAACAACAATTACTCTGTTTTTTTCAAATTCAGGATGATTTTTTAAGATATTTTTCAGTTCCTCACTATTGGAAAAAACGTAAGATTCGCCTTTGCAATAGCCTCTTATTCCGATAACTTCCGGATGTTTACCGTCGCCGGCTATCAAAACCGGAATATTTTTATCTGAATTTTCAGAAACTATGTTATGTATTTTTTTTACAAACGGGCAAGTTGCGTCGCAAATATTTGCGCCGTTCTCCGTAAGTTTAGTATAAACATCAGGTGTAACACCATGGGCTCTGATAATAACAGTTTCGCCTTTTTGAGCAAAACTTGGACTATCCATTATTTTTACGCCCTTGTTTTGTAAATCATCCGTAACACTCGTGTTATGAATAATCGGTCCGAGAGAACTGCACTTTTCACATTCTTCAGCAACTTCGTAAGCCATATTAACCGCCCGGTCCACTCCGAAACAAAAGCCGGCAGTTTTTGCAACCCTTATTCGCAATGGCCTTCCTCCCAAAGTTCTTTGATTTTATCCATAATAAAATCAGCGGCGGCTATTTGTTCTTCCCTTGTGGGTTCCTCTGAGAAACCGAGGTCTTCATAAGGAATAAATTTACCATACTTTACTGTATATTTTGAGCGGAATTTACATCCCTCATTATTATAAACAGCAACAGGGAGAATTCCACTTTTTGCTGAGGCGGATATAGATGAGACGCCTCTTCTTGCTTTTTGAGGAGTGCCGTCTTTAGAGCGAGTACCTTCGGGGAAAATGCCAAGAATAAAGCCTTTTTTTATAACCTCGATTGCATGTTTGAATGATGTAGTATCTGCTCTGCCTCTTGAAACAGGGAAGCCGTTCACTTTTGTAAAACACCATGCTGTAAAAGGATTATCCCAAAGTTCTTTTTTTGCCATAAAATGCATTTGTTTATTTTTGGGGAGTCCAAGAGCGATAATTAAGGGATCAAGGCCGTGAATATGATTTGATGCAATAATATATCCACCATCTGCAGGTATATTTTCTTTGCCTATATATTTAATTTTGAAAAAGATTCTACTGATTAAAACTCCGAGAGGCCTGAGAACGTTATAAGTTTTTCCCTCTTTTATGGGCTTTGAAAAATCATATTTACTCATTTTATAATCTCCTTTACGGTGTTAACTACCGAACTTATTGATTCTTCCAAGGTGAATTTTGTGGTGTCAATTATTATACTGTCATCTGCAGGCTTTAAGGGAGCAACCTCACGATGTGAGTCATTATAATCCCTTTGAATTAAATCATCAAGCACATCGTTATATTCAACTTTACTACCCTTTGCAATAAGCTCATCATACCTTCTTTTTGCTCTTTTTTCCGGAGCAGCCGTAAGAAAAATTTTAACTTGAGCATTGGGAAGCACCACAGTTCCTATATCTCTACCATCCATAATACAGTTATTATTTTTTGCAATATCTCTTTGCAAATCAAAAAGGAATTCACGAACAGCCGGAATTGCAGAAACATTGGACGCAGCCATAGATGCATCGGGAGTTCTTATTTCAGAAGAAACATTTTCACCGTTAAGAAGCACTTGCTGCTCTCCGTTTACAAATTTAAGCTCAACGGTAATTGAATTGAGCGTTGCGCTGACTTTTTCTTTATCTTTTGTATCAATACCATTACGTAAAGCATTTACGCCAACAGCCCTGTAAAGAGCGCCCGTATCCACATAAATATAACCGAGCTCTGCCGAAGCTGCCTTAGCAACAGAACTTTTACCTGCGCCCGCCGGCCCATCTATTGCAACATTTATAGCCATAAATTTCTCTCCTTATGAACAGTTTTTTCCCGCAAGTTTACCGGTGGAAAATGCAATTTGAAGGTTAAAGCCACCTGTATATGCATCTACATCTATAACCTCGCCCGCAAAGTATAATCCTTTTATAAGTTTTGATTCCATGGTAGATGGATTTATTTCTTTTGTGCTGACTCCTCCACTTGTAACAATAGCCTCATCAATAGGTCTAAAGCCTATTACCATAACCATAAGATTTTTAAGCAGATGCACAAGAGCGCTCCTTTGCTCTTTTGTTATTTGATTTACCTTAAGTGACACCGGAATGTGGCTGAGTTTAACAATAACCGGCACCATCTTTTTAGGTAAAAGGCTATCAAGTGCATTGATAAAATTCTTATTTGCATTTTCGGAAAAATCCCTCAAAATGCGAGCATCAAGCTGTTCTTCCGTTAGCGCCGGCTTTAAATCAATGCTTATTTTATATCTGCCTTTTTCCATATCTCTTAAATGAGCGGAAGCACTGAGAATCATAGGGCCGGACACTCCGAAATGAGTAAAAAGCATTTCTCCGAAATCTTCATATATTTTCTTATTTTTTTTTGTATCCGTAACTTTAATGGAAACATTCCTAAGAGATAAGCCCATTAAATCCGTACAGAAGCCCTCATGTATTTCAAGAGGAACTAAAGAAGGTTTTAATTCTTCTACAATATGGCCTGCTTGCTTAGCAAGTGTATATCCGTCGCCGGTTGAGCCTGTGGAAGGGTAAGAGAGTCCACCGGTAGCAATTATGATTTTATTTGCATTTATCACGGAGCCGTCATAGAGTTTTACACCTTTAACAGCATTGTTTTCGATTATTAAATCTTTCGCTCTGCCGTTTACAAAATGAGAATTTTTCTTTGCATAATCGGCAAGGCAGTCAACTATATCAACCGCTTTATCGGAAACGGGAAAAATTCTGTTTCCTCTTTCAACTTTAAGTAACACTCCACGGCTTTCGAAAAATTCTACCGTATCACACGGCATAAAATTATTAAATGCGCCATAAAGAAATCTACCGTTACGAGGCACATTTGATATTAAAGATTGGATATCTTTGCAGTTGTTGCTGGCATTGCATCTACCTTTGCCGGTTATCATGACTTTTCTGCCGGGGCGTTCATTTCTTTCAAGCAAAATAACATTTGCCCCGTTTTCGCCGGCAGTACCTGCAGCCATCATTCCGGCGGCACCTGCACCGATTACGAGAAGGTCCGTTTCCATCTTATTCCTCCCCGTCTGTTCTGTAAACATGATATTCATCCCACATTTTTTCAAGGGATTTTAGGTTTGCCTGAACCTCTTCCTGTCTTTTCCCTGCGCCGGCAGCTATGAGAGCATTTACAAGGCTTAAAGGAGCCACAAGAGAATCCACAAAAGAAACCATACTGCTTTGAGCCACCAGAAGATAGGTGGCATATTTAGCTATAGGTGACATTTCACCATCTGTTATTGAAACAATAGTTGCCCCCCTGGATTGTGCAAATTTAAGGGCTTTAACTGTTTGATTAGAATATCTCGGAAAACTGATGGCGATTACCAAATCATCGTTGCTAATGCGAATCATTTGCTCAAACATTTCACTTACAGCCGAGGTGTCCACAAGAACAACATCATAAATCAAGCTCATATAAAATGATGCAAAGCTTGCTAATGAAGCAGAAGACCTAACTCCGAGAATATAAATCTTTTTTGCTTTATTTATGGCATCAACAGCGCCCATAAACGCCTCACGTGAAACATTCTCTCTGGTTTTTTTTATCATTTCTATATCAGCTGTGAAAGCTCTCTCAATGAAATCTTCGCCGTCAAAATTATTTGCAGCCTCCATTCGCTGAACACTGGTGAGCCTGCTTTTAACTGTTTCCTGTAAATTTTTTTGAAGCTCAGGGTAGCCGTCAAATCCAATATAGGAAGCGAACCTGACCACTGTGGATTCACTGACTCCCGTAGCCTCGCCGAGAGCAGCGGCCGTCATAAAAGAAGCCTTTTCGTAATTGGAGTTTATATAATCCGCAATACGTTTTTGGCCCTTTGACATCGAGCTATAATATATATCGATTTTGTCTTTTATATTACTAGTCAAGCTTTCACCCCCAAAGACATATAGATTAGTTTACAACAATTGCATTGCAATTGCAAGATTTTATTCATAAAATGCAAGATTTCTTTCATTTTTTGTAATTGACTGTTTATAAAAAAGAATATATAATGTTACAAAATGTGCATTGGAGGTACATAATGAAAAACTCTTCACTTCTTTATTACACAACCCCCGCTAAGGTGTGGACTCAAGCACTTCCACTTGGCAACGGCACTCTCGGTGCTATGATTTTCGGCGGCACAAAAAAAGAAACTATTGCATTAAACCATGATGAATTATGGACAGGCAGGCCAAAAAACACATTAAGAGAGGGTGCTCCCGAATCATTTAAAAAAGCAACAAAACTGGCCCTTGAAGGAAAGCTTAAAGAGGTACAGGAAGAAATTGAAAACAGCTTTGAAAGCACTTGGAGCCAAGCTTATTTGCCTCTCGGAAATCTTAAATTTGATTTTAACATAAAAGGCAGAGTTAAAAATTACATTAGAAATCTTAATTTAGACAATGCAGTTGCACAGGTTAAATTTACCTGTAACGATGTTGAATATAGCAGAGAATATTTTGCATCATACCCAAATAAAGTTATAGGCATATCTTTAAAATCTTCTGCTCCCTCTGATTTTTCAATGAGCTTTGATTCACTACTCAAGACTACCTCCTTTGCAGAAATCGATACTCTTTGGCTGGACGGAGAATGTCCCGGTGAAAACGTTATTAACAACGAAAATGGCCACAAGACATACTTTGACGAGCCGCAAAACAAAGGCATCTCCTTCAGAAGCGGTGCAAAAGTTATTTCAAACGGCAAAGTTGAGGCAAAGGGTGATAAGATAACCGTTACAGGTGCCACAGAATCCAATGTGTTTTTCACTTGCGTTACAAGCTTTAACGGTTATGATAAGCACCCTTACCTTGAGGGTAAAGAATATAAAGAACCTTGCGCAAGAATTCTTGAAAATGTAGAAGATTACTCAAAAACTAAAGAAACTGCCATTGCTGATTATCAGGCAATTTACGGCAGAGTATCTCTTGATTTAGCCGGTGAAAGCCGTGATTTGCCCACAGATAAAAGACTTATGGCTTTTAAACGCTCTAAAAAAGATGTAGGTCTTATTGTACTTGTCTATAATTTTGGCAGATACTTAGCTATAGCGTCTTCTCGCCCCGGTTCACAGCCTTCAAACCTTCAAGGCATTTGGAATGACAAATATGATGCTCCTTGGAATTCAAACTATACTGTAAATATCAATACGGAAATGAACTATTGGCCTGTTCTTATGACAAACATGGCAGAGGTTAATGAGCCCCTTATCAAGATGATTTCCGAATTGAGCCATACCGGTGCAGTTGCAGCAAAAGGAATGTACAATGCCGAGGGTTGGTGCTCACACCACAATGTTGATATTTGGAGACTTGCCACACCCGTAAGCGGTAACGCAAGCTGGGCATTTTGGCATGGCTCTTCAGGCTGGTTCTGCAGGCATCTTTTTGACCATTATGAATACACAAACGATGTAGAATTTTTAAGAAATACTGCTTATCCGCTTATGAAAGGCGCTGCGAAATTTTACTTGAGTATAATGGCTGAACAAAATGGCGAAAAATTCATATGTCCCGGCACATCACCCGAAAACGAATTCAAATACAAAGGTGAGGATTTAAGAATAGCCAAATACTCCACAATGAGTATGAGCATTGCAAAAGAGCTTTTCACCAATCTAATTAAAGCAACAGAAATATTAGATACAGACAAAGATTTCGCCAAGGAACTTAAGCAAACTCTTTCGCAAATGAGCGAGTTCAAAATCGGTTCTGACGGTCAACTTCTTGAATACGATGATGATTACGAAGAAGTTTGGATGAATCATAGGCATTGCTCACATCTTTATGCTTTACACCCCGCAAATCTTATTACCGTTGACGGCACTCCGGAGCTTGCAAAAGCCAGCAAACGCACTCTTGAAAGAAGAGGCGATGACGGTACAGGCTGGTCTCTTGGCTGGAAAATCAATTTCTGGGCAAGGCTCTTTGACGGCAACCATGCTTTAAAACTTATTGAAATGCAACTAAGACCGGTTAAGAGTGAAGGTATACAATATTCAAAAGGTGGCGGAACATATGAAAATCTTTTTGACGCTCATCCCCCATTCCAAATTGACGGCAACTTTGGCTATGTAAGCGGAATTACGGAAATGCTTTTACAGAGCAGAGACGGAAGAATTTATTTGTTGCCCGCACTACCAGACAGCTGGAAAGACGGTAGCATAAAAGGACTTAAGGCTAAGGGCAATATTACTGTTGACATTGAGTGGCAAGACGGAAAAGTCACAGATTACAGGCTTTACGGCAAAAGTAAAGTAACAGTTATAGCAAACGGTATTGAAACAGAAGTTAAACTGTAAAATTCAATAAAATAAAGACTGCAACCACAGGTGAACAAGTCCGTAAAAAATGGACAATAGAAAAAAGAGACCTCCTATGGTAGAATTAAAGAAACTACCATAGGAGGATTTTTTATGCCAAGAAGTTATCGACATATAAGTCAATATGAAGACGAAATAATGGAATTAAGGAGAAAAGGGATAACTAAGCGAAAAATTTGTGAAAAGTATGGTTTTACCATGAAACAATTAACCAATTTCATTACACGATACAATGAAAAGCAAAGAAAGATAAAAGCAGGTGTTGCACTCAAAGCAAAAGGCAGACCGCCAAAAGATTATGAAATTACAGAAGAAATGAAAATTAACGAGTTGAAATATATCATAGCTCGTAAAGATTCAAAGATAAAACGATTGGAAATGGAAAATGAGTTAATGCGGGATTTTCTCTCGCTTACAGAAAGGAAGTGAAGCCGTCGATAAAGTATCAAGTAATCTTTAAGCATAAGGACAAGTACAGCATAAATTCAATGTGTAAATTCTTTGGAGTATCAAGAAG
>CAVHYZ010000052.1:0-13042 GCA_963640495.1 Acutalibacteraceae bacterium
CCTCCGCTACGCTCCGTCGCTTACTCTCTCTGTCCCGAAAAAACATTCTAATTAGTTTTTTTCTCTCAATTTTCTTAGTCTCACATCATTGAC
Source organism: Acutalibacteraceae bacterium (assembly GCA_963640495.1). Taxonomy (GTDB): domain Bacteria; phylum Bacillota; class Clostridia; order Oscillospirales; family Acutalibacteraceae; genus CAG-177. The sequence continues at coordinate 94 of CAVHYZ010000052.1, forward strand.
AAATGCACAAAAATACGGAATAGGCATCTATTTTTAACATACACAACGAATTCAGTTTCGTCGTATGCATTATCCTCGCGCGTAAATAGTATTTCATTAAATAAATAATTATAATGTTCTACTTTAGAACAATATCTATATTATATTATGTTATAATAGCACAGTAAATTGCGACTACTGTAAAAGGAGTACAAATATGAGTGAAATTATTGAAATTATCGGCAACATTTATGAAGGCTTAAAAGCAACGATTGAGGATTGCAGCTTATCCCCTATTTATCCTGAGAGTGTTGCCAAAACGGAAATTCCCATCAAGGAAGAGTCAGGCAGATTCATTATAGAATATTCCGGGGAAGGCAAAGGAGCGAAGATTGAATACTATAACAGCAAAATCGCTCTTTTCGGTGCAAAAAAAGACGGGAATATCATTAGCAGCGATTATTCCCAGCTTACCCTTTCGCTCCTTGACCCTGAGAACGCAAACGAAAAGGATGTCAAATATATCGTAAATGATTTTTCCGACACTCTTGTGGAAACATTCGGCACAAAAACTCAGAAGCCCGTTAAGTCAAAGCTTCCCACTCCCGTATCAAAAGCAGCGGCAAAGAGCGGCTCAGTTTCTTATGATCCCAACACTCTTGCGAACCGTTTTACCACCATTTACCCGGAGCTTAGGGCAGAATACAAAGCAAATATTGAAAAATACGGTCAATTTCTTCCTGAGGAGTTCTTTACTAAATACGGTAACGCCGCAATGCTTGAAACAATTAAAAAGAATAATTCAACGGAAATGAAAAAACTTTTCAAGCTCCTTAACGATATTTATGAAAACGGCACAAATGAAACTCAGAGCCTTATTTGCGTTACAATGTTGGGCTCTCTTGAAAATAATCAAGAGCTTCTTGCAAACTGCGTTGATTATATGAGCGACGACCTTGCATCACCAGTTATCAACGTTAACAAGTTCCTTTACTCAAGCAGCGGTAAAGGCTCAAGAATGAGGCTTGAAAATCCGCCGACTTACAAGCCCAAAAAGAAAAAGAAAAGCAATATTGCTTCATCCCTCGGTATGTGATTTGGAGGTTTAGATTTTGGATAACGAAAAGATATTGAATGAAGCCGACCAGGTTAAAGAAATAAGCGCAGAAGAAGCAGAAATCGACGCTGAAATTGCGAAGTCGGCTCAAGATTTAGAAGAGCTTGAAAGTGCCGACATGAATACTCTTGTAACTGAGGATTACGATGCGAGTCAAATTCAAGTACTTGAAGGCCTTGAGGCTGTTCGTAAAAGGCCCGGTATGTATATCGGTTCCACAAGTGCTTCCGGACTTCATCACTTGGTTTACGAAATAGTTGACAACTCCATAGATGAAGCCCTTGCTGGCTACTGCTCACACATTGAGGTTGAGATAGAAGAAGGCAACATTATCAGCGTTACGGATAACGGCAGAGGTATTCCTGTTGACGTTCAGGAGCAAACGGGCAAAAGTGCTCTCGAGGTAGTTTTCACCGTTCTTCATGCAGGCGGCAAATTCGGCGGCGGTGGATACAAAGTTTCCGGTGGCCTTCACGGCGTTGGCGCATCGGTTGTAAACGCCCTTTCAGAGTGGCTTGAGGTTCAAGTTCACAAAAACGGCAAAATTCACCAAATGAAATTTGCACGTGGCTATATTACGGAAGAAATCAACATAATCGGCGATACAGACGTTACCGGCACAAAAGTTCGCTTTAAACCGGATCCGGAAATGTTTACGGACACCACTGTTTACGATTATGAAACCCTCCATAAAAGGCTTCAGGAAGAAGCATTTCTCAATGCCGGCTTAAAAATTACACTTACAGACAGCCGTTCTTCCTCTGCAGAGCTTCCCGAGGAGAAGCGCCATGCTACCATGTGTTATGAGGGCGGTATCAAAGAATACGTTACATTCTTAAACAAAAACAAAACTCCCATTCACGAAGATATTATCTACATGAGTGGAATGAAAGACGATGCCATGGCAGAGCTTGCTCTTCAATATACAGACACTTACAGCGAAGTAATCGTTTCTTTTGCAAACAACGTTCATACTCCCGAAGGCGGTATGCACGAGGACGGATTCAAGAGGGCGCTCACAGCCGTTCTTAACAAATACGGCAAAGAGAAAGGCATACTCAAAGATAACGACAAAGTCAGTGGTGAAGATTGCCGTGAAGGCATTACCTGCGTCATTTCCGTAAAGCTTACGGAAGCGCAGTTTGAAGGTCAGACAAAAGCAAAGCTCGGCAACAGTGAAATTCGCACACTTGTTAATTCACTTGTTAATAACGGTCTCGAGCAATATTTCGATGACAACCCGACGGTTGCAAAAGCAATTCTTGAAAAAGCCCTTACAGCTAACAGAGCAAGAGAAGCTGCAAGAAAAGCCCGTGAAACAGTTCGCCGTAAAAACGGACTTGAAAGCGGTCAAATGCCTGATAAGCTTCAAGATTGCAACGAAAGAGACCCATCTCTTTGTGAAATATACATCGTAGAGGGCGATTCGGCTGCCGGCTCTGCAATTCAAGGCAGAGATTCAAGATTTCAAGCCATTCTTGCTATGTGGGGCAAAATGCTCAACGTTGAAAAGGCAAGGCTTGACAAAGTTTTTGATAACGAAAAGCTTCATCCTCTTATTATTGCTCTTGGCTGTGGTATAGGCGATGAATTTAACATTGAAAAATTACGTTATCACAAAATAATTATTATGTCCGATGCGGATGTAGACGGTGCTCACATCAGAACGCTTCTTCTTACATTCTTCTTCAGATATATGCGTCCTCTTATCGAAAACGGATATGTTTACTCCGCCGTTCCGCCCCTTTACAAATTAACAAAGGGCAAAGCTCAAAGGGTTGCTTATTCGGATGATGAGAGGGATAAAGTTTCCGCCGAGCTTAGAGGTGATAAGGCAGACACAAAAATCGATATCAGTCGTTTCAAAGGTCTTGGTGAAATGGACCCACATGAGCTTTGGGAAACCACAATGAATCCCGAAACTCGTTCATTAAGGCGAATTACCCTTTCGGATGCAGTTGCGGCAGATTCAGTATTTAATCTGCTAATGGGCGAAGAAGTTGACCCCCGCCGTGAGTGGATTGAAGAAAACGCCAAATATGTTACAAATCTTGATATATAAGGAGGTGGCGTAAAAATGGCTCATAATAGAGATTACAAACCCGAAGATATACTTTTTCCGGATCAGGTTATTACCACATCAGATATTGTGCCGGAAATGAAAGCGGCTATGCTTGACTACGCCATGTCCGTTATTGTTGACCGTGCTCTTCCGGATGTTCGTGACGGCTTAAAGCCGGTTCATCGCCGTATTCTTTACACTATGTATGAAGATAATCTTACGGCAGATAAGCCATTCAAGAAATCCGCTACTTGCGTTGGTGATGTGCTTGGTAAATATCACCCCCACGGTGATGCATCCGTATATGACGCAATGGTAAGGCTTGCACAGGATTTTTCAATGAGATATACTCTTGTTGAAGGCCACGGTAACTTTGGTTCCGTTGACGGTGACCCACCTGCCGCTTACCGTTACACAGAGGCAAGGCTCAGTAAAATAAGCAATAAAATGCTTGAAGACATAGACAAAGACACTATTGACTGGAGCCCGAACTTTGACGAAAGTCGCAAAGAGCCCAAAGTGCTTCCGTCAAAATTCCCCAATTTGCTTGTAAACGGCTCACAGGGCATTGCTGTTGGTATGACCACAAGTATCCCCCCGCATAATTTAGGAGAGGTTATCGACAGCTGTATATGCGTGCTTGATAATTCAGATGCAAGCCTTGAAGACCTTATGAAATATATAAAAGGCCCCGATTTTCCCACAAAAGGCATTATCATGGGCCGTGCAGGTATTCGTCAAGCTTATCAAACAGGCAGAGGCAAGGTTGTTATAAGAGCTCGCACAGAATTTGAGGAATATGGCAAAGATAATCGCACAAGAATTGTTGTAACAGAGCTTCCTTACATGGTAAAGAAGCGTGCCCTCATTAAAAAAATCGCAGAGCAGGTCAGAGATAAGCGCCTTGAAGGTATATCCGACCTTCGTGATGAAACCGACAGAAACGGTATGAGGATCGTTATTGAGCTTAAGCGTGACGCAAACGCAAACGTGGTGCTCAATAAGCTTTTTGCTCAAACGGAAATGCAATCTACCTATGGCATCATAATGCGTGCCCTTGTGGACGATCAAAAACAGCCGAAAATTCTTACTCTCAGAGAGTATATTGATGAATATCTTGCATTCCAAGAACAGGTGATTCGCCGCAGAACAAATTTTGACCTAAAAAAAGCTCTTGAAAGAGCTCACCTGTTGGAAGGCTTAATCACAGCCCAAGATAACATTGATGAAGTTATTCAAATTATCAGAACAAGCTACGATAACGCCAAAGAAAGACTTATGGAGCGTTTCAGTCTTGATGATATTCAGGCTCAGGCGATCCTTGATATGCGTCTTAAAGCTTTGCAAGGCCTCGATAAAGAGAAATTGCAGGCAGAATACAAAGAATTAGAAGACAAAATTGCTTATTACAGGCAGCTACTCAGCGACGAAGCAATGCTTAAAAATGTGCTCAAAGAAGAATTGCTTGCAATAAAAAATAAATTTTCCGACGAAAGAAAAACGGAAATTGCCGATGTAAGCGGCGAAGTTGATTTTGAAGACCTTATACCCGAGCGTGAATGTGTATTTACTCTCACGGAAATGGGCTATATTAAGCGTACGCCTGCCGATGAATATAAACAGCAAGGCAGAGGCGGAAAAGGTGTTAAAGGCCTCAAAGCAAGAGAAGAAGACACAGTTAAAATTCTTTTCTCCTGCTCTACTCATGATTATATTATGTTCTTTACAAATCTCGGAAGAGTTTACAGAATCAAAGGATACGAAATGCCCGAAGGCTCCCGTACAAGCAAGGGCACAAATGTTGTAAATGTTCTTCCGATTATGCCTGGTGAAAAAGTCACATCAATGATAAGAGTTCCGGATTTTGGCGGTAAAGAGCCTACATACCTTGCCATGATTACTAAGCAGGGTGTCATCAAGCGCACGGAACTTGATGCATATAAAAACATTCGTAAAAACGGCATTAACGCCATTAACCTTGATGAAGGGGATGAATTAGGCTGGGTTAAAGTCACAAACGGTTCTAATCTCCTTATAATCGCCACAAAGAACGGCAAATGCATTTCCTTTGACGAGCAGCAGGCAAGGCTTATCGGCAGAGCCGCAAGAGGTGTGAGAGCAATCAAGCTTCAAGGCGATGACTGCGTTGTGGGTGCAGATGTGCTTTATGACGACAAGCCGGTGCTTACGGTTGCAGAAGATGGATTGGGTAGACTTTCACCCGCATCTGAGTATCCGATTCACGCAAGAGCGGGTCTCGGCCAAATAAACTTCAGGTGCGGTAAATATGGCCATGTTGTTAATGTTCAATCCGTAAATGCAAATGACGATCTTATGATCATCACTGCAAGCGGTATGATGGTAAGAATTTCTCTTGAAGGAATTGCGCCTCATTCAAGAACAGCCAAGGGTGTAAAGATTATGAATCTTTCCGACGGCGACAGAATTATATCGGCAGTTCCGGTTGCAAAAGCCAAAATAAGTGAAATAAGTGAAGTGACAGATGCAACCGAAACAAATGAAGCAGATACCACTGAAAATACAGAAGAATAAAACTGATTAAAACTAATTGAGAAAGAAGGATTGTAATGAACATAGCACTCATAGCACACGATGCAAAAAAAGAGCTTATGGTACAGTTTTGCATAGCATACTGTGGCGTTCTCAGCAGACACAACCTTTATGCAACCGGCACAACCGGCAAGATGGTTGCCGAAGCAACAGGACTTAACATTACAAGATTTTTAAGCGGACATCAAGGCGGAGATCAGCAGATTATTTCAAGAATTCAATGCAATGAGATAGATCTTCTTCTTCTGTTCAGAGACCCATTGACTCCAAAACCTCACGAGCCAAACGAAGCGACTCTTTTAAGGCTTTGTGATGTGCATAACATCCCGGTTGCCACAAATATAGCAACAGCTGAGGCACTCATTCATTCCCTTGCAAGAGGCGACCTTGACTGGCGCAATATTGTAAACCCCCAATAACAGCATAAAGAAGGACAAATTATGGCACTTGTAACCAAAGCGGTAAAAGGAACCCAAGATATGATGCCCGATGCTACGGGCAAACACAGATTTTTGGAAAACACCCTTTTTGAAATAGCCGAATCTTTCGGCTTTAAAGAAATACGCACCCCTGTTTTTGAACATACAGAATTATTTCAAAGGGGCGTAGGCGAAACCACTGATGTGGTTCAAAAAGAAATGTATACCTTTGACGATAAGGGCGGCAGGTCAATTACCTTACGCCCGGAGGGTACTGCGGGAGCGGTAAGGGCTTTCCTTGAACACGGTCTTTTCAATGAGGCTCTTCCTCAAAAGCTCTGCTATATTCTCAACTGTTATAGGTATGAGAAACCCCAAGCCGGCAGATGGAGAGAATTTCAGCAATTCGGCGTTGAAATGTTTGGCTCCGCCTCCCCTGCCGCAGATGCAGAGGTAATATCCTTGGCAAACGAAATTTTCACATTTCTCGGCATTAAGGATATTGAATTACAGCTTAACTCCATAGGCTGCCCCGAATGCAGAAAGAAATATCACGCTGCGCTTAAAGAGTATTTCAGCGGTCATAAAAATGAGCTCTGCGGCACCTGTCAAGAAAGGCTCGAGAAAAATCCAATGAGGATTCTTGACTGTAAAAGCCCTATATGCAAAGAAATCAGTGCTGCCTCTCCTCTCATAATTGATTATCTTTGCGATGAATGCAAAGAGCATTTTGAAGGAGTTAAAAAATATCTTGATAATATGGGCATTGCTTACACGGTAAATCCCCGTATTGTAAGAGGACTTGATTATTATACTCGTACTGTGTTTGAATTTGTTTCTACGGCCATAGGCGCTCAAGGAACTGTTTGCGGCGGCGGCAGATATGACGGCCTTGTTGAAGAATTAGGTGGTCCCAAAACGCCCGCACTCGGCTTTGGTATGGGTACAGGCAGGCTTAAAATGGTTATGGAAGGTCAAGGAATTGAGCTTCCGGAAGATAACACCTGCGATATTTACATTGCTCCCATGGATGAGGCCGCTTTATGTGAGGCAATGAAACTCACTTGTGATTTAAGAAGTGCCGGTATTCACGCTCAAACCGATGTTGTGGGCCGTTCTCTTAAAGCACAAATGAAGTTTGCGGATAAAATTAAAGCAAAATACACAGCTGTAATAGGCAGTGATGAGCTTGCAAACAAAAAAGCAAAAGTTAAAAATATGTCCTCAGGCGAAAGCACTGAACTTAGCCTTGAAGATTTTGAGGATAATTTTCTTCGTCTTACAATTAACGAGGCAGCCTCAAACCTTACAGACAACGAGGGCACAAATATAAATCTTACCGAATTATTCGGCAATCTCACCTGAAAGGACCTTCGGTACAATGGATTTTATGACAGGATTAAAAAGAACTCACTACTGCGGTGACCTTCGTATTTCCGATGCAGGCAAAAAAGTAACGGTGGCAGGCTGGGTTCAGCGCCAAAGAGATTTGGGTGCACTTATTTTTATTGATTTAAGAGACAGAAGCGGTATTGTTCAACTTGCTTTTGACGACTCAACAGATAAAGAAATATTTAACAAAGCATTCACCACAAGAAGTGAATATGTCCTTATGGCTGAGGGCGTTGTAAGAGAGCGTTCCTCAAAGAACAGTGAAATACCCACAGGCGATATTGAAATTCAAGTAACAGACCTTAGAGTTTTAGCACAAAGCGAAACTCCTCCTTTTGAAATTACTGATAATTGCCAAACTTCCGAGCTTACAAGGCTTAAATATCGTTATCTTGACCTTCGTCGCCCTGACCTTCAAAAGAATATTTTAATGCGTCACAAAATTGCTAAAATTACACGTGATTATTTTGACGAAAACGGCTTTATTGAAATAGAAACACCTATTCTTATTAAATCCACACCCGAAGGTGCAAGAGATTATCTTGTTCCCTCAAGAGTACACAAGGGCAAATTCTACGCTCTGCCTCAGTCTCCACAACTTTATAAGCAACTTTCAATGGTAGCCGGCTTTGACAGATATATGCAAATTGCCCGTTGCTTCCGTGATGAAGATTTAAGAGCAGACAGACAGCCGGAATTCACCCAAATAGATATTGAAATGTCCTTTGTTGATATGGAAGATGTGCTTGCCATAGGCGAAGGCTATATGGAAAGAGTTTTCCGTGAAGCATTGGGAGTTAATATTACTCTACCTCTTCCCCGTCTCACATACAAAGAGGCAATGGAGCGCTATGGCAGCGATAAACCCGATACCCGTTACAGCCTTGAAATTGCTGACCTTTCCGAAACGGTAAAAGGCTGCGGTTTCGGAGTATTTACATCAGCCATTGAAGGCGGTGGCTCTGTTAGATGCATTACCGCCAAAAAAGCATATTCCGTGCTTACAAGAAAAGAAATTGATAAGCTCACCGAAAGCGCAAAAGGCATTGGTGCAAAAGGCCTTGCTTATGTAAGAATTGCAGATGACGGCACATATAACGCATCCTTTGCAAAGTTTATGACTGAGGATGAAATGAAAGCGATTTTTGCAAAAGCAGGTGCAGAAGCAGGAGATGTAATCTTAATTGTAGGTGACACTAAAAACTCCCTTGTGCTTACAGTTCTCGGTGCTCTCCGTCAGACAGTTGCGAAGAAACTTGATATAATTCCCGAAGACAAATATAATTTACTTTGGATTACCGAATTTCCTTTCTTTGACTGGGATGAGGATTTACAGCAATACGTTGCAATGCATCATCCGTTTACCGCTCCTATGGATGAGTGCCTTGAATATCTTGAAACAGACAAAGCAAAGGTTAGAGCAAAAGCATACGACCTTGTTCTTAACGGAATTGAGCTTTGCTCAGGCTCTATCAGAATCACAAATCCTGAGCTTCAAAGCAGAATTTTCTCCCTTCTCGGTCTTTCTGATGAAGAGGCACACACAAAATTCGGTTATTTGCTCGACGCATTCAAATACGGTGCTCCCCCTCACGGCGGTATGGGTATTGGACTTGACCGTCTTATTATGCAAATGCTTCGCTGTGATTCTCTAAGAGATGTTATTGCTTACCCTAAAGTTCAAAACGCCAGTGAGCCTATGACAGATTGCCCTGCGCTCGTTGACGATGTTCAACTTAAAGATTTGGGTATAGCTTGCACAGCAAGTGAAAAAGAATAAGAAGATTAAATATTCTTATATAGAAAGAAGGATTTTATTATGTCTCGAGTTTACAACTTTTCAGCAGGCCCGTCCATGTTGCCTGAAAGTGTCCTCAGCAGAGCAGCAGAGGAAATGCTTGACTATAATGGCACAGGCCAATCCGTTCTTGAAATGAGCCATCGTTCAAAAGCTTATGAACCTATTATTTACGGTGCTCTTGACCTTTTCAAAAAGGTTATGAACATTCCCGATAACTATAAAGTTATCTTTTGCCAAGGTGGCGCTTCCACCCAGTTTTCTGCAATTCCTCTTAACTTTATGAATAAGAGCAACAAAGCAGACTATGTGCTTTCAGGTCAATTCTCTACCAAAGCATTTAAGGAAGCCCAAAAATATGGTGATGTTAAGGCTGTTGCATCTTCAAAAGAGCAAAATTTTTCTTGCATTCCCGAATTAGATAAATCACAATTCAGACCGGATGCAGACTATTTCTATATTTGCCAAAATAATACCATTTACGGCACACGCTTCACCACTCTCCCCGATACAGGTGATGTTCCGCTTATTGCCGATGTTTCATCCTGCTTTCTTTCAGAACCTATGGATGTTTCAAAATATGGCGTTATTTATGGTGGTGCACAAAAGAATGTTGCCCCTGCCGGCCTCACTGTAGTTATAGTTCGTGAAGATTTACTCGGCAATGCAAGAGATATTACTCCCGTTATGCTTAACTATAAGACTCTTGCAGATAACGACTCAATGTATAACACACCTCCCTGCTACCCGATCTATATTTGCAAGCTTGTGCTTGAATGGATCGAAAGCATAGGCGGACTTGAAGCAATGAAGCTCCGCAACGAAAAGAAGGCGAGCATTCTTTACGACTTCCTTGACAACAGTAAAATGTTCCACAATCCCGTTAAAAAGTGTGACCGTTCGCTTATGAATGTTACTTTTGTAACAGATAGTGATGAGCTTAATGCCAAATTCGTAAGCGAAGCAGCTGCAGCAGGCTTTGTAAACCTTAAAGGTCACCGTTCCGTAGGCGGTATGAGAGCCAGCATTTACAATGCAATGCCCATTGAAGGCGTTGAAAAGCTTGTTAACTTTATGACCGAGTTTGAAAAGAACAACTGAGGGGTAAAGAATTATGTATAATATCTTAACTCTTAACAAAATATCAAAAATCGGCTTAAACAAATTGGATTCATCAAAATATACTTGTTCGGATGCTACCGAAAATCCGGATGCTATTCTTGTTCGTTCAGCATCAATGCATGAAATGTCACTTAGCGAAAACACTGTTGCAATCGCAAGAGCCGGTGCAGGTGTAAACAACATCCCCGTTGATACTTTTGCTGAACAGGGCGTTGTGGTGTTTAACACTCCCGGTGCCAATGCAAATGCAGTTAAAGAACTTGTGATTTGCGGTTTACTGCTTTCATCAAGAAAAATTGCAGCATCCATTGACTGGTGCAAAGGTCTTAAAGGTGAGGGCGATGGCGTAAGCAAAGCAGTTGAAAAAGGCAAATCCGCTTTTGTAGGCCCTGAAATTCTCGGCAAGACGTTAGGCGTTGTAGGTATGGGAGCAATTGGTGCTCTTGTTGCAAACAGTGCAAGTGCCCTCGGTATGAACATACTCTGCTTCGACAGTTTTAAAAACGACAAAAAAACAGACGAATTTACTGCAAAAGGCTACAAAATTGCCTCATCTATGGATGAAATTTATGCAAAGAGTGATTATATTACCCTTCACATTCCCTATAATGACAGCACAAAAGGCATGATTAATTCCGAAGCTATTGCCAAAATGAAAGACGGTGTTCGCTTAATTAACTTTGCAAGAGGCGAACTTGTGAATTCATCTGATTTAATTGTCGCTCTCGATTCAGGCAAAGTTGCTGCCTATGTTACGGACTTTCCGACTGATGAGCAAATTGGCCACGAAGGTGTTACAGCTATTCCACACCTTGGTGCGTCTACCCCCGAAAGTGAAGATAACTGTGCTGTTATGGCAGCAGAGGAAATTTCAAATTATCTTGAAAAAGGTGCCATTAAAAACAGCGTAAACTACCCGAACACTCAGCTTGCAGATAGTTTTGATGTACGCACCTGTATTCTTCACAAAGAGGATGACACAATTCCCACAAAAGCTACTGCTGCTGCAACCGCACAAGGCGCAGCAATAAAAGGCGTTTTCTCCGCAGCTAAAAAGGGAAACGGCTACACAGTAATAGATACGGATAGAGAGTTTGACACATCTTCCATTGGTGGCATTATTAGAGTAAGAATAATAAAATAATAAAATAATAAAATAATAAAAACAATTCAAAATTTACGGAGGTTTCATTATGAAAAAATTTGCGGCTATTATCATCACCCTGGCCATGCTCCTTGCTCTCGCATCTTGTGGCACAAAAACCGAAACAGAAACTACAAAAGCAGAAGAAATCACAGAAGAAATTACCGAGGCAACAGATACTACAGTTGTATCAGATGAAGTTAAAGAGGATTCAACAGTTACTGAAGAAAGTACATCAGAAGCTGTTACAGACAAGAAAGAAGATGCAACAAATTCTTCTGAAAAAGAAGAAGCAACTTCAAAGCTTTTTGTTCCTTCCACCAAAGCTGAAATTATTTCCGTTTACAATGATGCAATAAACAATGCTTACAATAAAAAAGCCGGATTCAAGAAAAACCGTTACACAAATAATGCACAGTTTGACATGAGCCTTGCTCTTAAAGCATTCAAGAGCCTCGTTGAAAAATTTGTTGGTATAGGTGAAGAAAATAAATACTCTGAAACCGTTACCAAAGGTAAATGGGATGAGGACACCAAGAGATATTACCTTCGTAAGAGCACGCTTACAGAAAACGAAATTGAATCTGCAACCGTTAAAGAAGATGGCAAATATTATATTGTAACTCTTAATATAGCTGAGGGCAACAGCATCGGCAATAAAGATACTCAAACTACAAGTGCTCCCCTTGACAAATGCGGTATTTGCGTAGGCAATGAAGATAAGAATTACTATGACCACAAAACTGCAGAAGTTATTTACGATGCAATAGCCGGCACATACGAAGGCGCATCAATCAAAGAAAGTTACACAAATGCTAAGGCAGTTGCCAAAATTAATGCTGAAACAGGCGAGCTTGTTTCCCTTACGGTTACTTTTGATATTACGGTTGGTATTGATATAAGCATCGGCTCAGGCACAGCATCAGGCACAACCCACGTTCAATACTCTGATTTTAAATATTAAGTTTTAAGATGGCAACATCCCGGCAGTATTTACTGTCGGGATGTTTTTTTATTATGTCAATAACCTGAGAATATTGAATTAATTATCCGAACTTAAATGAGAAAATATTTCTAAACCGCGCTAAAATTCTGTTGATGGTAGAAAGGGTTATTTCTGTATTCGTATAGTTGCAGCCTTCATGTATGCAATGATAAATCTTAGAGCCATTTTTGAAAAATGAGGCTTTAACTTCAATTGGATTAGTTTTCATTAAATAAGCCTCCTTCAATTTTTAATTAATATTATCAAATATCGCAAATGACGATATGATTGATCACAGTAATTTGGTGCTTAACAGCTGCTGGTGAGGAGACTTGCAAAGACTTCGAGAATTGTTTTAAG
>CAVHYZ010000053.1:0-12827 GCA_963640495.1 Acutalibacteraceae bacterium
TGACAATTCCGACCGTCAATTAAAAATGGAGCAGGCAATCATGAAGAGCCTGACGGATATAAGAGACAGAAGCGAAGAGCAGAGCGAAAGGCAAAACAAAAAGATGTCCGACGCTGTAGATAAAATGCGTGAGAGCAACGAGAAAAAGCTGGAAGAAATGCGACAGACAGTTGACGAAAAGCTTACCGCCACTCTCTCTACAAGGCTTGATTCTTCTTTTAAGACCGTTTCTGAAAGGCTTGAGAATGTTTATAAATCTCTCGGTGAAATGAAAGAGCTTTCAAACGGAGTTACCGATAATGTTACTGCCCTTAACAGAGTGCTTACCAACGTTAAAGCAAGAGGCACTTGGGCAGAGGTACAGCTTGGCTCAATTCTTGACCAAACTTTGCCCGGAATGTATGAAACTAATTTTGTTTGTGTTCCCGGCACACAAGACAGAGTTGAATTTGCCGTGCGCATTCCCTCGAATGAAGGAAAAATCACCTATCTTCCCATAGATTCAAAATTTCCCATGGAAGATTATGTTCGCCTTTGTGACGCAGCAGATGAAGGGAATGCAGATGCTCTTACAGCGGCACGCAAAGCTCTTGAAACAAGAGTCCAAAATGAGGCAAAAACTGTTGCAAAATATATAAATGTTCCTTTAACTACTCCTTTTGCAATTCTTTACCTTGCCACCGAAGGCTTGTATGCGGAGATTTCTTCTTCACGAAGTGGCGTTGCCGAAAAAATCAGAACTGATTACAATGTAATGCTTGCCGGCCCTTCCACAATTACGGCCCTGCTAAATTCTTTATCTCTCGGCTTCAGGGCAGTTGCCATAAACGAAAAAGCAAACGAAGTTCGTACCTTGCTTGCCGCCGCAAAACAGCAATATGATAAATTCGGTAATTTAATTGAAAAAGCTCGAAAAAAGATTGACGAGGCCGGCAAAACTCTTGATGAAGTCGACCACAGAAACAAAATTATTCAAAATAAATTAAAATCAGTTGAAACAATTGACGGCGATAACGCCGACCATATATTAGGTGTAAATGATAATAACGATATACTCAAGGAGGAAGACTAAATGAAAGACCCAAAAGAAATACTTGCCGAGATGACTCTTGAAGAAAAAGCGGCCATCTGCGACGGAAAAGACTTCTGGCACCTTAAAGGAATGGAAAAATATGACATTCCGGAAATAATGGTATGCGATGGTCCTCACGGCTTAAGAAAAAAGAATTATAGTCAAAAAGGTCTCAGCCTTTCAAAATCCGTTCCCGCAATTTGCTACCCCACAGCCGCAGGCACAGCTGCATCATGGGATCCGGAACTTATTTATAAAATGGGCGAGGCTCTGGGCAGAAAATGTCAATATGAAAAAGTCGGAGTGCTTCTCGGCCCCGGCATCAATATGAAAAGAAGCCCTCTTTGCGGCAGAAACTTTGAATATTTTTCAGAGGATCCCGTTCTTGCCGGTGAAATGGCGGCAGGCCTTATTGACGGTGTTCAATCCCAAGGCATAGGCACATCTATTAAACACTATGCCGTAAACAGCCAGGAAACAAGAAGAATGGTTGTGGATGAAGTTGTAGATGAAAGAGCTCTTCGTGAAATTTATCTTAGAGGCTTTGAAATTGCCATTAAGAAGTCGAAGCCTTGGACTGTTATGTGTTCATATAATAAAATAAACGGCACTCACGGCTCCGAAAACTATCACACCCAAACCGAAATTCTTCGCAATGAATGGGGATGGGACGGCGTTGTAGTATCTGACTGGGGTGCTGTTAATGACAGAGTTGAAGGTGTAAAAACAGGCAATGACCTTGAAATGCCCTCATCTTCCGGCTCAGGCACAAAGAAAATTATTGAAGCTGTTAAGAGTGGAAAACTCTCAGAGGCAGACCTTGATAAAGCGGCACTCAATGTGCTTAATCTTATTAAGAAATGTGCAGACGGCGCAAAGAAAGATTATAAATATGATGAGCATCAGGATGAAAAGCTGGCAAGAAAAATCAGTGCAGCCACAATGGTGCTTATGAAGAATGAAGATAATATTCTTCCCCTTGATAAATCAAAGAAAATCGCCGTTATCGGTGCCCTTGCGAAAGAGCCCAGATATCAGGGCGCAGGCTCCTCACACATTGTTCCCACAGAGCTTGAGGATGCTTACACAGAGCTTAAAAATTTAGGTGTTAATTTTGAATACGCTCAGGGCTATGAACTTACAAATAAGAAGGCAAGCAAAAACCCCGCTCATATCGCAGAGGCCGCAGCTCTTGCCGCAAAAGTTGACACAGTTGTTTTATTCATCGGCCTTACAGATGAATACGAAGCAGAAGGCTTTGACAGAACGGATATGAAACTTCCGCAGGCTCATAATCAGCTTGTTGAGGCTGTTGCAAAAGTAAATAAAAATATCGTTATTGTGCTTGCAGGCGGTTCACCTGTTGAAATGCCTTGGAATGATGAGGTTAAGGCAGTGCTTAACAGCTATCTTGGCGGTCAGGCAAGCGGCGGCGCCGTTGCTGATATACTTACCGGTGCAGTTAACCCCTCAGGTAAACTTCCCGAAACCTATCCCATCAAATATGAAGATACTCCTGCAGTAAACAACTTCCCCGGCAATCCGGCTTCTGTTGAGCACAGAGAGGGTATTTATATCGGTTACAGATATTACGAAAAGGCAAATAAGCCCGTTCGCTATCCCTTCGGCCATGGACTTTCATACACAAGTTTTGAATATTCAAATATAAAACTTTCGGCAAACGAAATTGACGAGAGCGAAAAGGTAACCGTAACATTTACCGTTAAAAATACCGGTGCCGTTGCAGGTGCAGAGGTTGCTCAAATCTATGTGGCAGATAAAGAAAGCACAATCTATCGCCCCGTTAAAGAGCTTAAAGCCTTTAAGAAGATTTATCTTGAAAGTGGCGAGGAAAAAGAAGTTTCCGTTACTCTTTGCAGAAGAGCCTTCGCTTTCTACAATGTAAAAGTTAATGATTGGACTGTTGAGAGTGGTGCATTTAACATTCTTGTAGGCTCATCCAGTGCGGATATTCGCCTTAGCGCAGAGCTTACCGTTAACGCTGCCACCGTTGAAATTCCCAATTACAGCAAAATTGCCCCCACTTATTATACAGCAGATGTTCAGTCTGTTCCCGATGACCAGTTCAAAGCCGTTCTCGGCAGAGAGATTCCTCCCACAGACAGAGACCTTTCAAAGCCTATCACCATTGCGGATAACTTTGAATATTGCAAGCACACCAAGAAGGGTGCAAAGATGTATAAACTCCTTGATAAGCTTGTTCCCGATGGAATGGCAAAGGGTATTGCCCTTCAAACTCCGTTCAGAGACTTTGTTTCAATGAGCGGCGGCGCATTCAATGAGGTAATGGCAGAAGGACTTGTTATTTATCTTAGCGATAAAAAAGGCGGAAAGAGAAAAATTGCCTGCCAAATTCCAAAACTTATTAAGAGCATCGGGCCACTTATGAAGAATATATAAGTTGCTTATGTTTAATTAGTAATTAGCAATGGGAGCTAAAGCCCAATGTGAAATCGGGAATGTACTTGATTTAATGAGTAATGGTGGGTCGCTCCTAACACCTAACTTGAAAAAGAGGTTGAAAATGAAAAAAAGATTAACATTCAAAATACTTGCAGTGCTTATGGCTCTTTGCCTTCTTGTAGGCTCTGTGCCGATGATGGCATTTGCAGATGAAACAACAATTCATCTCGGTGTTTTTTCGGATGTGCACATTTTTGCGGATGAATTGAAAGACAATAATTGCGAAGCCTATCAAAAATATACAATCGCAAAAAGTAAAGAATACGGAGAAAATTATTCTTTAATAAATAACGCACTTGAGGGCGTACTTAAAAATGCCGAAAAGGACGGGGCGGATTATCTGCTTATCCCCGGTGACCTTACAAAAGACGGTGAGCTTGAAAGCCATAAGGCTCTTGCCGAAATTCTTGAAAAATGGCAAGAAGAAACCGGCATTCCCGTTTTTGTAACAAACGGTAACCACGATATAAACAACACAAATGCCACAAAATTCGTTGAGGGAAAGAAAGTTAAAGGCACAACCACCACTCCGGAGCAGTTCAAAGAGATTTATAAAAACTTAGGCTGGGATAAGGCTGATGCCACATTCACTCCCACAGGCTATTCCGAAGATAAAGACGGCATAAAGGGCGGTATGCTCTCTTATGCCGCAAACCTTGGCGAAGCTTATAGGCTTATAGTTGTTGACACGAACATTTACTCTGTTGATAACGGTGCAAAAAAGACTGAGCATATAACTGACGGTCAGGTTGGCGATGAGCTTCTTGCTTGGGTTAAAGCTCAGGCAAAGCAGGCACAGGATGAAGGAAGAATTCCCCTTGTTATGCAGCATCATAACCTTGTGCCCCATATAGAAATCGAGCCTTCCACATTCTTTGCTTTCGTTCTTTGGGATTGGGAGAGAATTGCCGATGAATTCGCCGATGCAGGCATTCACTATGTGTTTACGGGGCACCTTCATTCAAGTGATACAAGCACTTACATAAATGATAACGGCGAAGAAATAACGGATATTCTCACCCCCACTCTTACAGGTTATCCAAACTATTTCAGGACGGTTGATGTTACCACAGACGGCTCAAATATCACCTTCGATATGACAAGCCATGACATTGATGAGTATTCAAATGTAGTAAGCGAAAACGGCGTAACTTACACTACACCATATAAATATACTTCGTCCTTTGACCAAACTTTCGGCAACGATATAGGGGATTTTTTAGAGCGTACAATCGGTGATGTTATAAATAATTATTTCACACAAATTCAAGAGGCCGGGGGATTGCTTAGATTCCTTGCCTACAAGGGTATAGATGTGCAGGCCTTGCTCACAAAACTTCTCAAAACAGACGGCCTTGTCATAGGTGATATGGATATTTTAACCGTCAGCGGCAATGTAATGAGCTTTCTTAATGATTTGGATTCTCAAATTATGGAAACTTACATTAAAAATCCCGAAGAAACCCTTAACAAAGTAATGGCTCTTGTAGATAAATTGCTTGCTTTTAAGGTCAGTGATTATCCGAATACCTATAATTCAACTGTTCTCGGCAGTGAATATTATACGGGCAAAGGCTGTACACTGGGCGAATATGCAACCACCGCACTTTTACTTTACTACGGTGGCGATGAAAGCGTTTACGGCAAAGAGGGATATGAATTTGTAAAAGATACTCTTGAGGGATTTGATAGCGGCGAAACAACAGAAGGCTTTTTCAATTTGCTTATTGAAGTGGTTGTTGATGACCTTGTTCAAAATGAAATTCTCGCAAATCTTGATTTCAATATTGATACCCTTTTCCCCGCGGGTTCGGCTTTTTATCTTATGGGCAAGCTTTTCTCAAATATTGTAGATTTACTTCTCGGCGGAAATAACAGCTATATGAACCTTATAGATTCTGTTTTGGGCCTTTCGGTAGTTCCCGAAGGATATAATTCCGTTGACGAAATTCTCGATACTCTTGTAATTGACAAATATTTAACAAAGAGCCAATATGAGGCTTGGGGCGCCACAATTGCGTGGATGGTAAAATGCTTTGTGTTTGATGACAGCCCCGCAGAAGGCGATAATACCATCACCTTAAAATACACAGGGAAAAAGAGTGTTGAGGCCACAAAAGATAACTTCCGTTTGCCCTCAAACATCGTAATGGGCTTAACCGAGGATAATACCCAAAGTGTTACAATTACATGGCTTACAAAATACAGCATAACAGATACGGATATTGAGCTTCTTGACTACAGCGAAAATCCTGAGTTTACAGGCAAAGCCACAAAAGACAGCCGCATAACCGTCACTTATTCCGAAACGGAAAGAAGCTTCCCCGGAGCAGATTTGGGCATTATCGGCTTGCTTGATTACAGCAAGGATTATATAGAGCATACCGTTACCCTCACCGGTCTTACCCCCGGAGCAAAATACAGCTACCGAGTGGGCAGTGAAAGCTACGGCTGGTGGAGTGACACAGGCACAATCACCATGGCAAAGGGTGATGATGAAGCCTTTACATTTATTGATATCACAGATCCACAGGCTCAGCGAGCAAGCCATTATGAAACTTATGCTTCCGTTATGAGCAGTGCTTTAACTCTTTATCCGGATGCAAGATTTACCGTTTCAAACGGTGATCAGGTTGACCTTGGCACCACTTCAAAGCATTGGAATTATCTGTTTAACAGCTCTGATTCATTCTTAAAATTACCCTTCATGCCAACGTCAGGCAACCATGAGGATGAGGGCAGCGTGCTTAAAACAAACTTCACTTTGCCCGGCGTTCCGGAGCAGAATGAAGAAACAGGCACATATTATTCTTATGATTATAATAATGTTCATTTTACTGTTTTGAATACTAATGATCTTGAGGATGATAAGCTCAGTGGCACTCAGCTTGAGTGGATGAAGAAAGACATTAAAAACAGCAACGCAAAGTGGAAAATCGTGGTGCTTCATAAAGCCCTTTACGCTAACGGAGTTTACTATAAAGACGATGAAACCGTTGCTTTAAGAAACCAGCTCAGCGCACTTTTGCCTTATTTAGGTGTTGATCTTGTGCTTGAGGGCCATAACCATGTTTACACAAGGACGGGTGTTATGAACGCTAATTGCCTTGTGCCAACAAACACGGAGACGGTACAATACAATGGTCAAACTTATGAAATGAAGCTCAATCCGAAGGGCACGATTTATTCAATAATCTGCTCTGCAGGTGTTAAAGAATATCAAGAAATCGATGCAAAGAAATGCGATAAATATTACCCGAGAGCCGAAAGCATAGTAAGCAACGATTACCCGATGTTTTCCGCAATTACCGTTGACGGTGACAGCCTCTATTACAGTGCTTATCAGGTGATTGACGGTGAAGCTAAACTTGCAGATTCCTTTGGAATTAAAAAGAGTAATGACAGCAAGTCTGCATCGGATAGCATAAAATGCAGCGCAATTGATAACCTTATTCAAACTGTTTTACCGAAACTTAACGTTAAAGTAACCTGGAAGGTAAGCAATTTTATGCTTAAAGTATTTTCACCGATTGTTTTGCTTTTACAAAAAATATTTTAATTTATGCGGAGCTGTTTTGGCAGCAAGGCAGCTCCGACCTTTTAGAATGAAGAGAGGAGCCGCTGTCGCTTCGCCGGGTTAGCAATTAGCGATGAAAAGCGGTTTAATGGGTAGTGGGCAATTCCTGCAAAATTATATAATCGGAGATTGCTCCGCAATCTCCCCTTCATTCAACATTCCCTATTCCACATTTCGCATTAGGCGAAGCTCCCTCCATTCTAAAAGGTTATTTGAAAGGAAGATTTCAATATATGAATAAAGTTCCTCTTACGCAAAAACTCGGCTACGGTGTGGGTGCAGTAGGTCTTGATTTAAGCTACGGTTTATTCTATTCCTACTTGTCGCTCTATCTTACAAACGCTTTAGGCGTCAGCCCTCTGTTTTTACTGATACTTGCCCCCCTTGCAAGAATTTGGGACGGCATTAATGACCCCATGATGGGCACAATTGTAGACAGAACACGCACCAAAATGGGCAAGCATCGCCCGTGGATTTTAACGGGAGCCGTTCTTAACGGCCTCGTCCTTGTCCTTATGTTTAATAATAATATGCCCGCCGGCTCCGTAAGATTATATATCTATGTTGCCGTGTTTTATGTGCTTTGGGGAATGACAAATACTCTTGCGGATATTTCTTTCTGGAGCATGATCCCGTCATTTGCCACAGAAGAAAAAGACAGAAACCTTATTTCAACCATCGCCCGTACTTTTTCGGGTTTAGGTCAGGGCATTGTTTCAATTCTTACGGCTATTATTGTTGCCGCCCTTGCGGGAGTTGCAGGCAGTGACCTTGATGAAATGGGTGCAGATGCTCTTAAAAAAGGCTTTGGCGGCTGGAGTATAATTTGCGCCGTTGCCCTTGTTTTCTTCGCCTGTATTACGGTTATTTCCACAAAAGAAAAGAATTTGCCTAAGGCAAATGACGAAAAATTCTCTTTCCGAAAAGCTCTGGGGATTATCCGTAATAACGACCAGCTGCTTATATTCATGCTTTTTGCAATGATTTCAAACTGCGGTTATTATATGACCTCCGGCATAAGCAGTTATTACTTCCTTCAAGTCAGAGGAGATTTGACTTTACAATCAAAGTTTAATCTTCTGGGCTCTGTCGGTTCCGTGCTTTCTTTGCTTGTAATCCCCATTTGCGGTAAATTTATGAGTAACCGTGCTACTTATCGATTTTCTCTCTCCCTTGCAACTGTAGGTTACATCGGTATGGCGGTTGTCGGCTACTGCACGGAAGGCAACCCCTACGCCCTCGGTGCTTGCTACCTTGTTGCTTCTATCGGTATAGGCAGTATGTTTGTTAACCAAACGGTTATGCTTGCGGATATTGTTGATTACGGCGAATATAAATTAGGCTCCAGAAATCAAAGCCTCACCTTCTCAATGAAAGGCTTTTTACAAAAGATGGCATACACCTTGCAGTCAATTATCATGTATTCCGCATTTGTAGACACAAAGTATGATTTTTCAAGCGGCACAAGCTCTGAAGCAGTCAACAATCCGGCCGCAAACAGTGCCATTACATTTATGATGTTTATTGTTCCGCCTGTAATGCTTGTTATTTCTCAAATAATTTTTTCAAAGAAATATACAATTCACGGAGAGTTCAAAAGAGAAGTTCTTGATGCCATTACCGCTAAAAGAGCTGCCCTTTCCGAAGAAAAGGAGTGATATAATTGTCAGTCTCCACAAAAGAAATGATTTTTAAGACTTTTCTTGAAATTCTTAAAACAAAGCCCTTTGATAAAATCACAGTAAGAGATATTGTTGAAGCTTGCAACATAAACAGAAACACATTTTATTATTACTACAGTGATATTTATGAGCTTCTTGAAGAAATCTTTAAAACGGAATTTTCCGAAATGGTCGCAAACCACAGCAACGGTTTTCGCTGGCTTGTAGGTTTTTCAAGAATGATCGAAACCTCCTATAATAACAAAAAAATCATAAATAATATTTGCGCCTCCCGAAGCTATGAATACCTTGAAAACTATATGTTTAAATCTTGCCGTACAATTATGTCGGATTATATTCATGAGCTTTGTAAAGGAAGAAATATAGATGAGGCAAATATGGAATTTATAATTTCATTTTATCAATATGCTATTATCGGCACCCTTTCTGAGTGGTACAGAACGGGTATGCCCGACCCACCGGAGAAGATTTTAAGGCAATTCTTAATGGTATTTGAAGGAATTATGCCGTCAATAGAGAGGGCAGAAAAGCGTGGAACTATTAAGAGAAAACAGTGATTTTATTGTTTGTGTGAAAGAGGCGGGCCTTTTAAGTGAAGGGGACGGCAAAAACTCCCTTGTTACTTTGCTTAAGGAGCAAACAGGCAGTGAAATTTACCCTGTGCATCGATTGGATAAAGAAACAGCAGGGTTAATGGTTTATGCCAAAAATTCAAAGACTGCCGCAGCCTTTTCAAAACAGATAGCCGAAAATAAAATAGAGAAAAGATATTATGCGATCATCAAAGGTTGTCCCAAGGTAAAAGAGGGGATTTTTGAGGACTTGCTTTTCAGAGATAAGCAAAAAAATAAAACTTACACCGTAAAAAGAATGAGAAAAGGTGTAAGAAATGCAAAACTCGAATATTCTGTTTTGAAAGCAAAAAATGACTTAAGCCTTGTGGATATACTTTTGCATACAGGGCGAACTCATCAAATCAGAGTGCAATTCAGCAGCAGAAATATGCCCCTTTACGGTGACGGTAAATATGGCGGAGGCAGCGGCAAACTTGCTCTTTTCGCCTACTCGCTTTCTTTTATTAGCCCCATCACAAACGAAAGAGAAACTTACAGTGCCTTGCCGAATTTAAATGAAGAACCATGGAGAATGTTCAGTGAACAATCAGAAGGAGCTTCGCTCAATCGCTAACCCGCCCACCATTCCCCATTCCAAATTTAAGCAAAGTGATTATCCTCGGAGGTGATTTTATGATATATTATTTTTCCGGCACCGGAAATTCAAGGTATGCAGCGGAAAAATTGGCACGACTCACGGGAGATAAATGTGTAAACATAGCTGCCATATACAATGGTTCGGTGACCTCGGTAACAGGAAGAAATGATGTGACCGGCTTTGTGTTTCCCGTTTACTACGGTGGTTTGCCGGAGATGGTAAAAAGATTTGTTTCACATAATGAAATAAAAAATAATTTAGCCCCCTATGTTTATGCGGTAATCACATGTGGCGGAGATGCTTTTGCGGCAGATTCAAAGCTTGAAAAAGCCCTCGGAAGACCTCTTGATTTAAGTATTTCCCTTAAAATGCCGGATAATTATGTTATAGCATACAACCCTTCAACAAAAGATGAAGCATTAACTGCATTAAAGGCTGCAGACGGCAAGCTTAACGGAATAGGCGACAGAATTTTAAGAAAAGAAAAACATCATAATACGGATCTTAAGAAAAAATTGATTTCCGGGTGTATGTATTCTCTTTATCCAATATGCCGAACAACATTGTTCTTCAAAGCAAATGATAATTGCAATTCATGTGGAATGTGTGCTAAAATTTGCCCTGACAGAGCAATAAAAGTCAAAAACGGCAAACCCGAATGGATAAAAAATCGGTGTCAACACTGCACCGCTTGCATAAACAATTGCCCACAAAATGCAATTCAATTTACTCGTCTGACTGAAAAGCGTGGCAGGTATAGTATGATAAAGCTCATAAAGGAGACAGAAAAATGATAGTTAAAAATTCTTTCGGCAAAACAGCCAAAGGGGAAAGTGTTGATGTTTACACAATCAAAAATTCAAGGGGAACATCTGTTGACCTTTTAACTTATGGCGCAATTATCAACAGTATTTATGCTGAAGATAAAAACGGCGAATTTGCAGATGTTCTTTGCGGTTTTGATACTATGGAAGGCCACGAAAAGCTCTCGAATTATCAGGGTATGACCGTTGGCAGATATGCAAACCGCATTGCGAACGGCGAGTTTGAAATTGACGGTGTTAAGTATCAAGTTGAAAAGAACGAAAAAGGCATTACCTGCCTTCACGGTGGTGGAGAGCTTTCTCACACAATTTGGAAAGCAATTATCATAGATGACAACAGTGTTGAAATGAATTATCACAGCCCGGACGGCTCAATGGGATTCCCCGGAAATGTAGATTTCAAAGTAACTTTCACTCTCCATGAGGATAATTCTCTTGAGGTGAAATATGAAGCTGTTTCAGACAAAAAGACAGTTATCAATATGACAAACCATGCATATTTTAACCTTGCGGGTAAAGGCGATATTTTAGGCCACGAGCTTAAAATTAACGCAGATGCTTACACTCCCACAGATTCAAAGAGTATTCCTACGGGAGAAATCAGACCTGTTGAAGGCACCGCTTTTGATTTCAGAGAGTTTAAACCAATCGGCAGAGATATTCACGCAGATGACGACCAGCTTAAACAGTGCAGAGGCTATGACTATAATTTCTGCCTCAATGATGGGGACGAGCCTGCCGCTGTTGCTTATGACCCTGAAAGCGGCCGTATGATGGAAGTGTTTACAGATCTTCCCGGCGTTCAGCTTTACTGTGCAAATTTCCTTGACGGAACAAAGCCCGGCAAGAATGGAACTCCCCTTATTCAGTATTGCGGATTCTGCCTTGAAACACAGTACTATCCAAACACCCCCAATATGCCCGAGTTCCCACAATGTACAATAGATGCGGGTAAAAAATATGAAAGCACAACTGTTTTCAGATTTTCGGTTAAGAAATAAGTTTTGCTTACGCCCAATGTGAAATATGGAATGTCGGATTGCTCCGCAATCTCTCATCATTGCTCATTAACTCAACTTATCCCCTTGCTTTTCAAATTCACAATTTTTTATTTATGAATTCATAAAAAGGAAACATTATATTGTATAATAAAATCATAGTATAAGACAGGAGGGTCTATATAATGGCAGAAAAAATACTTGTTGTTGATGACGATACCAATATATGCGAGCTTTTAAGGCTTTATCTTGAAAAAGAGGGCTATGATGTCACTATTGCAAACAACGGTGGTGAGGCCGTAAAGCTTTTCAAGGAGATTGACCCGGATCTTATGCTTCTTGATATAATGCTTCCGATTCTTGATGGTTGGCAGGTTTGCCGTGAAATCAGAAAATTTTCACAAAAGCCTGTTATTATGCTTACCGCTAAGGGCGAAACCTTTGATAAAGTGCTCGGCTTTGAGCTTGGAGCAGATGACTATGTTGTTAAGCCTTTTGATGCAAAAGAAGTTATGGCAAGGGTTAAGGCTGTTCTTCGCAGAACAGGTGGCGGAGAGAAAGCCGCTATGAAAGAGGTAAGATACGACAAACTCATTGTAAATCTTACGAATTATGAGCTTATAGTTGACGGCCAAAGGATTGACACTCCACCTAAAGAATTGGAGCTTCTTTATCACCTTGCAAGCAATCCCAACAGA
The DNA here is from genome assembly GCA_963640495.1 of Acutalibacteraceae bacterium. Lineage (GTDB taxonomy): Bacteria > Bacillota > Clostridia > Oscillospirales > Acutalibacteraceae > CAG-177. The sequence goes on from CAVHYZ010000053.1 coordinate 12,548, forward strand.
GTTTATACCAGAGATCAGCTTCTTGACGAAGTTTGGGGATTTGATTATTACGGTGACAGCAGAACAGTTGATGTTCATGTTAAGCGTCTTCGTGCAAAACTTGAGGGCATTTCGGATAAATGGGAGCTTAAAACCGTTTGGTCTGTAGGATATAAATTCTCCACAAACGAATAAAGATTATAGAAACAAAAAACGACCACTCATTTTGCCACGGTCTAATAAGGCAGTATTTTAGGAATTATGGTGTAATCCCGAACAGGGGTTACACCTTTTTCCATAT
>CAVHYZ010000054.1:0-12250 GCA_963640495.1 Acutalibacteraceae bacterium
CTCCCGTAGGAGTCTGGGCCGTGTCTCAGTCCCAATGTGGCCGTTCAACCTCTCAGTCCGGCTACCGATCGTCGACTTGGTGAGCCGTTACCTCACCAACTATCTAATCGGACGCGAGCCCATCTTTCAGCGGATTGCTCCTTTGATCACTGTATCATGCGGTACTGTAATCTTATGCGGTATTAGCATCTGTTTCCAAATGTTATCCCCCTCTGAAAGGCAGGTTGCTCACGCGTTACTCACCCGTCCGCCACTAAGTTGATAATTCCTTCAGCCGAAGCCTCATTCCTTATCAACTCCGTTCGACTTGCATGTGTTAGGCACGCCGCCAGCGTTCATCCTGAGCCAGGATCAAACTCTCTAAATATTGTATCTCAAAGTCTTGCGACCTTAAAATCAATCTTAGAGCTTAATCACTCATGATGTCATCTGACATCTTCTGTTTTTCACAGATATTACTGTATACTTGAAAGTACATTCTCAAAAAAATTTTCAAGGGTTTATTTCGTTCCTTGCTTTTTCTTTTCGTCGTTGTTTAATTTTCAAGGTGCGTCGCTTGCTCCGTTCCCGGAGCGCTTGACTAATATATCACACCTCATCCTCTCTTGTCAAGAACTTTTTTCCCTTTTTTCTCCCTTTTTTTACCATTTATCAACTATCCCGCGTGTGCCGGAGGGAGTTTTTACATAATTTCTGCTTCTACCATTACCTAAGTTTTAATTTTTTTATTATTAAAATTTTTTCTATATTCATCTCTGTACTCTTTAACACGATTTATTATTGTGTTCTAAAATTATCAACTTCTTTTATCCTTTGCTTAAGAAATCCTGTGATTTTCTCTTGACTGTATAATGTTATTATGCTAAAATACGATAGATTTTGCAGGGTTAGTATATCGGTAATACGGACGCTTCCCAAGCCTCAGCGGCGGGTTCGACTCCCGTACCCTGCTCCATAAGAACGGCAATTTTCAATTGGAAATTGCCGTTCTTTTTATATTCACTTTCTATTTCTTTAAACAGATATCTTACACTGATGATAATAAAAGATAAAAATTGACTTCTTTGCTCACGAGAGAAACCCTTCTATCATTATTAAAGTCTTTAAGCTATGTTCAATTGACATAACTCCTTTTGTTATACTTTAATTATTTTAACTTTTTGAAATTCACATGCAACATTTTTGTTATTTTTCTTTACATATCATATGTGTTTGTCACTTTTTATGTAATTTGGGGGGGAATGATGGAAGCAATATATAAGGTAAAAGAATTTAATGACTTAAAAAAGATGCTCGACCAGAGTGCCGAGCTTTACAAAGACAGACCTGCCTTTCAAGTTAAAAAAAGCGATAACTTTTGCGAAATAAAATATTCGGATTACATGGAAATGATAAACGGATATATTACCGCTCTATTAGATGCGGGTATGTCCGATAATACTATTGCGATTTGCTCAAATAACTGCTATGAATACTGCCTTTCGTATCTTTCGGTTATTTGCTCCGGCAACATAATTGTTCCCATAGATAAAGAGCTTTTAATTGATGATATTTTAGGCATTCTCAGAGTATCAAAAGTTAAAATCCTTATTTGCGATAAATATTTTCTTAAACGAATTGACGTAAGTAAACTCATCGGAATACGCATTCTTTGCATTTCAAAGCCGGAAGGCGAATTTGATTGTCTTGAAAATCTCAGCGATTTTGTCACCAGGGGCATTGAAATGAATAAAAACGGCAACGCATTTTACAAGAATGTTAAACAGGACGTAAATAAGCTTTGCACCTTGCTTTTCACCTCAGGAACCACCGGCGTATCAAAGGGAGTTATGCTTTGCCAGAATAATTTTATATTTGAAATTAAAGCTGCAATGAGCGTTGTTAAAATTTACCCTGAAGATTGCGGAATTTCTCTTCTTCCGCTTCACCACACATTTGAAAGCTCAATAATGATATTTTTCGCTCCGTTTTGCGGTGCTAAGGTAACATTCTGCGAGGGATTCAAGTATGTTCTTCGCAATATGAAAGATTTTAACCCAAGTGTATTTGTCGCAGTGCCACAGGTGCTTGAAACAGTTCACAGAAGAATAATTAAAAAAATCGAACAAAAGAAAAACGGTATAACAAAATTCAAAGTTGGTAAAACTCTTTGCAAAGCAAGCAGTAAAATCGGTATAGATTTAAAAAGAGTTATATTTAAGGAGATTCAAGATACCTTCGGCGGAAACATGCGCCTTATAGTCTGTGGCGGCGCCCCAATAGACCCGCAAATAATAAAAGATTTTGACTCTTTCGGTATTCAGGTTGTTTTCGGTTACGGTTTAACAGAATGTGCTCCCCTTGCTATTCTTAATAATGACAAAGTTCGCACCACCGATTCAATCGGTGTTCCTCTTCCCGGCGTTGAGACAAAAATCATCAATCAAGACTATACAGGCGTTGGCGAGCTTTGCGTTAAAGGCGGAATGGTAATGATCGGTTATTACGAAAACAAGATTGCCACCGATGAAGTTATAGATAAAGATAAATTTTTCCACACCGGTGACCTTGCATACAAGGATAAAAAAGGCCATTACCATATTACAGGCCGCTGCAAAAATGTTATCGTTACCTCAAACGGTAAAAACATTTACCCCGAAGAGCTTGAATACCACCTTTGCAAAAGCAATTTTGTAGCCGCTGCCATGGTCGAAGGCAAAGAGGATGCAAAAGGCGAGCTGCAAGTTCACGCTCAAATTTTACCGGATAAAGTCGAGATCAAGGAATACCTTGACAAAGAACCGAGTAGGGACGAAATTAACGCAATTATTAAAGAAGTTGTTGCAAAGGTCAATGATGCCGTGCCCGGTTTCAAACATATAAAAAGCTATTTTATCCGTGATAAAGAGTTCGTTATGACAACTACGGCAAAAATCAAGCGTTCTGAAAACGCAACAAAATAAGCCTCAAAAAGCAGGTCAAAAACCTGCTTTTATTTATTTATCACAAAAGAATTTTTAAAATTCTGTTCAATATTATTCATTTTTATTGTTTTTTTGTTATTAACATTTTAATATACCTGTGTTATAATTGCGTTTATGATTGCAAAATCAATTTGCCTACCCGGCTAACGGTTAGGGAGGATTAACATGTCAAAAAAATATGAAGATATTTCCAGCTCAAGCACTCCTGACGGATTCAAAGAAAAAATGGGGCACTTCGGCGGAAAAATTAAAACTTTCTTTTTGAGAAACCGCAAAAGAAATCTTAAAGCACTTTTAAGCATTGTAATTTGCCTTGTGCTTGTAGTTGCTGCAATGGGTGGCGCCTATGTACGCAAAATGTTAAACTTAATTAACTATGATGATGGTTCACTCGGCGATCCGGAGGCTACATTTGCAAACTCCACCGAAGAAGAAGATCTTAATTACGCATCTATGTCCGACGTTAAGAATGCAGAATCAATTAAGGAACTCCTTAAATCTTGGGCAACCAACGGCGGTGAAAAGCTTTACAGCAAGAATGTTATAAACGTTCTTCTCATAGGCGAGGATAATGACGATGGTTCAAGCCGTTCAGACACAATGATTCTTGCCTCGGTAAACAGAAAAACAAAGACCATTACTCTTTGCTCATTTCTCAGAGACTCTTATTCTTACATGAACATTAAAGGCTCCGAAAGATATGATAAAACAAACCACTCTTATGTTTGGGGCGGAGCATCCGCTACAATGCAAACTCTTTCCGATAACTACAAGGTTACCATTGACCACTATGTTTCAATAGATTTTAAGAGCTTTGAAAAAGTAATTGACCTATTAGGCGGAGTTTCGGTTCCTATAACTGAAAGCGAAGCTAAATACATGAACCGCACCACAAGTGTTAAGGGGTTTGAAGCCGGAGATAATGTTAAGCTTAACGGCAGAAGAGCTCTTATTTACGCCCGTATAAGAAAGCTTGACAGTGAAGTTGAAAGAACACGCCGCCAAAGAAGTCTTATTGCTTCAGTGGTTCATAATATTAAAGCTTCATCTATCAGCGATCTTAATAAAGCCGTTGAAACATTTTTACCTTATGTTACAACAAACTACAAATCCTCCGAGATAATCTCCCTCGGCTCGCAGGCGCTAAGTGAAGGCTGGTTTAATTACGAAATCGTGGGTATGGTTGAGCCTTCCGAAAATCTCCGTGTAGGCGTTAACAGCTACAGGACTTATACCGGTAACCTTTTTGTATGGATTATCGACTATGTAAAAGCTGCCCAAGAGGTTCAAAATGCTCTTTACGGCACCACAAACATTGAAATAGGCGCAGACCATGTTTCCGCACTTGATATGCTTTACAGTTCAGAGGATTATAACAGCAGTTCAAGAAACAACAGCAATTCGGGTAACAGTGAAACCTCCGAAATATATGAGGGTGAATCTTCAAGCGTTTATGAAGATACCACGACAAGATGGTCAATTTTCGGCAGGTCGGACAAGGAAGATACCGGCGAAACTTCATCCACAAGTATAGTTGACAGAATAAAAGATTTAACATCTACTACCGTTTATGAAGACACCACTCTTCCGCCCACAGAAACAGATACCCCGGCAGATTACGGATATACGGAAGAATCTACAACAATGCAATATAACTAATAATTAAATGTAATCTAATATATAATAAGCACGCAGAAACATCGGCTTCTCAAGAGAGAAGCCGATGTTTGATTTATAAAATTTCTATAGCCTGATTTAAAAGTCAAAATCAAAATTGGAATTAAGTAAAAACTCTTCTGTTTCTTTTACCGTTTCGTTCCACTGCTCTTCAGCTGAAATTGTTGATTCTCCGTCACCTTTTTGATCTCCGTAACATCCGAATTGTGCGTGATTTCCCCCTTCAATGACAAACTCTTTTGAGTTTTGGGGCATTAAATCTCTGCCTGATTCAATATTGGATAAATTCACGACTTTATCATCTGAGCCGTAAATTGACAAAACGCAAAAGCCGTCATAATCCAAACTCTTTGTAGGGTAAGCCGCCAAAAGCAACAGGCCTTTGATATTCGTAACCCCGCTTTCTAATTTCCACACAGCATAATTTGCGATCATTGCTCCACCGAGGGAATGACCGGCAAGGTACCAATTATCATAATCATAAGCGGCTATAATGTCATCTGCGGTATTCATTCCGAGAAAGGCAAGATTGCATGGCATTTTAACTAAAAATACATCCGTTCCGTCCTCTGCAAACTTATACAGCAAAGGAATATATGCCGTGTATTCAACTTTTGCACCAGGGTAAAAAATTATGGCATTTTCCGTGCCTTCGCCGTCCAAAAAAAGGCCAAAGCCGGTTTCGTTAATACTTACAGTGCCGCTTCTCTGTAAATAATCATTAATTTTATCTGTTGCTCTATAATAGTCATTTGCATAAACGGCAACGGCGACCATAAGCACAATAAGAATTGCGACAAAAACAGCTGCTGTTTTTTCTTTTTCGTCATTTTCTTATCTCTTTTCGTGATTTAAAAAATATTCCTTCAAAACGGCAATACTTTCTTCTCTCATAATTCCTGCTGTAAATTTAGGCTTCCAAGAAGAATTTTTAAATACGATTTCAGAGCATTCTGAGCCCTCTTTTTTGAGAATTGTTTCCAAATCAATATTTGATGCCCCGTAAACCAACCTGCCAAGTTTTGCCCAAACCATTGCTCCGCTGCACATAAAGCAAGGTTCATAGCTGGAATATAAAGTGTATTCTCTCAGATCGGTAATTTCCGTTTCGGCGCAAAAGTTTCTTATAAGCCCTGTCTCTGCATGATAGGTTGAGTCGTGCTTCGTAAAAATTTGATTCTCGTTTGTAAAAACAATTTCTCCGTCTTTTACAAGAAGGGCGCCGAAAGGCTCATTGCCATGTTCTACTGCCGATTTTGCAAGTTCAATAGCTTTTTTCATGAATTTCTCGTCCATAAGTGCCTCACTCATTAAAAAAGAGCCTTTCGGCTCTTTTTTGTTTTTATTTTTCTTCCGGGATAAATGCGGCGTGAATTGCAGCAACAGCTGCATCTGCATCCTTCTTATCAATAAGAACGGAAATTTTGATTTCGGATGTAGAAATCATTTGGATGTTTATATCCTCTTCAAAAAGAGCTTTGAACATTTTTGCGGCAACACCCGGGTGAGTTTCCATACCTGCACCAACAGCGGAAACCTTTGCTACATTGGTGCTGTCACACTCTATCTTAAGGCCGCTTGTAAGCTCAAGATTATGAAGAATCTCAATAGTTTCATCCGCATTATCACTGGAAATTGTGAAGGCTATATCCTTTGTGTTATCTCTGCCTACAGACTGAAGAATAATATCAACATTGATATTTTCAGCTGCAAGCTTGCCGAAAATCTTATACGCAATACCGGGAACATCGGGAACACCGATAATTGAAATTCTTGCTACATTTGTATCTTTTGTTACGCCTCTTACAAGCATTTTTTCCATTTTAACTGTCTCCTTAACTAAAGTTCCGGGTGCAACGGTGAAGCTTGAAAGCACCTCTAAAATAACGTTATATTTCTTTGCCATTTCAACACTGCGGTTATTGAGAACCTGAGCGCCGAGTGTTGCAAGCTCAAGCATTTCATCATAGGTGATTTCATCAAGCTTAACTGCATTTTTAACCTTACGTGGATCCGCAGTGTAAACGCCTTCAACATCCGTAAAGATTTGGCAACGGTCTGCAAGCATTGCTGCGGCAATTGCAACGGCGCTGGTGTCTGAACCGCCTCTGCCCAAAGTGGTTACATCATCATATTTATTAATCCCTTGGAAACCGGCAACAACAACAATTTTCTTTCTGTCAAGCTCCTGCCTTATACGGTCGGGATTAACTTTTTTAATTCTTGCAGAGCCGTAAGCAGAGCTTGTTGAAAAGCCTGCCTGCCAGCCTAAAAGGGAGCAAACCGGATATCCTAATTTTTCAATAGCCATTGCAAGAAGTGCAATTGAAATCTGCTCGCCTGCCGCAAGAAGCATATCCATTTCTCTTTTAGTGGCCTTTGGATTTATTTCTTTTGCTTTAGCAATAAGATCATCTGTTGTATCGCCTTGAGCGGAAACAACTACCACCACATCATTGCCTTGCTTGTAAGTATCCGTTACTCTGCGGGCAACGCGCATAACTCTTTCGGCATCTGCAACTGAGCTGCCGCCGAATTTTTGAACAATAAGTGACATATTTAACCTCCGATTAATCAATAATCTGTTATTCTGATTATGGATTTTGCTTGTACTCCGATGGATACAAGCTTTGCCTCAAGGTCTTTAACCTTTATCGGCTCTGTTGCGAATGCGATTTCACCGGCAGGTGCGCCTTCGCAGTTTATATATGTTACGGTATTGCCGAAAGAAGCATCAATCTTTGATTTTTCGCAATCTGCTCTTACATAGAAAGGTGCAATAAACTCAGCATGATCTGCCGTAATATTTTCTTTTGTATCTTCCCAGCCGAAAGGCTTTGTACAATCACTGTGGAGCGCACAATCCATAACATCGGCCACAACAGCGGAGGCTGTAGGCAAGCTGCCTGCGCCCTTGCCATAAAATACCACGTCGCCTACGGCGTTACCTCTTACAAGCACAGCATTAAAAACATCTCTTGTGCTGGCAAGCTGACTGCCGTTTTTGATTATGGCCGGGGAAACCATTATATTTATCTTATCACTGCCTTCGATTTTAGATGCGGAGGCAATAAGTTTGATTACAGAATTATAACTCTTTGCATAAGCAACATCTTCTGCTGTTATGCCTCTGATACCCTGTGCATAAATATTTTCAGGGTAAATGTGCTTGCCAAAACAAAGCGAGCCGAGTATGCAAATTTTTCTTAGGGCGTCAATGCCGTCAACATCGGCGGCAGGGTTCTTTTCTGCATAGCCGAGTTTTTGAGCCACAGCCAAAGCATCATCAAAATCCATGCCCTCTTCAATCATTTTGGTAAGAATAAAATTAGTGGTGCCATTAAGTATGCCGGCAATTTCGATAATTTCATTTGCCGCAAGGCATCTTGTAATTGGGCGTATAATCGGAATACCACCGCCTACACTTGCCTCAAACATAAAGTTTACGTTATTTGCTTTTGCCGCTGCAAGAAGTTCACTGCCCTTTGCAGCAACAAGCTCTTTATTTGAGGTAACAACGCTTTTACCTGCATTAAGACATGCAAGCACAAAATCATAAGCAGGCTTAAGGCCACCCATGGTTTCAACAACAATTTTAATCTCGGGATCGCTTACTATTTTTTGAAAATCGTTGATGACAAGATGTTCATTTGGATCACCGGGGAAGGTGCGAAGGTCAAGTATATATTTAACCTCTATTGAGTCTGTATTTGCTCTTTTACAAATGAGTTCCCTGTTTTGTTTCAATAAGGCCGCAACCCCTGAGCCGATAACGCCATAGCCCATAATCGCAACAAACATTCTGACAACTCCTTCCTCTTATGTAAAATATATCTTATAATACCATACTATATTGCAAATTACAAAGAAAATTTTTTTAATTGTAAATTTTTTTATTTCCTGCCATCTGTCCTTGTTTTTTTACTGTATTTGATATATTATATTCGAAATAAACATATAGGGGGAATTATTGTTGAATACTTCGGAGAAAAGAAAAAACGCCTTAATTTCATTAACATACTTTGCAGTGTTTATTGTACTGTATTACCTGTTTATGAAATATGCCTTTTGGATGGTGGCGCCCTTTTTAATTTCATTTGTAATTGCCATGGCTCTCCAAAGACCTATAAAATTTTTATCACGTAAAACTTTTCTAAACAAAAAAATCACTTCCGTTGTGTTTGTTCTTTTAATAGTTGCCGTATTGATAGGTGTTCTTGTGCTTGCAGGCTACTGGATTGGTGAAGAATTCTATAACTTCTACCAGTATATAATTGCAAAATTCGGAAACTATACTGAAATCATCGCCAAAATCAAGGACTGGATTGAAAATATTTTAAGCCACCTGCCTACGGCTTTAAGCGACAAGGCGAAAGTTGCTATTGATAACGTTACCGCAAGTATTCTTAACCTTGCGGAAAAATCCGAAACCGCTGCGGCAGAGGCTCAATCTTCTTCCTCATCAACAAGTATTATTTCCATGCTCAGCACGCCTATTTCCGGCATTCTTTCAAGAGCTATGCAAATACCTTCAATCCTTACCGCTTTACTTATCGGAATTGTTTCCTGCTTCTTTATGACTTCGGATTATGATAATTTCGTTGGCAAAATCAAAAATGCCGTTTCAAAAGAGCATGAAGAAAAGCTTGTTAAAACAAAACATATAATGTTTGATGTTTTAGGCAAATGGATTAAGTCCTACGCTCTTATATTGTTCATCACTTTTTGTGAGGTTGCTCTCGGCCTTACAATTCTCAAGTGGGCAGGGCTTTACACCGGCGGATATATTTTTGTGATTGCGCTTTGTACCGCTCTTTTGGATATTCTTCCCGTATTCGGTACCGGCACTGTAATGATACCTTGGGCTGTTGTCAGCCTTTTCACTCATAAGATAGGCTTCGGTATCGGTCTTGTAGTAATTTATGCTCTTATTACCATTATCCGTCAGATTTTAGAGCCGAAGCTTGTTTCTGCCAATGTGGATATGCATCCGGTTATTACCCTTATGTGTATGTACTTAGGCCTTCAGCTTTTCGGATTTATCGGCCTTATTATTTTACCGATTACCGTTGTTATTATCAAAACTCTCAACGACCAAGATGTTATTCAGGTTTGGGGCAGAAATCACGGCAATAAAAAAGAAGAAACTCCTGCCGTTGAGATTAACAAAAACAATTAAATCAAATCAATATTGTAATTGATGAAAACAAAGAGGACAAATAACGCCATTTGTCACATTACCTAAAAAAGAACAGCTTTATTTGTGCATATCGCCTGATTTTTGCAAATCAGGTGATATTTTTTTAACAAATTTACCAAAAACTTATTGAAATACCCTTTTCTTTATGGTACAATCCCGATGATATCGTTTATTAAGCTCATTTGATGGGTTTAGTACAGATTGACCTTATATAATGGGTTTAATATGCAAGGAGGAACAAAATTTTGAAAACTTACGCAGCAAAAGACATCAGAAACATAGCAATTGCCGGCCACAGTGGCAGAGGCAAAACTACACTTGCAGAGGCTATGCTTTACCTTGCAAAAGCCACTGACAGACTTGGCAGAGTTGCAGACGGCAACACCGTTCTTGACTATGATGCCGAAGAAAAGAGAAGAAAAACAAGCGTTCAAACAGCAATAGCTGCTTTTGAATGGAATAATACAAAGCTTAATATACTTGATACTCCGGGTCTTTTTGACTTTGCCGGTGGTTTATATGAAGGCATTCGTGCGGCAGAGAGCGTTCTTATCGTTCTCGGCTCCGGTTCCGGTATTGACGTTGGCGCAGAGAAAGCTTTTAAGGCAGCAAGTGCAAGAGGAATTGCAAAAATGTTTGCCGTTACCCGTTGTGACTCTGAAAACGGTGACTTCCAAAAGACTCTTGATGCTCTTAAAGCCGAATACGGCGCACCTGTCTGCCCTGTTGTAGTTCCCATTACATCCGGCGGAAATGTTACCGGCTATGCAGATTTCACTACCGGTAAGGCATACACTTATGCAGGTGGCAAAGCTACTGAAACAGCTATTCCCGCAGAGCTTGAAGATCTTAAAGCCACATTCACAGAGGCTGTTGCTTCCGCCGATGAAGAGCTCATGGAAAAATTCTTCAATGATGAAGCTCTTACTGCCGATGAAATCGCAAAAGGTCTTAAAGCCGGCATCGCAGCAGGAGACATTTACCCTGTATTCGCTTGCTCCGGTTACACCACCGACGGTGTAGATATTCTTCTTAATATTCTTGCATCTTCCGCTCCCGACGCAACTTGCGCAGCAGAGGGTGACATTAAGGTTGACGAAAACGGTCCTGCTGCAGCTATCTGCTTTAAGACAGTTGATGACCGTTTCGGCAGAATGTATTTCTTCAAGGTTATTTCCGGCAAAATCACAACGGAAATTCCCGCATATAACAGCCGCACAGAAGAGCAGGAAAGAATCGGCAAAATGCTCTTTGTTAAAGGTGAAAAGCAAGAAGATACTTCTGTTATCCCCGCAGGTGATATCGGTGTTCTCACAAAGCTTGACGGTTTCAAAACCGGCGACACTCTTTGCCCGCCTAAGCAGAGCATTACTCTTGCAAAAACAAATTATCCTGCCCCCTGCCTTTCAATGGCTATCAGGTCAAAGAAGAAGGGCGAAGAAGATAAAGTTGCAGCTGTTCTTAACAGAATTTGCGCAGAAGATCCTACAGTTACATATAAATCAAATGTTGAAACGCATGAGCAGATTGTTTCCACTCTCGGCGAACAGCATCTTGAGTCTATTGTAAATAAGCTTAAGAACAAGTTCAATGTTGAAGTTGAACTTTCCGTTCCGAAGGTTGCTTACAGAGAAACCATCAGCAAGGCCGCATCTGTTCAAGGTCGTCATAAGAAACAGTCCGGCGGTAGCGGTCAGTTCGGTGATGTTTGGATTCGTTTTGAGCCACTTCAGGGCGACGGCTTTGAATTTGTTGATGAAGTTGTAGGCGGTGCAGTTCCCAGAAACTTCATTCCTTCAGTTGAAAAAGGTCTTCGCCAGGCTATCCTCAAAGGCCCACTTGCAGGTTGCCCCGTTGTAGGCATTAAAGCCGCTCTTTATGATGGTTCGTCACACCCTGTTGACTCTAACGATATGGCATTCCAAACCGCAGCAAGAATTGCTTTCAAAAACGGTATGGCACAGGCAGGCCCCAAACTTCTTGAGCCTTACGGAATCCTTAAAGCTTATATGCCCGGCGATAATTTAGGCGATATTATGGGCGATGTTACCAAGAGACGTGGCCGTGTGCTTAACATGGGCGTTAGCGAAGAAGATCACAAGATGCAGGAGCTTACAGCTGAAGTTCCAATGTGTGAAATGGGCGACTTTGCAACCGTTCTTCGCTCAATTACAATCGGCAGAGGCTACTTCTCGTTTGAATTTGACCACTATGAGACAGCACCCGAAAATGTTTCTCAGAAGGTTATTGCAGAAGCAAAAGCCAACACAGAAGAAGAATAAAAAAACAAGAAGCTCCCCCAAAGGGAGTGGACTGCCCCAGATTGTGCAGACAGTACAAAAAAGCCTACTTGATGTAGAAAATTAAATTTTAAGCAACAAACTGATTTCGTTTTTCAAGCGGAGTCAGT
>CAVHYZ010000055.1:0-2637 GCA_963640495.1 Acutalibacteraceae bacterium
AGGCTGGAATACTTCAAGAATCAGTAAAGTTTCATTAGCTGTTTTAAGGCTTGCTATTTGTGAAATCAGATATTTTGAAAAAACTCCTGCCGCTGTTGTCATCAATGAAGCCGTAAATCTTTGCAAAAAATACGCATCAGAAGATGAGTATACTTTTGTGAACGGGTTGCTTGGTACTTTTGTGAAGGAAGAAAATCAATGATTTCCTTGGGAATAGACACAAGTAATTATACTACTTCATGTGCGTTATTTGATTCTGAAAAGAATATAATTATTCAAAAGAAGAAATTATTACCTGTAAAATCTGGTGAAAAAGGTCTACGGCAAAGTGATGCTGTTTTCCACCACACGAAGCAATTATATCCTTTAATCGAAGAACTTATGAATGAATATCCATGTAGTATTGATGTCGTCGGTGTATCTGAAAAACCTCGTGATGCAGAAGGTTCTTATATGCCGTGTTTTACTGTGGGAATAAACACTGCCCATTCAATTTCTTCAATAATATCAAAGCCCTTGTATGGCTTTTCTCATCAATGCGGTCATATTATGGCAGCTCTTTGGTCATGCAGCAAATTAGACTTTATCAACAAAAACTTCATTGCTTTCCATGTTTCCGGAGGTACAACGGAAGCTCTTTATATATCTCCGGATAAAGATCGAATTTTTAAACCCGTAATAATCGGAAAAACTCTTGATTTAAACTGTGGTCAAGCTATTGACAGAGCCGGCGTAATGCTCGGAATGAAGTTTCCATGTGGGAAAGAACTTGAGAAATCCGCTTCATTATCCAAAGAAAAGTATAATCCAAAGGTTTCAGTAAAAGACGGTAATTGCAGTCTTTCCGGTCTTGAAAATCTTTGCAAAAAAATGATTGATAATAATGAAAAGCCTGAAGATGTTTCTGCTTTTTGTATTCAATTTGTTGCAAAAACAATTGATAAAATGGCTTCACACGCAATTGAAACTGTTGGCAATTTGCCCATTGTTTTTGCCGGTGGTGTTATGTCCGATAAGATAATAAAAAATTATCTTGAATATAAATTTAACGCTTACTTTGCAGAGCCTGATTTTTCCTGTGATAATGCCACAGGCACTGCTTTACTTGCGTATTACAGAGGGTTAAATAATGGCTGAGTCTTTTGTTCTAACGGTTTCTGCTCTTAACAGATATGTTAAGTCTTTGCTTGAAAGCGATATAAACCTTAAAACTGTTTTTGTTAAAGGGGAGATTTCCAATTTTAAGTCACAATTCAGCAGCGGCCATTACTATATGACAATTAAAGATGAAAATGCTCAAATTAGAGCGGCGATGTTTAGATATGCTAATCAGCATCTTAAATTTTTGCCTGAAAATGGTATTAGCGTTATAGTTCGTGGTAAAATCTCGCTTTATGAGGCAGGAGGGGAATATCAACTAATTATTGATGATATGCAGCCTGATGGCACCGGTGCGCTTGCTATTGCTTATGAGCAGCTTAAAAAGAAACTTTCGAAAAAAGGGCTATTTGATGAATCGCATAAAATTTCAATCCCAAAATTTCCAAACAAAGTTGCAGTTGTTACTTCAGAATCCGGTGCTGCTGTCAGAGATATTATAAACGTTATATCAAGAAGATATCCTTTATGCGAAATTATTTTATGTTCTGTATCCGTTCAAGGCGAGAACGCTGCACCTGAAATTGCGTCAGCGATAAAACTTATAAATGATAAAAACGCTGCAGATGTTATTATCACCGGCAGAGGTGGAGGATCTATAGAGGATTTATGGGCTTTTAATGAAGAAATTGTTGCTTATGCTGTTTATGACAGCAAAATCCCTATTATTTCAGCTGTTGGACATGAAACGGATTTTACCATTTGTGATTTTGTTGCGGATTTAAGAGCACCAACTCCTTCAGCTGCCGCTGAACTTGCGGTTCCCGACATATCGGAATTACTTGCAAACTTATATTCTTTAAAGAAAAATTTATATTCAGTATTTAACAGTAAAATCATTGGTGAAAGAAGTAGGGTTGATAATTTAAATCTAATTTTACAAAAGTACAATCCCTCAGTTTACATTGAAAATTTAATTATTAAATTTGATTCTATTTCTTCTAAAATTCAAAATAATATGAATCTTTATTTAGAAAAATCTAATAATAAATTAACACAGCTTGCTTTAAAAATAGATGCTTCTAGTCCTTTGAAAATTATGTCAAAGGGATATAGCGTAGTTATTAAAGATGGCAAAACCGTTTCTGATTCATCAAAGCTTAATATTGGCGATTGTGTTAGTGTAAAAATGAATAAAGGCTCTGTTAAATGTGAGGTTATAGAATAAATGGAAAATTTTAATTATGAAAAATCCTTAGCTCGTCTTGAAGAAATTTCTACTACTCTTGAAAAGGGCGAGGTTTCTTTAGATGAAAGCATTAAGTTATATGCGGAAGGTGCAAAGCTTATTGAAAAATGCTCAAGGGTTCTTAATGAGGCGCAAATAAAGATTACTAAAATTTCTGCAGATATTGGTGAAAATAATGAATAATTTTTCTGATAAACTAAATATATACGTTTCAGAATTTAATTCTTTTGTAAAGACAGAAATGGATTCATCCGTGTTTTCTGTTAGAGAATCCGAAGGCTCTCTTAAAA
>CAVHYZ010000055.1:2734-12232 GCA_963640495.1 Acutalibacteraceae bacterium
AAAATGCTTGAAGCAATGAACTATTCATTATCAAATGGCGGTAAAAGAATAAGACCGGTTTTAACAATGGAGTTTTGTAATATTTGCGGATGTGATTATAAATCTTCGTTAAATTTTGCTCTTGCTCTTGAAATGATACACACTTATTCTTTAATTCACGATGATTTACCATGCATGGATGATGATAATGTGCGTAGAGGCAAACCTTCAAATCATATTGCTTATGGTTATGCAAATGCTCTTCTCGCTGGTGACAGTTTGCTTACTCTTGCGTTTGAAGAATTGACGAAATCTAATTTAGATTGTAATATAATTGTTAAAGCAGTTAAAGTTTTGGCTACCGCAGCCGGTTTTACCGGAATGATTGCTGGTCAAGTAATGGATTTACAAAATGAAGACAGAGAAGCGGATATTGATATTGTTAAAAAAACCGATTCTCTTAAAACCGGAGAAATGATTAAAGCGGCTGCCGTTCTTGGGTGTATAGCGGCCGATGCAAGTGATGAATTTATTAAAGCTGCAGAAACGTATTGTGCAGATATAGGTCTTGCATTTCAAATTGTTGATGATATTCTTGATGTAACAAGCAATGAAGAAACCCTCGGCAAACCTATCAACAGCGATAATGAAAATAGTAAAACTACTTATGTTTCGCTTTTTGGCATTGAGGAATGTAAAAAAACAGTAAATACTTTAACGGAAAATGCAATTAAAGCTCTTGATGTGTTTGGCGACAAAGCTGAGTTTTTAAAAGAATTAGCATTTAATCTTTCAAATAGGAAAAACTAATCTATGGAATACCATATTCTTAATAATATTGATAGCCCTGACGATGTAAAAAAGTTAGACAAAAAGCAGCTTGATGAGCTATGTGTTGAAATCAGGGATAAACTTGTTAATACTGTTTCGGTAACAGGCGGACACCTTGCATCAAACCTTGGCACTGTTGAATTGACTGTTGCTCTTCATCGTTCTTTCAATTCTCCCAATGATAAAATTATTTGGGATGTAAGTCATCAAGCTTATACACATAAACTTTTAACAGGTCGTTATAATAAATTTGATACTTTAAGGAACGAAAACGGAATTTCGGGATTTACAAGGCCGGATGAAAGTGAACATGACATTTTTTATGAAGGCCATGCCGGAACTTCTATTTCAGAGGCTTTGGGTATTGCTGCCTCTAATTTACATAAAGGAAAAAAAGACTATACTATTGCCGTTATAGGTGACGGTGCGTTTGGTAATGGCTTAGTTTATGAGGCTCTTAATAATGCTGCTATGAAGGGAAGTAGACTTATTGTTGTTCTTAATGATAACGAAATGTCTATAAGTGAAAATGTAGGTGCTATGGCAAGGTACCTTGCGGTTGTAAGAGCAAAGCCCGAGTATTATAGATTTAAAGCAAGAACCGAAAAAGCGTTGAATAGAATTCCACTTATTGGTAAGCATCTTTCAAATTTCTTATTTAAAATCAAGAATACGCTGAAATCAATTATATATAGAAGCTCAATTTTTGAATATTTTGGATTTAGATATATTGGGCCTTTAGATGGCCACGATATACCAACTCTTTGTGAAGCTATGAATTCTGCAAAGATGATAGATAAGCCTGTACTTATTCATGTAAATACAATCAAAGGCAAAGGATATGATTATGCCGAGCACTCACCTGATTTGTTTCACGGTATCTCAAAGTTTGATATAAATACGGGAGAACCAATTCATAATGTAGATAGTTATTCTTATGAATTCGGCAAAGCAATTTGTGAATTTGCATCAAAAGACAAAAGAATATGCGCTGTAACTGCTGCTATGGCTCTTGGTACAGGCCTTGAAAATTTCTTTAATGAATTTCCTCTAAGAGCCTATGACGTGGGTATAGCCGAGGAGCATGCAGTTACATTCTGTTCCGGATTAGCTGCTGGGGGAATGCTACCAGTTTTTGCAGTTTATTCCACATTTCTTCAAAGGTGTGCTGATCAACTTATTCATGACGGGGCTCTTCAAAGAAAAAATATGGTAATTGCCGTTGATAGAGCCGGATTCGTAGGAGAAGATGGTGAAACTCATCAAGGATTATTTGATGTATCTATTTTGCAAGCTTTACCTAATACTACCATTTATTCGCCTGCTACATATAAAGATTTAAAGAAAGACTTATATAACGCTTTTTATAAGGACAAAAATCTTGTTGTTATCAGATATCCGAGAGGATCAATGCCAAAGGATGTAAATATTGAAAATCTTAATGAAGAAGATTTTGAAATTGTTGGCAATAATGATTTTGATATAGCCATAATTGCTTATGGCAGAATGTTTTTTGAAGCTTTAAAAGCTCAAAATGAACTGAGTAAAGTCGGTATTAATGTTAAAATAATTAAACTAAATAAAATTAAGCCAATTTCAACTGATGTTATTTATGCCGTTAATAATTGTAAAAATATTTACTTTTTTGAAGAAAATATGAAGGGTGGAAGTGTTGGCGAAAAAATAGGTGCTATGCTTCTTGAAAAAAATTATAAATGTAAATATTATCATAATGCCATTGATGATGAGTTTGTCATACACGCTGCTGTTGATAGTTTAATGAAAAAATATAAGTTGGACTTTAATTCTATATATGAAATTATAAAAAATGAGGTCGCGGAATGAGTGATAAATTAAGGTTAGATATAGCTGTTTATGAGCGCGGTCTTGCTGATTCAAGAGAAAAAGCTAAAGCTATGATTATGGCAGGCAGTGTATACCTTAATGGTCAAAAACAGTTAAAAGGTGGTACACCTGTTAAGGAAGATGATAAGATTGAAATTAAAGGTTCCGTTAATCCTTATGTAAGTAGAGGAGGATTGAAACTTG
The DNA here is from genome assembly GCA_963640495.1 of Acutalibacteraceae bacterium. Classification (GTDB taxonomy): domain Bacteria; phylum Bacillota; class Clostridia; order Oscillospirales; family Acutalibacteraceae; genus CAG-177. Next base: position 5,594 of record CAVHYZ010000055.1, read on the forward strand.
AAAAGGCAATGAAATCTTTTAATCTCTCCTTAAATAGTTGTAAATGTATGGATATAGGTGCTTCAACTGGCGGATTCACTGATTGTATGTTGCAAAACGGTGCCGTAAAAGTATATTCCATAGATGTTGGGTACGGTCAGCTTGCTTGGAAACTTCGCACTGACGAAAGAGTTGTGAATCTTGAACGCACTAATTTTAGGTATGTTACGAAAGAACATGTTCCTGATGAAATCGATTTTGCATCCGTTGACGTTTCCTTTATATCTCTAAAAAAAATTATTCCCGTTATGAGAGATCTTTTGAAGAATAATGGTAAAGCTGTTTGTCTTATTAAGCCACAATTTGAAGCCGGGAGAGAAAATATAGGCAAAAAGGGTGTAGTTCGTGATAAAACCGTTCATGAGAATGTTGTTAAAGAAATTACCGATTTTGCTTTATCTGCAGGTTTTGATGTAATTGGAGTTGATTATTCTCCTATTAAAGGACCTGAAGGGAATATAGAATACTTAATGTATATTTGCAAAAAAGAAAATCCTACTATGATTTGGCAAGGCAATATTCATACTCTTGTTGAAAATTCACATAATACTCTTGATTGAGGGGGAGCTAAATTGAAAATTGTACTTATGCCTAATACAACTAGGCCTGAGGCTAAAAATATTACAATTGAAATTTGCAAGATTTTAAAAGAATTTAATACGGAATGTTATCTTGATACAGCTTATTTCAAGCATTTTGACAAAATAGATGTTGTATTTGAGGATTACAGTATTGCTTTACCTAAGTGCGATGCTGTAATTGCTGTTGGTGGAGACGGTTCGATTATTCATGCCGCAAAAGAAGCTGTTAAATACAGAAAACCTATCCTTGGTATAAATGCGGGTAGGCTTGCTTTTATGGCCGGGCTTGAGGACGATGAACTAAATCTTCTTTCAAAACTTATAGATGGCGACTATGTCCTTGATAGAAGACACATGTTAAAAACAGAAGTTTATAAAGGCGAAAATCTTGTTTCAAAAGGTTACGCTCTTAATGATTGTTTTATTACTAATGAAGAAAAACAAAGAATGTCCGATATAGAAATTGCATTAAACGGCAATGTTTTTAATTGTTCACTTTGCGATGGTATTATTTTAGCTACTCCCACAGGCTCAACCGCTTACTCTCTTTCTGCAGGAGGGCCCGTTGTTGATCCGGAGCTCGAAAGCATTATTTATACTCCTGTTTGCCCTCATTCTTTATTTGGCAGATCAATTATTTTTAAACCTCAAGATATAATTACCGTTTCTTCCGGTGAAAAACAAAACCTTTATTATTCAAATGATGGCGCTTCTCCTGTTAAAATTACCGGTGACTGTAAAATTGTTATATCAAGTGCAGATTTGACAGCAGATTTTATTAGAATAAAATCTGATAACTTTATAGATATTCTTTACAAGAAACTTGCCCAAGGCAGATGAAAGGAAGATTGTTTTGAAAAAGCAAAGACATGAAGCAATATTAAGACTTATAAACTCTAATTGTATTTCTACTCAAACCGAACTTCTTGAAAAATTAAATGCTGAGGGTTATGGCACTACTCAAGCAACAATATCAAGGGATATAAAAGATTTAAGGCTTATTAAAAAGCCTGATGAACTTGGAAGATCATGTTATACTGTTAATAAAGGTGAGAGTGGAGAGCTTAACAGCAAATATAAAAGCGTATTTCAGCATAGCGTTATATCAGTAGATTTTGCGGGAAATATGATTGTTATAAAATGCTATAACGGTATGGCAAATGCTGCATGTGCTGCTTTAGATGCTATGGCAGTGGATGGAATAGTCGGTACTCTTGCCGGTGACGATACTATATTTATAGTTTGTCGCAATGTTGATGCTGCTTCAAGCATCAAATCAAAAATTGAAACTATTATTGCTTAATTATAAGAGGATAAGATTATGCTGCTTGACTTAAAAATTGAAAATATAGCAGTCATTGAAAATTCTAGTCTAAGGTTTGATAAAGGCTTAAACATACTTACCGGCGAAACAGGTGCCGGTAAGTCTATTGTTATTGATTCCATAAATGCAATACTCGGCGAAAGAACATCAAAAGAGCTTATTCGTAGTGGAACAAACAACGCAAAAGTTATTGCTTCGTTTTGTGATTTAGGTAAAGATGTTATAAAGTGCTTAGAAGATCTTGGAATTGAAAAAACAGAAGATAATTCTTTAACAATAAGCAGGTCTATAAGTCTAAGCGGCAAAAACACTTGCAGAGTAAATGGCTGGCCTGTAACTGTAGGGCAATTAAAGGAACTAGGAGCTTATTTGATAAATATTCACGGTCAGCATGACAGCCAAGCGCTACTTAATCCCGAGAAACACTTATCTTATCTTGACAGTATGGCGGATAACAACAGTCTTTTAAATGATTATAAAAATGCATTTCACTCATTAATTAAAACTAAAAAAGAACTTGATACACTTTATGATTCAAGAGATGAAAAAGCTGCAAAACAAGATTATCTTGATTATGTAATAAAAGAGATAAGTGAAGCTAATATCAAAATTGGAGAAGTTGAATCTCTAAAAAAAGAAAAAATTTTGCTTGAAAATAGCTTAAAAATACAAAAGCTATTGGAAAAATCATATTCTGCATTATGTTCCGATGGTGGTATTTCCGAGTCGTTGTCAGATTGTGCATCTCTACTTGAAAAAGCTGCAGAATATTATGATAAAGCCTTAGAACCTGCTAAAACTATTAAAGGTCTTTCAATAGAACTTTCAGATGCAGCATCTTCGGTTCGAGAGCTTACTGAGGGGTTTAGTTATTCTCCTTCTCGAATGAGTGAAATTGACGATAGACTTGATGTTATATACCGTTTATCTATGAAATACGGAAAAAACGAAGAAGAAATACTTGAAACTTTGAAGAATTCAAAGGAAGAGAAATCTTCTATAGCAATGTCAGATGAAAAAATAACCTACCTTGAAGATGAATTATATAAAAAATCCGCTTCCGTTAAGAAACTTGCTGAGAAACTTTCAAATTTGAGAAAAAACGCAGCAGAAGAGTTTGAAAAACAGGTTACAAATGAACTTACTTTTCTTGATATGCCCTATGTGAAATTTAAAGTTGATATTAAAAAGACTCCAATGACATCTAAAGGCGCGGAAACTGTTGAATTTCTTATTAGTGCAAACCCCGGCCAAGAACCGAAATCTATTTCGAAAATTGCTTCCGGTGGTGAGCTTTCAAGAATTATGCTTGCTATCAAAAATGTTCTTTCGGATAAAGATAGTGTAGAAACCTTAATTTTTGATGAAATTGATACAGGGGTCAGTGGCTCTGCAGCTGAGAAAATTGCTCTTAAACTTTATCAGGTATCTAAGGGCAGGCAAGTCATTTGCGTAACACACCTTCCTCGAATTGCCGCACAGGCTGATTGTCATCTTAAGATTGAGAAAAAAGTGAGTGATTCAGGAACGTTTACGAATGTAATTCCTCTTGATTTTGATGGTAGTGCAGCTGAAATTGCACGGATTACTGCAGGTAATTCAATTACAACTCTTCAGCTTGAAACCGCAAAAGAGATGCTAAAAAAGGCGAAGGAGAATTAGCGTGAAAATCGGTGCTTGTGTCAGCGGAAATTATGAAAGATTGCTTATTGCAAAAAAAGCCGGTTTTGATTATGTTGAAAGTAATTGTCAAGAAATTGTGAAAATGGATGATAATACTTTTAATAAATTCAAAGATGCCGGTATTCCAATTCTTTCTGCAAATTGTTTTATTGGAATGAAAGTAACCGGTCTTGAAAAGAATTATGAAAAGATAAAAGATTATCTTGAAAAACTCTTTTATCGTGCCGAAATCCTTAATATTAAATATCTTGTTTTCGGATCCTCAGGGGCAAGAAAAAGGGATGATTTAAGTATTCCGATTGAAAGCGCAAGGGAAGAAATAGTATTTTTTCTTAAAGAATTTGTTGTGCCGCTTACTGAAAAAACAGGTATAACTGTTCCTATTGAGCCTTTACGAAAAGAAGAGTGCAATGTTATAAACACAATAGCCCACGGAATAGATATTGCAAAACGATCAGAATCAAATAATATTAAAGTACTTGCGGATGTAAAGCATATGCTAGCTTCTGACGACCCGTTTTCTGTCATTCCGGTATATAAAGATTGGATTGTTCACGCTCACACATCAAATCCATATCCTGCTGCAAATCTTAATAAAAAACGCATTTATCCCAAAGAAACTGATGAGTTTGATCAAGATTTATTCTTTAAGCCTTTAATTGAGGCGGGAATAGAAACTTGCACCATAGAGGCTGATGTGCTTGACTTTAAAACTGATTGTGAGGATGCAATTAAATTGCTTTCTAAATATAGATAATAATAACCTCTGAGTTTTTTTAAAAGCTCAGAGGTATTTTCTATTCTTCAATTTTCCAAATTTCTTTTGCCATATTAAAAACCGCCCAACCCTTCGGCCAGCCTACATAAAAGGCAACATGAGTGATAATCGCTGCAATTTCTTTTTGGGTAACGCCGTTATTCTTTGCATTTAGCAAGTGATATTTTAGAGATGAGTCTATTATCCCGGAGCTCATCAATGCTACAACGGTAATTATGCATCTCGTTTTAACATCAATATCATTATTGTTCCAATTTTCACCGAAAAGAATATCATCATTAAAATGAGCAAAATCAGGTGCAAACTCTCCCAAAGAATCTCTACCAGCAGTTTGTTCAATTTTTGCCATTTTTAGTCCTCCAATTTGTTGTATTCATCATCTGTAATAGCTTCAAGCCATTCGTTTGATTTATTTTCGCCGGGAGGTTCAAAAGTAATGTGAGAAAACCAGCTGTTCTTTTTTGCTCCGTGCCAATGCTTAACGTTAGCCGGTATAACAATTACCGTTCCGGGTACAAGGCTTACAGGCTCTTTTCCGTATTCTTGATACCAGCCTTCACCTGCTTGGCAGATTAAAATTTGACCGCCACCTGATGTAGCATGATGTATATGCCAATTGTTTCTGCATCCAGGCTCAAAGCTAACATTAAAAATCGGAAATTCATTATTACTTACATCGGTAAGAGGCTTAAGAAAAGACTCACCTATAAAATATTTAGCAAAAGCAGTATTTGGAGCTCCGATTCCAAAAGCGTCAATTTTTTCAAATTCTTCTCTATTCATAACTATCCTCCTTTTTTTAATACTATAGTACAAGTATAACAATAAGTAAAGTATTTATATAAAATTTAAAGATAAATTTCGATTACCTTTTCAGTTGACAATGTTAATAATAGGTGATATGATTTTAAAAAAGAGGGGAGCTATCTATATGAAAAAATTAAGACCTATTATATCTTTTATCTTAGCTTTAGCAATGATTTTTACCTCATGCTTAACATCTTTTGCTGATATGATAATAGATGATAAATCTGTTGACGGCAGCGAAGTTACGGGATTTACAGATTTGGATTTTCTCACATCTAAAGGTAGATATATAGTAAATCGTTTGGGTGAAAAAATTACTCTAAGAGGCGTAAATCTCGGTGCATGGCTTATATTTGAAGATTGGCTTTGCCCTTATGAAGGCGCTAGTGATAACTATGAGGTTATCGAAACACTTACCGAACGCTTTGGCCAAACTGAAGCCTATAACCTTCTTAATACTTATTACGATAATTTTATTACAGAATACGACTTTGATTGTATAAAGGAAATGGGATTTAACTGTGTAAGAGTTCCTTTTTGGTATCGTAATTTCTATTATGATGATAATGGTACCAAAATATTAGATGAAGAAGGAAATTGGGACTTTTCACGCCTTGATTGGATTGTTGAAGAATGTTCTAAGAGAGAAATATATGTTGTGCTTGATTTGCATGGTGCAGTAGGTTATCAAAGTGATGCGCCTCATAGTGGTAAAACTAAATCATGCGGATTATATGAAGACAGCGAGCAGGGTGAACGTTACCGTGAACTTACCGATGAACTTTGGACTGCTATTGCTACAAGATTCAAAGATGAACCTGCTGTTGCTATGTATGACCTTCTTAACGAGCCTATGTGTGATGTTGATTGTACAGAAGTTAAAAGAAGAATAAATAATGAAAGTATCTATACTCGACTTTATAATACTGTAAGAAAAGTTGATAATGATCATCTAATTTCAATTGAATGTATTTGGACTGCTGCAGCAGCTCCGCACAAAGCAATAAAGGGCTGGAAAAATGTAGTTTATCAAGTACATTTCTATCAGAATTCAAATTTTATATTTAATCTTTTCGTATATCTCACAAGGCTTTATTACTTAAACTCACCACTTATGATGGGCGAGTTTTATCCTCACAAGTCAACCACTTGGAATAATTGTTTTAATACTATGGAAAATTGTGGAATGAGTTGGTTCCTTTGGACATATAAAGCCACAGGTCATGGAATGTGGAGTAGTGATTGGTGCCTTAAAGGTAGTAAAGACGGCTTTGAAAGAGCAAATATCTTAATTGACAGTAAAGAAGAGATTGCTCGTAAATGGGGCGAATGTCAGAAAACTGAAAACGGTTATCAAGACAGTGGTCATTATGAAAAAGATGTGAAAGCGTTTCTTAAATAATTTATATAGCAGCTCACATTTTGTG
>CAVHYZ010000056.1:0-12042 GCA_963640495.1 Acutalibacteraceae bacterium
TGTCAGCCTATGAAATTTTCTTGTTTTCTAAAAATCCCTATGGCGAACCGCCAAAGGGAGCTTTTTTATTCTGTCACATATTGTATTGTAAAGCAATGGGAGCGGAGTTTGCCGCCCATAACGCTTGTTCTGAAGGTATTACCGGAAAGGGTATTACCGCAAATTGCAATTTCGCCTACGTAGCCTACCGCATCGCTGTATGAGCCGTCATGGTTTATAATATCAAGCCAGTTTGCAGGGCTGCCGCTGAAATCAACACTCAGTCCATTTGAGTTTGCATAGGATTGAATTCTCTTTTTCATATCATTTGCCGATATTTCATAAGTTGTTATGCTGACCTCTTCCGGGCTGCTTACGCCGCCGCAAAGGTAGGAAATATTTGACCCTCCCCAAGCATTAACGGAGGAAGTTGTTGTGCCGGCACAGTTTGCGTAATAAACGGCATTAGCATATTTACCGTTATAGCTGATGTAATTTGCATGGGGCTGCTGGTCGGCAGATGTAATATTGAGCACGTCCATTACGGCGCTTTCAACGGTAGTGCCTTCATAAGCATAATCCGCATCCATTGTTTGACCTGCGCCGAAATTGTTGTGATACATAGCGTAAGTGTACGCCGCCACGGCTTGAGCTTTTAATGCTTCGTAGGGAGCACCGTCACCGATTTCCTGCTTAACGGTTCTGCAAAGGAAAGCGAGCAGAGTATAACCGCCTTCGCCGTTTTCGTCGGGCTGTTCAATATACATAGGAGTGTTGCGGTCGGTCATTATTGTTGTGTTTGGGTAATAATAAGTAAGAATTTCGTTGCAGGTATATCCGCTTCTTGCAAGTGCTTTTGCACCGTCTTGGCTCATGCCTGCGCCATGGCCCCACCCGTAAACGGTAAACACAAATTTGCCTTTCGGGGCAGAGGTAGTTGTTTCTAATATATTACCGTTTTCATCTGTTACAACCTCTTCGGCGGCTGAGTTTATTTCATCTTCGTAAGTTGTTGCCATGGTAGTAAAAACAGCCTGAGCTCCCTCACCGTCAGAGTTTCTTCCCGGGTAGGTTGTATAATTATCAAAAGAATCAATTAAAGTGGAGTCTGTATTCGATTCGGTGATGGTAATATCGCCGTCAAGGAAAGGTGAAACCTCACCCATATTGACAATATCTTCCTCTGTGTTGGAATAACCATCTGTTGAATTATCCGTTGAAACACTTTCCGGAGCTTTCGCAAACAGAACTATGCAAATTATAAGGCAGGCAATAAATGCGGCACCTAAACAGGAAATAAGAATAATAAAGGCTTTTTGCGAAATGCCGGGAATTCCTATTGCCGGAGCGCTGATGGCTCCTTCTTCCGTTGCGTCACAAATCATTTCACAAAGCCTTACCACGGCAGCAGCGAGCAAATGCTTTGCATCTTCACCCTCTGCGGCGGAGATTTTTTCAACCCTTGCCGTTTCGGAATCGGACACGCAAATGGTAACGCCCTCTTCACTGAGCTCGGAAACAACAACGCCGAAATCACACCCGGCTGTTTCTTTTGCGGATTTTGCAAGGCTTGCCTCAAAATCTTTTGCGCCGTATTTTACATCTGTAAGTGCGGTAACGGTTACAAAAGTATTTTGTTCGGTACCGAGGCTGTTTACCACCGCCATGAGCGCCGCAGATTTACCGAAATCCGCAACGGCAATTTTTTTGCCCGATGCTATTGCTTTGTCAAGGCTTTCCGCAAGCCTTTCTTTTGAAGTTTTTGTAGGTTCTTCGGTGGAAATTGCACCTGCTTCAATTGCCTGAGCAAGCCTGTTTTCATCTAATGGCACAAGTATTACTTTGCCTTTTCCGACTTTACAGGATATGGGAGAATAAAGGCCATCTGCGGATGCAAAGGCCTCGCCACCCTCGGGTATTGCTGTGTGAAGGTAATATTCTTTTGATTTTTCCGGCAGACTTGAGCCCACCTGTGCTGATATTTTTGAAGATCGGAGAATTCTGACGGATAGCCCTTTGAGAAGAAGAAGCTTAAAATTCATAAACTGCTCTGTTTCGGCAGCAATGATTGAAGTTTCGCCCTCTGCGGCTGCGCTTATCGCCTCCCTTACAGTTCCTTTTTCATCACCGTAATTTTTAGTTTCCGTTACGGGAATCCGGGCAGCTATTGCACTGCCGTCTGAACCTTCGGGAAGAAAGAGATAAACTTTTCCGGCCATAATATCAGCTCCTTTCATCTGAATTTCAGTTTTGGGTTTCTGCCTGTGAGCTAAATTTCAGAGCTGAGAGCAATTACTCATCCACAGCAATCGCTCTGCTTATTATTATGAACCGTATGGGTTCCAGTTTGATGCGCCTGAGTAAGGATTGGTTTTTTTATTTGCATCATACCACGCCTGTGGGTATCTTGGGTTATCATTCTTAACTGCAAGAGTAGTATCAACTGAAGTGCTTTCGCCGTCTCTTAAAAGCCTTGCCACAACAACAAGCCTTGCGTCGTCAAAGTCATAACAGCAGGTGGAGAGGGTAAGAATTTTATCCGTTTCGTTAATATCTACGCCGGTAGTGTAAAATTTACGCTTATCAACCTCTTCTATATAACTTGCAAATTGCGCATCACTTATGTCAATGAAATTATAGGGGAAGAGATATCCGTTATCTTGGCTTGCTTTGGAGTTAGTAATGAATACGGCATAAACTTTCCAAGTGAAATCACCGTAAATGGTGTTACACTCTATTGTGGGGGCGGACTTAAAGCCGTCAATCTCTCTGTAATTTTCAAGAAGGCCGAAGATTAAGTCGTCGTGGCGCATATTGTGGCCGTAAATGACCGTATTTTTATGAAGATTTTGGAAATCTTTGACTCTGTAGTCAAAGAAAGGAACGCCGTAGCTTGTGCTCTTTTTATAAATGTTTCTGTGAAGGTAATAATCATTGTCTTCACCCTGTGCTACGGGAAGATTTATTTCAAGAGAGGGTATTGAAATCCAGCCTCTAATGTCGGAGTTTATATCGTAAAGCTGCTTATATTTTGCAAGCATACCCGTAGGATATTTTGAATCCTCGCTGCTGTCTGTTACCTTGTCAACGGTGCCTGTAACCTCAACGTCAAGGCTGTCTGAAAGTTCGGATTCATTTTTCTTGTAAACATAAGGTTCGTAAATGTAAGTTTTAACAAGAATTCCGCTGCTTACGATAATTGTAATAATCGAAACAGCAAGCACAATGCGGCGAACAATATCTCCGCCCTTGCCGTCCACCTTTTTACCTGCCGCAATTTTTGCGTCAAGTTTTGCCTGTTTTTTCTCTTTTCTTGAGATTTTGCCGTCATCCTCAATAATTTCCGTGGGAACTACTCCCACAGTCCTGTGCTGGGTGATGAGTGAATCATAAGGCGTATTCTCAGGCAAATCAACTATATCATCATCGGGTATATTTACGGTGAATTTTTCTTCATTGGCAGGAGCTTCCTCAGGTATTTCTTCCACGGGAATTTCTATTGCTTCTTCTTCCTCTTCGTCACCTAAAAGGGCCGCAAGCTCATTTTTAAATTCTGCGCTGTTTGTATCAATGGCTTTGGGCTTTTCTTTTGGCACAGGTGTTACGGCAGGAGGATCGGGAAGCTCGGGGGCGGGCACATAGTCCTTTGTAAGCTCTTCTGTTTCTTTAAGGTCTGTGTTTACCGGAGTGATATTTTGATTTGATTCGATATCCGAAAGGATACTGTCAAACCCTTTTTCGGATTCCGTGTCGGATTTAAGTGATTCAATCATGCCGAAAATATCGTCTTTTGCATTATCTACGGCAGGTGAATTTTCAGGCTCTACAATGTTTGATTCGGACTTAATCGGTGCTTCGGGGATTTCCATATAGTCTGCCGGGCTCATCCACATGCTTTCAAGCTCCGACGTGGGCTTTTTTTCCTCTGCAACAATTTCTTGTATTTTTTTAGGCACAATGGTAACGGGGCCTGTGCTCATAATATCATCATAGAGGCTCTGAAGCTCATCTTCAAGGCTTTTTTCTGTTTTTGCAATATCATCATGGAAGCCATCATAGATAACTTCTTTGCTTGTTTCATCTGCAAGGAAATTGCCGAGATCTATTTCCGTTATGGTTTCTTCATCACTGAGAGAAGTGATTTCCGGCTTAGATTCAGGCATTTTGTTTTCGTCTGACATAGCGTTTCTCCTTATACATTGATTAGGTTATGCCGCATTATTCAGCGCTGGGCTGCCATTTTTCGGAATTTTTATAGGGATTGGTTTTACCGTTATTGCTGTACCACACCTGAGGCCTGCGATAATCAGGGTTATCTTTTACAAGGGAGGTGTCAACGGTTTCGTCTTCGCCGTCGTGAAGCAGCCTGCCCACAACAACAAGCCTTGTATCAACACTTTTACCGTAAACATAGATACAGGTGGAAAGGGTAATTATATTATCGGTGTTTTCAAGGGATACGCCCGTGTCGTAAAGCATTCTTTCTTTAACCTGCTTAATATAGCCGGTCATGTTGCTGCCCGACATATCGGGGTAAATATAATTGAAAAAGTAACCGTTATCTGCCGAGGTCTGAGTGGTTGAATAGAATATAGCACATATTTTATAGGTATATTCTCCGTAAAGGGTGCTGAATTTTATAATGGGATGCTCTTTGTAATACTCTGCATCCTGATAATTATAAAGAGAGCGGAAAGACTGCTTCGAAATGCCGTCGGATTTGCCGGTGGTATGGCCGTGGATAACCATATTTTTTGAAAGAACACCGTCATTTCTGCAGCGATAATCAAGATAAATGTTGCCGTAATTCAGAGAAGATGTTTCAGTGGTGTATCTCTCATAAAAATCATATTTAAGGTAGCGAGAGTTATCACTTCCCTGCATAACCGCAGTGTCAATCTCCGTGCCGGGAATTGTAAGCCAGCCTTCAATATTATTGCTTGCGGCATAGGCGGCTTTTAATGAATCAAGTATACCGTCGGGGTAACTTGCGTTTTTCATATTGTTTGCAACAAGAGAGCTGAGTTTTGTGCCGAGAGAGTCTGTTTCAACCTCTCCGGAAAAGGCCACTGCCGCAGCCTCACTGCTGATACCATCGCCTTCTTTTTTGTCGGTAATCACATTTTTTATTGCAAGGCCCGCAAATAAAACGGTAACAACCGCAAGGGCAATACAAATAATATCCAAAGTTTTATTTTTCTTCATTTTTTACCTCCTTTTCTGCATATTTTCTTACTAAATTAAGTGCTCGTGATGCGGAAACAAATCGGTTATATTCTCTGTCGTTTTTTCCTGTTTCAATTTTTTCGCAAAGGGCGTAATCTTTTGCATTAAGTGCCACATAAATCAAGCCCGGTGCTTTGCCCTCTTCATCGGAATCCGGGCCGGAAAACCCCGTAACGGAAATGCCTATATCCGCCCCGGAAACTCTGCGTATGCCCGCAGCCATTTCTCTTGCCGTTTCTTCGCTGACTGCACCGAATTTTTTTAGAGTTTCGCTCTTTACACCGAGAGCTTTTTCTTTAACATCGTTTGAATAGCTGACTATACCGTAGTGAAAAACGGAGCTTGCGCCGGGTATATCGGTTATTCTTTTGGCAATATAGCCTGCCGTGCAGCTTTCCGCAACGGCGAGGGTGAGATTGTTTTCTTTGAGGAGTTTTACAACTCTCTCTTCAATGCCGTGAATATCTATACCGTAAACATAATCTCCGAGCCTCTTTTTAAGCTCATCGATTATGGGCTTTGTCATTTCGTTTGCCTTTTCGGCCGTTTCCGCTTTTGCAGAAACTCTTAAATAACTTTCGCCCATTTTACAATATGGGGCAACAGTTGGATTTTTCATATTGAGAAGTTCCCCTGCAATTTCAGCCATTGCGCTTTCCCCAAGGCCGATTGTGCGAATTTCGTGGGAAATAATTGTGCAGGTGCGAAATTCTTCAAGGTAATAAACAACCTGTTCGTTAAACATGGGAGCCATTTCATAAGGAGGGCCGGGCATTATTACAAGACATTTGCCGCCTTTTTTCATACCGAGGCCGGGAGCGGTTCCCCTTTTATTTTCAAAAACAGTGCCGCCTACGGGAACATAGGCTTGCCTTAAATTACTTTCGGGCATTTTTCTGCCGCTGTTTTCAAAATAATTTTTGATTTTGTTTGCTATGGATTCGTCAAATTTAAGCTCAAAGCCGAATTCTTTACAGCAAACATCTCTGGTAATGTCATCGGGTGTAGGGCCAAGGCCTCCCGTGGCAATAACTATATCACTGCGTGAAAGAGCGGTTTTAACGGCATCGGCAAGCCTTTCGTAATTATCGCCCACAGTGGTGTGATGCAAAACGGATATTCCCATGGCCGCAAGAGAAGAAGAAAGAAATCTGCAATTAGTGTTAAGAATATCCCCAAGCAAAATTTCAGTCCCAACGGAAAGTATTTCGCAAACAGCCATTTTGTCACCGCCGTATCATTTGTTGTCTATAAGCACAAATCTTGCCTGTGCTGCGGCTTGCTCCACCATCGGAGCATAGTCAAAGACTTCTTCTGCTTTTTCAACATATTCAAGGGTTGGCCTTGTGCGAGGGTGCTTAGGTGTAAACACAGTGCAACAATCCTCATAAGGAAGAATCGATATATCAAAAGTTTCTATTTTTCTGGAAATTTCAATAACTTCGTCTTTATCCATACCTATAAGAGGCCTGAAAACGGGAATTTTACATACAAAATCCGTACAGGCAATGGCAGGCATGGTTTGTGAGGCAACCTGCCCCACGCTTTCGCCGGTAATAAGGGCGCCCGCTCTTTCTCTTTCGGCAATTATTTGAGCTACTCTCATCATCATACGGCGCATAACCACCGTAAAAATATCCTCAGGGCAATTATCTTTGATTTGCTCTTGAATTTCGGTAAAAGGAACAACCCAAAGGCCTATACGCCCGCTGTATTTTGCAACTTGTTTAAGGAGAGAATGAACCTTTTGCTCTGCTCTTTCGCCGGTGTAGGGAGGGGAAGCGAAGTGAACCGCCGTAAGCTCAAGCCCTCTTTTTGCCATCATATAGCCGGCAACGGGGCTGTCAATGCCTCCGGAAATAAGGAGTGCCGCTTTACCTGCTGAGCCTGTGGGCATGCCGCCCGCACCCTTTATCTGCTTGCCGTGAACATAAGCAAATTCATCTCTTATTTCTATATTAACCGTAATATCCGGGTTGTGAACGTCAACTTTTAAGTGAGGGAATTTGTTAAGAAGATATCCGCCTGCTTCTCTGCATATTTCGGGAGAATTAAGTGGGAATTTTTTATCTGACCGCTTTGCCTCAACCTTGAAAGTTTCGGCACACATAAGGTCATCTGCAAGGTATTCTTCCGCACATTTGAGAATTACCTGAAAATCCTTTTCTACTGCGGCGGCTCTTGAAAATGCGGCAATACCGAATACTTTTTTTACAAGCTCCACTGCACTGTCAAGGTCTGCGTTTTCGTCAAGAGACTCTGCCACTATGGTGGACTGAGCAACGGTAAACTTGAATTTTGAAACAGGGCTGAGCCTGTGCTTCATATTTTTGATGAGCAAATCCTCAAAAGTTCTTCTGTTAAGTCCTTTAAGGGCAAGCTCTCCGTTTTTAATAAGGATAACTTCTTTCATTTATTTCTCCGTTATTTTATTGCTCGGATTTCCGATTTTGCTTTTGCAATCATTTGAGCAAGATAATCTATTTCTTCTTTTGTTGTATATCTGGAAAAGCTGATTCTGACAGGGCTTTCCATTCTGTCATGGTCAAGGCCCATTTCCGTAAGCACATGGCTCTTTTTGCCTTTTGAGCAGGCAGAGCCGGAGGAAACGCATATTCCTTTATCGGAAAGATAATTCAGCATTGGTTCGGATTTAATGCCCATAACGGATATGTTCGTTACAAAGGGCAAAGCGTCCGCAGGGGAATTTATTTTTATGCCGCCGATTTTATCAAATTGCGAAAGCATATAATTTTTAAGCTCTTTTGTTTTTTTAAGCTCCGAATTTATATCCGGCATAGCTTTTATCGCTGCTCCGAATCCCGCAATGGCGGGCATTGCCTCTGTGCCCGGGCGAATTTTAAGCTCCTGCTCGCCGCCGTAAGTGCGGGGCTTGATTTTAACACCCTTACGAATATATAAAGCACCTACGCCTTTTGGGCCGTGAACTTTATGGGAGCTGACGCTCATTAAATCAACACCGAGGGCAGAGGGTTTCACTTGCATTTTTCCGAAAGCTTGCACCGCGTCACAATGGATAATGGCCGAACTTTTCGCCCTTGCAGCAGCTCGTTTCGCCATTTGGATGGGCATAATCGAGCCGATTTCATTATTAACAAGCATCATAGAGATGAGGATTGTGTCTGCCGTAACGGCATTAAATAAATCTTGCTCGTTTATTTTGCCTTCACTGTTTACTTTGAGTTTAATTACTTCAAAGCCTTCCTGTGCAAGTTTGTCAAAGGTTTCATCGGCACTCGGATGCTCTATGCTTGTGGTAACAATTCTTTTGCCCTGCCTTCTCATTTGATAGGCAGCGCCCGAAAGAGCCAAATTATTACTTTCCGTACCGCCGGAGGTGAAGAAAATTTCACGGCTTTCACAGGAAAGCCTGCCTGCAACGGCACTGCGGGCATCTTCCAGCACCTTATTTGCCTTGTTTCCCTCATAGTGAAGGGAGGAGGGGTTGCCCCAATATTCAGTTAAGGTTTTTGCAACTGCCTCCACTGCCTCCGGGCAAGGTTTGGTGGTTGCGCTGTTATCAAAATAGGCCTGCATTTTTAATGCCTCATTCTAAAATTGTTGTAAGATTACGGCATTCGCCATTATCCCATTTTAAGCATATTTACGCATATTATACACCTATATTATAAATAATTCAAGTTTTAGTTATTAACTGTCTTTTTCTTGAAAATGAACAATATGTATGATAAAATAGATGGGAATTTTTGGGGCAACCCGAAAGGAGAGGTAAAAGAATGAAAAAAACGTTAAAAAGAGTTTTATCCCTTATGCTGAGCCTTGTTTTGCTTGTTGCGCCCCTTCTCAGCATAAATTCTTTCGCAGCTTATGAGGAAATTACCGAAAACATTCCCCTGCTAAACGAAAAAGGTTATCTTAACAAAACAGGCTGGTGCTTCCAAAATAAGTTTGCTTATGATCGCTCAAAAATCGGAGCAAATGCAACACGCATTAAAGAATGGGATTTTTATCAAATCTCAAATGACAAATATTGCGTGCAAATCACCATTGCCGACATTTCCCTCGGCGGTGCCGTTACCGTTGGATTTTTTGACCTTGAAACCGGAGAAGAATATAGCACAATGATGTTAAATCTTTTTACCTTCGGCAGAATGAATTTAAGCAAAGATGCCATGGCAGCTCACAGCTATTCATTTAAGAGAGGCAATTTTGATTTAGAGCTTGATGTTACAAAAGAAAAGAGAACCATTAAATTTACAGGCAAAAAAGGTTTCAAAGATTTTAAACTTGATATTACCCTTGATATGCTTCCGGAGCACGATTCTCTTATAATGGCTGTTCCGTTTAACAAAGAAGATCAATTCTACTATAACCAAAAGGTAAACTGCATGGCAGCTACCGGCACAGTTGAATACGGCGACATTAATTTTGAATTCAAGGGCAAAGAAGATAATTCCTATTGCGTGCTTGACTGGGGCCGTGGTGTATGGCCTTTCCACGAAGATTGGTGGTGGGGTAACGGCAGCACAACCCTTGAGGACGGCAGCATTTTCGGCTTTGAAATAGGCTGGGGATTCGGTAACACAGATGACGGAATTGAAAATGCCGTTTTCTACAACGGCAAGGGTACAAAAGTGGGTAAAATTACCCTTGTAAACGAAGAAGAAGTTATGAAGGATTGGACAGGTCAGGATTGGATTTTCAAGAGTGAGGACGGTAAGTTTGAAATGACCATGATCCCCACATTTGACCATTACACAATGCTCAGATTTATCTTTATAGGAAATATTTGTCATCAGGTTTTCGGCAAGTGGAACGGTACCGTTACCTTAGATGACGGCACAAAACTTGAAATTAAGGATATGGTTGCATTTTGCGAACATTCCGATAACATGTGGTAATAGCAGAAGAGAGCAGAGATGAAAATAAAAATGAAAAACAAGATTATTTCAGTTATATTGGCACTTACTTTAATTATAGGCTGTGTTGTTCCTGCATTTGCACAGGGCAGTTCATCTTCCGAGCCTGCCGTAACAGAATCTTATCCTTTCATTATGATAAGAGGAATGAACTTTGGCGGTCTCACTTACAAAGCCGGCACGGATGAAGAGCAAAACACCTTCGGTGGTGTTGACGCAAAAGAACTTATAAGTGCGATTTTTAAGGGAATCGGCTCTGCGATTTGGCACCGCAGCTGGAACGCTTTTGCAGACGAAGTTTGTGAATATTGTATGGATATTATGGGCCTTATGGCATGCGATGAAAACGGTAATTCCAAATACGATGTTACCGTTGAAAGTTATCCCCTCGCTTTGTCGAATTACCCTGATTTTGTTGAAAATCTCGACGAAAATGACGAAATGGGAATAATAAAAAAGGCTGTTGATATTTACGGTGCGGAAAATGTGTATTACTATAATTATGACTGGCGCCTTGACCCCTTAACCCACGCTGATGAAATAAATACTCTTATAAATCAGGCGCTTAAAGACTCCGGCAAGAGCAAGGTAAATATAGTTTGCGCCAGCATGGGCGGTATTGAAACCGTAAGCTATATGTATAAATACGGCTATCAAAAAATAAACAGAGTTGTATTTTTAAGCTCCACTGTAACAGGCACTCACGTTACCTCGGATTTGCTTTCCGGCAAAGTTTATATCACCCCGGAATATGTAAATATTTACCTTCATCAAATGCTTGCGAAGAATAATAAAGCATTAAGTTTTCTTTTTGATATGCTCTATAAAACAAAGGTTATAAACGGTCTTTGCACCCTTTTGAATGATAAACTTATTCCAAATCTTAAAGAAGAAGTTTACGATGTGTTTTTAAGGGATGTTTTCGGCACGATGCCTTCTGTTTGGGCGTTGGTTTTACCTGAGCAATACGATGATTGCGTTTCTTATATGTTTAGTGGAAAAGAAGAAAAATATGCCGGAATAATCGCCCTTTCAAAGAAATATCAGGAAATGGCTGCATCAAGAGACGAGATGCTTTTGAAAGCTGAAAAAGACGGAGTTTCAATTTGCCTTGTGGCAGGCTACAATTCCTCATGTATCCCCGTATATACCGGTGGTGGCTGCAACGGTGACGCAATCCTTGAGGCAGACCGTATGATGGGCGAAGCAAAAGTTGCCGATGTAGGTTCAACTCTCGGCGATAATTACAAAGCCGAAAATCCGGATAAACTTTCACCCGACAAAGTTGTTGACCTTTCAAATGCTCTTTTCCCTGACAGCACATGGGCAATAAACGGCGCAAGACATGTGGGCTGCAGCTATGGCACGGATATGTCCGAATTTTTATTCACCCTCATAAACGCAAACGGAAAAGTTACTGTTAATACTTTCTCTCAATATCCTCAATTTATGACTTCTCCAAACGGCACTGATTTGAAGTGAAAATAAACTAAAGCCCCCATTCCGCATTTTTAATGCAACATCAAGGAGTTTTTATGGTAAAAACAAACGTCATGCGTCTGCTGGAGCAGGCAAAAATCGAATATGAAACTCTGACTTACGATGTTGATGAAAGCGACCTTTCCGGTGCATCTGTTGCCAAAAAGACGGGCAAAGATAAAGATACCGTTTTTAAAACTCTTGTGTTTACGGGAGAAAAAAACGGCTGCGGAGTGTGTTGCATTCCCGTTTGCGAGGAATTGGATTTAAAAAAAGTCGCAAAGGCTTTTGGAGAAAAGAAAATTGAAATGCTCCACGTAAAAGATTTGCTTAAAACCACAGGCTACATCAGAGGGGGATGCTCTCCGATAGGTATGAAAAAGCAGTTTCCCACAGCGATTGTGAACAAGTCCGTAAAAAATGGACAATAGAAAAAAGAGACCTCCTATGGTAGAAT
>CAVHYZ010000057.1:0-4418 GCA_963640495.1 Acutalibacteraceae bacterium
AGCTTAAGCAGACTCTTTGCCGCTTCATAGCTTTCTGGGTGAACACCTGTGTTGTCAAGAGGGTTTTTGCTTTCTGCAATTCTCAGGAAACCAGCGCATTGCTCGAAAGCTTTTGCTCCGAGTTTCGGAACTTTTTTAAGCTGTGCTCTGCCGGTAAATTCTCCGTTTTCTTCTCTGTAATCAACTATGTTTGCCGCAATAGATGTATTAATACCGGAAACTCTTTGAAGAAGTGGAGCGGAGGCTGTGTTAAGATCAACGCCTACGGAGTTAACGGCATCTTCAATAACTGCATCAAGTGCTGCATCAAGTTCTTTTGACGGCATATCGTGCTGATACTGACCAACACCGATTGCTTTAGTGTCAATCTTTACAAGTTCTGCAAGAGGATCCTGAAGCCTTCTGGCAATGGATACCGCACTTCTTAATGATACATCATAATCCGGAAATTCTTTTGCTGCAAGCTTAGAGGCTGAATATACGGATGCGCCTGCCTCGCTTACTACCATATAACTTACATCTGCATTGATTTCATGGAGTATTTCCGCAGTGAAAATTTCTGTTTCTTTTGATGCGGTTCCGTTACCGATTGATATGCAGTTTGCATGATGTTTTGAAATAAGATGCTTAATAATATCTTTTGCTTTGTTTCTTTGGGCTTCACCGTGAGTAACATAAATAACGCCCGTGTCAAGCACTTTACCCGTTCTGTCAACTACGGCAACTTTGCAGCCGGTTCTGTACCCGGGGTCAAGGCCTATAACGGTTTTTCCTTTGATTGGCGGCTGAAGGAGAAGCTCTTTAGTGTTAAGCGCAAAAACCTTGATTGCTCCTGCAGCAGCTTTTTCGGTCATCATATTGCGAATTTCTCTTTCAATTGAGGGGTAAATAAGTCGGTCGTAAGCATCAACACCTGCCTCCCTGACAGCTTCCGTGGTGGGAGAACCGTTAGGGTTAAGAGTTGCATTTGTAATAATGTTTGAAGCTTTTACTCTGTCAAGGGTAACGCTGACTTTGATAAACTTTTCTTTTTCACCTCTGTCTATGGCAAGCACTCTGTGACCGGCAATTTTATTTACAGGTTCGCTGTATTCGTAATAATTTGTGTACACGCTTTCTGCCTTTGGATCCACTGCAGATGTTGTAACAACACCGAGAACTGTGAAAAGATTGCGAAGCCTTCTGCGAATATCAGCATCATCAGATATATTTTCGGCAATTATATCAAGAGCACCTTTGAGAGCGTCTTCTGCTGTTGTAACGCCTTTTTCTTCGTTTATATAGTTTGTGGCAAGTTCTATCGGAGCAGGGGAGTTTGCCTTTTGCTCATAAATTTCATTAGCGAGAGGTTCAAGCCCCTTTTCTTTTGCAACAGATGCTCTTGTTTTCCTTTTTGGCCTGAAAGGTCTGTATATGTCATCAATTTCAGTAACTGTTGTTGCATTATCCAAAGCAATTGAAATTTCATCTGTAAGCTTTTCTTGGCCATCTATAAGATTGCGAACTTCTTCACGCCTTTTATCAAGGTTGCGAAGATACTCAAGTCTTTCGGAAAGAGCTCTGATAATCTGGTCGTCAAGGGTGCCATGCTGTTCTTTTCTATATCTTGCAATGAAGGGAACGGTATTACCTTCATCAAGAAGCTTTACAACGTTTTCAACTTGCCAATTTTGTAGTTTAAATTCTTCCGTAAGTTTTACATTAATGTCCATTTTATTATCCCTTAAAAATTATTTTTTACCTGTCTTATGTCTTTGCCGGCGAATTTAAGTGAAACATAATTGCCCATAATGCGGCTTAATACTCGCTGAGTATATTTCTTTTCTATTTCTTCCACGGTGAGATTTGTGCTGATTATGACGGGCTTTGAGGTATTTATTCTTGTGTTAATAATATTGTAAATTTCCATTAGAGTGTATCCGGTTGAAAATTCACTGCCTAAATCGTCGATTATCAGTAATTCACAGTTCAAAATTTTAGCCTCTTGTTCTCCACTATTATTGTTGGAGAATTTTTCTCTTTCAAGAGTTGAAAGTAGATTTTGAGAAGAACCGTAAATAATATTGTAACCTTTTTCAGCCACCACATTTGCTATTGCAAGCGAGAGATGAGTTTTTCCGAGGCCCGTTGCACCGTGGAGGAAAAGAGAAGGCGAATCAATATCAAAATCTTCTGCCCAATCCTTACAATAATTAAATATTTCCTGCATTTTTTCTCTGTAAGTGCTGTCAAAATTTTGGCAATATTCATCAGGGTAAAATGAAATATCAAAATTATCAAATCTGCATTTTTCAGCAGCTGAAACTTTATAAAGCTCTCCTAAATTGAGCTTTTTTAAAAGAGCATTTCTACAGCTGCAACTATAAATACCATCAAATCCCGTATCATTGCATTTTTTGCAAGTGTAAGGAATATCAAGATAATCTGCCGGATAACCCGCTTTAATCAGCTCATCTCTTACACAATTTTGTATTTTCAAATTTATTTCGCTTAATTCTTTAATATAGCTTTCCGCATTTTCACCCATTCCTATGGCTTTCATAACTGCAAGCCCGCTTTTTGCCATTTCAACTTGATACTTAGCTATATTAGGTATCTTTGCTTTTACTTCTTCTTCTCTTTTTCGCTGTAAAGATTCTGCCTTGAATTTTCTCGCTTCAATTATTTCTTTACAGGCGTCAAGGATTTCGTGTGTGTAGCTCATTTTGATTTCCTCTCATATTTGAGTTTTTTACTGTCGGATTTTTGTCTGTATTCCTCTATGTTATATGATGGAGATTGACTGTTATCGGTTTTTATAGACATTTTTGAATCTGTGTTGGATTTTTCATAATTCTCAAAATCCGTAATGCTCTTAAATCCTTTACTGTGCCAATTTTCAAGTACCTTATTCATATAAGAAAAACTGAGCTTTCCTGTATGTTCTGCCATTTCCTCATATGCTTTTATGATGAGAGAATATTCCATTTTCCATTTTTTTGTCCACGTCTCTATAAGAACAATTTGCGTTGCCGTGGGCTGAGGATTTTTTATTCCTGTTTCAGCTGTAAATTCTTTCCAGAATATTCCGACAGAATTTAATGATGCTATTTTGTCTGCTGCTTTTTCAATTGTATCAATTTCTTGCTCGCTCCAGCCTTTGCCGACTTTTGACATATAACTGTAGCCCGTTTTATTTATACTCACGCAATAGTCCACCATCATAAATAAGACCTCGGGGGATAGGCCGTAATAGTCGTGAAGCATAATAAATGTGCATTGGCCCTCATATCCTATTGTTTTGCCGAGCTTTTGCTGAATTTCTCTAAATAAATTTGCTATTTCGGGGCTTTCGTTTATTCTTTCGGCTATTTCTGAAGCGGAAGGCTTGGAAAACTCTATATTTACATTCTGCTTAATATTATTCTTGTTTTCGTTTTCAATTGGTTCTTTCGGAATATATTTTATTTGTTCGGAAGGAAAATTATTATCATCGTTTTCGCTAAGTATTCCGGTAAGTACCCAGTATTGCAGATAATCTTCCGCATCACTTATATTAAATTTAAGTGATTTTGCTACTTCATCGGCAGTAACCGATGCCGCTGCTTTACGCAGAATATAGAGAAGTACTTTTATTTGCTCACCGCTTGCAAGCCTTAAATGCTTATCAGCTATTATGTTTGGCACATTAAATGAGTTATCGGTGCAGGACACTTTAATGGAATAGGTCATTTTTTTCACTCTTTATCAATTTTAATTATAATAATCGAACATTATGCGCTATTATAAAAATATTATAACAAATTTCAAGCGTGAATTAAACTGTTTTTTTAAGTTTTACAGTAAATGACTTTAACCACAATTTATAGTGGACAAAGAGTAATGTCAAGCACAATTTTACTGTCAAATTTGATAAAATTATTTTGTTTAATAAATAAAAAATTTTTAAATACAGTCAGCTTTATAAAAATGTGTCGTATAGTTAAAAAGAAAAAGAGATTGCCTTAAAGCAATCTCTGATTCATTCACATTATTACTCAGACAGCTCTGGTAACCTTACCGGAGCGAAGGCAACGGGTGCAAGCATAAACTCTCTTTGGAGTTCCGTTAACAACGGCCTTAACTCTCTTAACGTTAGGCTTCCATGTTCTGTTTGAACGTCTGTGTGAGTGGGAAACCTTGATACCGAAAGCAACATCTTTACCGCAGAATTCGCATTTTGCCATTTGTCGGCACCTCCTTTAACTACGAATACTAAACAACATTTCATATACTAACAGATTTGTGCAAAAAAATCAAGACTTTTTTAAAATTATTTTTTGCCAAAGCTCGAAAAATCGCAAAATCCGCCATTATACAATGAATTTTTTCATCAAATCGGGGCCGAAATCAATATAATTGCCCGTAGCCTTTGCCGACTCCTCATTGATGGACTCAAC
>CAVHYZ010000057.1:4428-12034 GCA_963640495.1 Acutalibacteraceae bacterium
GTCTGTGTGAGTGGGAAACCTTGATGCCGAATGACACATCTTTACCGCAGAATTCACATTTTGCCATGTGTCACACCTCCTTTTAAGTCATTAACAAACGATATATTAACAGAAAACATTATAAAATGCAAGTATTTTTTTATTTTAATTCAAAAAAATCGAAAAAATTAAAAACGATGGACAAGTTGTCCATTATTTTAACCGAATACCTTGACAATGTAATTTCAATGTGATAAATTTTAATGGTAATATAACATTGTATTATATCAATTTGGAGGTTTAAGGTTATGTCAGAAGATAAAGAAAAAGCCCTGCAGACTGCGCTTGAAAAAATTGAAAAAGTTTACGGAAAAGGTTCCGTTATGCGCCTTGGTGAAGGCAGTACTCTAAATATCGAGGCTATATCTACCGGCTCGTTAACACTTGATATCGCTACCGGTATCGGCGGTTTACCAAAAGGAAGAATTATAGAAATTTACGGTCCTGAATCCTCCGGTAAAACAACCCTTGCTCTAACTGTTATTGCAGAGGCTCAAAAGGCAGGCGGTGAAGCCGCTTTTATTGACGCTGAGCATGCATTAGATCCTGTTTATGCTCGTAACTTAGGCGTTGACATAGATTCCTTGCTTGTTTCTCAGCCTGATGATGGTGAGCAGGCTCTCGAAATTGCCGAGGCTCTCATTCGTTCCGGTGCAATTGATGTTGTGGTTGTTGACTCGGTTGCAGCTCTTGTTCCCAAATCTGAAATTGAAGGTGAAATGGGCGATAGCCATGTAGGTTTACATGCAAGGCTTATGTCTCAAGCATTGCGTAAAATTGCCGGTGCCGTTTCAAAAAGTAATACTATTATTATTTTTATCAACCAGCTTCGTGAAAAAGTTGGAGTTATTTACGGCAATCCTGAGGTTACTACCGGTGGTCGTGCTCTTAAATTCTATTCAACAATGCGAATTGATGTCCGTCGCTCCGAGTCCATTAAGGTTGGCAGCGAAATTGTTGGTAACAAGACTAAATGTAAAGTAGTAAAAAACAAGGTTGCTCCTCCTTTTAAAGAAGCAGAGTTTGATATTTTCTATGGTAAAGGAATTTCCAAATCAGGCGAAATTATTGATTTGGGTGCTAAGTATAATATTGTTCAAAAGAGTGGCTCATGGTACTCATACAATGACGCAAAAATCGGTCAGGGTAAGGAAAGTGTAAGAACTTATCTTGAAAGTAATCCCGATGTTGAAAAAGAGATTGAAGAAAAGGTTTTTGCAGCTGTTAAAGCAGAACAAGAAGAAAAGAAAAATTCTACTAAAAAGAAGGAGGAACCGGATATTCCAAAGCCCGAAATTCCGCAAACAAAAGCAAAAGCTCGTGCAAAGCTTGATATAATTGTTGATGAAGACGAATAATAAATATGGAAATATCATATAAACCGGGAAAGATAAATAAAATTCACATTTCCGTTGACGGCGAATATAAATATACAGTTGATGCTGAGTATTGGTATTCTTGCCCCTGGCACAGCATTAAAATAATTGATGATCCGCAGAAGCAAACTGAATTTCTTAAAGATATCGGCTCGAGATATGCGTTTATCTCGGGCCTAAGGTTTTTATCTTACGGAGATAACAGCAGAAAAGCTCTAAAAAGAAAGTTAGTTACAAAGGGCCATATACCTGAATATGCGGATATTGCACTTGACAAGCTGGAAGAATATGGATATATTAACGATGAACGTTTTTCCAGAACTTTAAGAGATAAACTCATAAACTCCAAGCATATGGGCAAGTACGCAATCAAACAGGAGTTGCTCCGGCGAGGCGTTGATAAAGCTATTATAGACGAGGTGCTTGAAGAGGTTGAATTTGACAGCGTTGAGTCAATAATAACCCTCCTTAATTCAAAATATAGTAAGTACTTAAATGATGAAAAAGGGAGAAGAAAGACGGTTGCCGGACTTCAAAGACTTGGTTATAACTGGTCGGATATAAAAACTGCTCTCAGCAGAGTAGGATCTGAAAGGGAGGAATTTTCAGATGATTAAAGTGGGTATGATTTCTTTGGGCTGCCCTAAAAATCAAGTTGATGCCGAAAGAATGCTTGCTATAATTGATAAAAATTCATTTGAAATTACCGATTGCTATGATGGTGCAGATGTGGTCATTGTAAATACGTGTGGGTTCATTGATGCAGCCAAAGCGGAGGCAATAGAGAATATACTTGATATGGCAGAGCTGAAAAAAGAAGGTATAATCAAAAAGATAATAGTTGCCGGCTGTCTAAGCGAAAGATATAAAGATGAAATCTTTACCGAAATGCCGGAAGTAGACGGCGTTATGGGTATAGGTGCTATCAGTCAGATAGATTCTATAATTCATCGCGTTCTTGATGGTGAAAAAGTTTTTCAAATGGATGATAAATATAATCTTCCTCTTTGCGGTGAAAGGTTACTTACAACTCCAAGTTATTGGTCGTATTTAAAAATTGCAGACGGTTGTTCAAACAGATGCACTTACTGTGCTATTCCGGGAATCAGAGGAGATTACAGAAGTGAAGAATTTGATATGGTCATTGAGGAGGCAAAGCAGCTTGCTGCGGCTGGCACAAAAGAGCTTATTTTGATTGCTCAAGATACTACAGCTTATGGCTATGACTTATATGGTGAATATCGTTTGCCTGAGCTTCTTAATTCTCTTTGTGAAATTGATGAAATCGAATGGATAAGAATGCTTTATTGTTACCCGGATAAGATAACAGATGAACTCCTTAATGTTATGAAAAATCAGCCTAAAGTGCTTCATTATATAGACCTTCCTCTTCAGCATGCAGATGACAGAATCCTTAAAAGAATGGGCAGAAAAGGCGATAGTGCTTATCTCAGAAATGTTATTTCAAGAATTCGTGAGGCTATGCCGGATGCAGTTATCCGCACTACATTTATGGTAGGTTTCCCGGGCGAGGATGAAGAAGCCTTTGATAATTTAGCGGAGTTTGTTAATGAGATCGAATTCGATAGGCTTGGCTGTTTTGAATTTTCGCCTCAGGAAGGTACGCCGGCATATATTATGCCGGACCAAGTTGATGATAAAGTTAAAAATCACCGCGGTGAAATCATTATGAACGACCAGCTTGAAATTGTTAATCTTAAAAATGAAGAAAAGGTTGGCAAAATTTACCGCGTTTTAGTAGAAGATTACGACGGCTACAGTGATAGTTATTCCGGAAGAACTTATATGGACGCTCCGGAAATTGACGGAAAAATAAATTTTACATCTTCTCATGATTATAATCCCGGAGATTTTGTGGATGTAGAAGTAATCGGCGTTAACGATTATGATTTAGTAGGAAAAGATATAAACTCATAAGAAAAGAGATTCAAAATGAACTTACCAAATAAACTTACAATAGCACGCATAATTATGGTGCCCTTTTATCTTGCAGCAATGGTTGTCGAATTTCCTCATCATTTTATTGTGGCGGCAGTTCTTTTTCTTGTTGCATCTTTTACTGATTTCCTTGACGGAAATATTGCAAGGAAAACAAATCAAATAACCGTTTTCGGCAAACTTTGCGATCCGCTTGCAGATAAAATGCTTACCACCGCCGCATTGCTCGCTTTTATGAATTTAGGCATTTGCAATATCTGGATTCCTATGATTATACTTACAAGGGAATTCCTTGTTACTTCATTTAGGCTTGTTGCCTCAGCTCAAGGTGTTGTAATTCCGGCAGGTATTTTAGGCAAGCTTAAAACCATTTCACAAATGGTATTTTCCACTGCTATTATTCTTGTCCTTGCATTTATTGAAGAACCTGTGGCAAGCAATGAAAAATTTGTTATTTGTTGCAACGTGCTTTTGGGAATTACCGCCGTGTTAACGGTTATAAGCGGAATTAAATACATAGTTGACGGCAGAAAACTTATAGACTTTACAAAGTAATTTATCAAAGGATGATTGAGATGGCAGTTTTGCAAAGAATTATCGCCACAATTATGGCATTTATTAATCTTTTTGCGGCAAATATTACGGGCTTTAACAAAACCGAAGAAAACAAAAGTTTTCGAGTCACGTCATACGTAGTAGCAACCAATGTTCAAGATGAAAGCAAAATTTACAGTGAAGATTTTGACATAATAACCGATGTTATTTTATTTGGTTGTGTAACTTTTGACGCCAAGGGTCAAATTGATATAAAAAGCGAGATCCTTGAAAATGCACTTAATAATCTTCGCAAAGTTATCGGAACACGAGATGTAAAAATTTATGTTAACCTTTTAGGCCCAAGTGCTCTTGAAAGCCATGAAAAGTACGAAGATGACATGAACGATCAAGGCAAGCAGCACACTCTCGCTTTTAGAAGTGGAGTGCTTGAAGATAACATTGTTGCTTTGCTTGATAAATATAATTTTGATGGCGTATTTTTTGATTATGAGTATCCTCTTAACTATATAAACTGGACTCCTTTTAATCAATTTCTTGTTCGTCTTGACAGTAAAATAGGTGATAGAATTCTCGGACTTGCCGTTACTGAGTGGGATGTTAAACTTTCATTAGGTTCATATATGGCAGTTGATCGCTTTGAGATTATGCTTTACGATGTTTATGATAGTGAAGGGCGCCATGCAACACCGGCAAAGGTTCAAAAGCTCTCTAAGAAGCTTAATCTTTACTCTATTCCAAAAGAAAAATTGGATTTTGGTTTGTCGTTTTATGCAAGACCAACAGATAAAACACGCTATTGGTATGATTATAGCAGCTATTACGATAAGCTTGATGAGAACGGATATTACTATGATAAAGAGATAGATAAAACTTTCTGGTTTAATCGTCCGTCGGATATTGCTACAACAACCCAATACGCAATTGATAAAAATTTTGGAGGAGTAATGATCTGGCATTATAGCTGCGACCTTCCATCAAGTAATTCAAATTCACTTCTCAAAGCTGTAGGGAAAACGGTAGATAAGAATTACAACTAAATATTTATTGACTTTTTTCAGATTTTATAATACAATATCGGCAATATCGGCAACGGTCAGGAAGAGTAAGTTCCGGTGACTCATATCAGAGAGGAAATTAAATGCTGTAAAATTTCTTATGAGTACGGTTTTGAAGTGCGTCTGACGGCTCACGGGAGGAAGTAGTAGTATTCTCGTGCGTATGGCTGCGTTAAAGCCGGGTTTAACCGCTGAGTTATAAACAGGAGTGGAACCGCGTAATTACGCCTCCGTAGTTCTTTTGGAACTGCGGAGTTTTTATATTTTCGGAGGAAAAATGAGATTAGTTAAACGAATAAAAGAAGATATTGCATCCGTAAGAGAAAGAGACCCGGCGGCAACAAGTGTGCTTGAAATACTTTTTCTTTATCCCGGATTAAAAGCTGTCAGAATGCACAGACGTGCAAATTGGTTTTACAGGCATAAAATGCATTTTATTGCTCGCTGGATTTCACAGCGATGCTCAATGAAAACAGGAATTGAAATACACCCTGCCGCAAAAATAGGAAAAAATTTCTTCATTGACCACGGTGCAGGAGTTGTTATAGGTGAAACCACCATTATAGGTGATAATGTTATTCTTTACCAAGGAGTTACCTTGGGCGGTACCGGCAAAGAAACGGGCAAAAGGCACCCAACCCTCGGTAATAATATTATGGTTGGCGCAGGTGCCAAAATTTTAGGCTCTGTTACCATAGGTGATAACACAAAAATTGCCGCCGGAGCTGTTGTACTTGATGACATTCCGGAAAATTCCACCGCTGTGGGTGCTCCTGCAAAGGTTGTAAGAATTGATGGAGAAAGGCCCGATGACCTTGACCAAAATAATATTCCGGACCCGATTCAGCAGGAAATTGACCGTCTTGAAGAGCAAATAAAAGAGCTTAAAGATCTAGTAGAAAAGGAGAAGAAATAAATGAAAATTTTTAATACACTTACAAGAAAAAAAGAGGAGTTTGTTCCCATAGAAGATGGCAAAGTGAAAATCTATGCCTGTGGCCCCACAGTTTATAATTATATTCATATCGGTAATGCAAGGCCTCTTTGCGTTTTTGATGTTCTTCGCAGATACCTTGAATATAGAGGATATGATGTTACATTCGTTCAGAATTTCACCGACATTGATGATAAGATTATCAAGCGCGCGAATGAAGAAGGCACAGATTATAAAACAATCTCAGAAAAGTATATTAAGGAGTTTTGGGTTGATGCAGACGGCCTTAATTTTCGCCATGCTGATATTCACCCTCGTGCCACCGAAAATATTGACAAGATCATTGAAATTGTCAGCGGACTTATAGAAAACGGCCACGCTTATGAGGTAGACGGCGATGTGTATTTCAGCACCAAGACCTTCAAAGAGTACGGCAAGCTTTCACATCAACCTCTTGAAGATCTTGAGGCAGGTGCAAGAATTATGGTTGGAGATATAAAAAGAGATCCTATGGATTTTGCTCTTTGGAAGAGTGCAAAGCCGGGTGAGCCTTATTGGGATTCACCATGGGGCAAGGGCAGACCGGGTTGGCATATTGAATGTTCTGCAATGAATATAAGATATTTAGGCGAGCAAATTGATATTCATTGCGGCGGCCTTGATTTAATATTCCCTCATCATGAGAATGAAATTGCTCAAAGTGAGTGCTTTACTCACAAACAGTTTGCAAATTATTGGATGCATAACGGTTATATAAATGTTGATAATGTTAAAATGTCAAAATCTCTCGGTAATTTCTTCACCGTTAGGGATGTTGCAGAAAAATATGGATATGAGCCTATAAGATACCTTCTTATTTCTTCCTCATACAGAAGCCCCATAAATTATAGCACAGATATTATTGAGCAGTGCAAAGCCGCCCTTCAGCGCCTTCATACCTGTCGTGATAATCTTGATTTTGAGCTTAAGAATGTTACTGATGGTGCTCTTGACGAAACTGTAAAAGCTCAGTTTGATAAGAGAGTGGAGCAGTTTAATACCGCCCTTGATGATGACCTTAACACTGCTGACGGTATTGCTGCTGTTTTTGACCTTGTAAGAGATATAAACACCCTTGCAATAGGTAAAGGCGCATCAAAAGCAACAGTTGAGTATGCAATTAAAATCTTTGATATGCTTACCGATGTTCTCGGCCTTGTTTATAATCGTAAAGAAGAAAATGCGGATGCTGAAATTGATGCTATGATTGAGGCAAGAACTGCTGCTCGTAAAGAGAAAAACTGGGCAGAGGCAGACAGAATCAGAGACGAGCTTAAATCTATGGGCATTGTGCTTGAAGATACCACCCAAGGTGTTAAGTGGCATAGAGAATAAAATATTAGAGAGCTGTATTCTTGAATTTTCAAATATACAGCTCTTTTTTATGTGATATTTTTTTGAATTGCTGATTGCATTCGACTATTTTTCGGAAAATTACAACATAAAATTCAAATCGTACATTGCTGTCATTTTGATTGGGACATTTTTATATTTTTGTGTTCTTTTATTATATCGTTATTTGGAAATTCTATTGTATACCTGATTTTGTTATTTATGCTTGTTTAGTTTCTTTTTATTGAAAAAGATTTAAGATCCTTTGTTTGGCTGTATAATTTGACAGAATTTATTTTTGTTGAAATTTCATG
>CAVHYZ010000058.1:0-11897 GCA_963640495.1 Acutalibacteraceae bacterium
CGGCTCCCCAAGGATGACTTCCATAGAACTCATAGCCTTCTTGCTGGCTTCTATAAAGAAGTACACCGAGGTGCAGGAACTCACAGCTGAGATCATCCGGGAATTCGTAGAAAAGATTTATGTCTATCAAGCCGAGAAGGTTGATGGACACAGGGTTCAAAAGATTAAGGTAATCTGGAACTACATCGGAGAGCTGCCAAGCACCGACTCCGAGACATAAGAAAACGGCATAGCCGCTCATAACGACTATGCCGAATTTTTCAGGGATTAGAAAATCCCTAAGTTGAACTCCCTTTTGGCACAGTCCGTTAATTATCAATAGGTAACTATATAGGTTGGTCGCTTAAAGAAATTAAAAAGATATGTAAAGAAAGCTGATATTTTACCAATCAACGAATTATTAACATTAATTGTAAATGTTTTAACAAGCTCAACACCTTTTATATTTTTCTGAACAACATTGTTTTTTTCTATTTTTACAGAATAAGAAACACTGCTTGTTAATTCGCCTATATTCTTTTCATAATAACAATTCCCGTTTTCATCCGGCTTTATTTCACTTCTCGAGCCGTTCTTATAAACAGCAAGAACACAATCGTTAGGCACATTATTTGCAGCAATTTTAACTGTCGTATTTGTTTTATAGCCAACCGTTGGATTAGAATTTACAGTCAAGATTTTTATGTTATCATTAGCGTTTGTGTTTCCGTCTTCCTTTACAAGCGCATACTTTATACCATTCTCAGCAGCAAACTGCTTTGCATAACTCGCAGTTTCACAATAAAAAACTACATCAGTTAAATTTTCAAAATAGCCTTTTTCAATGGAAGTAACGGATGAAGGAATGTATATTGCTTTTAAAGAGTTACAATTCTTAAATGCATTCGATTGAATTTCAGCTGTTCCATCGGCAAGCACTACCTTTTCCAAACCTGAGTCAACAAAAGCGGCTCTGTAATTACTGAGCCCTGCAGGAATAGTTATTTCCTTTAAAGAAGAGCATGAGTCAAAAGCATATGAATCCACATACCTTTCACCGGTCTGATCTGAACAGATAAATTTAATTGAATCAGGTATATTTATCTCGGAAAGAGATTGGCAATTACTGAAAGCAAACCTGCCGATTGTTTCTATTCCGTTAGGCAATGTTACTTTTTTCAGTTTACTGTAAGCAAAAGCACCATACCCAATAGTTTTTGTATTGGAAGCAACTGAATATTCTGTGCTATCAAGTCCATTGAAATATACGATCAGAGTATTTCCATCATAAGAATAAAGGGCATCATTTGATACTTTAAAATTTTCACTACCACTTACTGTTATACCTTTTATCGAAGTGCAGTGATAAAAGGCACCATCTGTAATTGATGTTAAAGTCGACGGAAGAACAACACTTTCAAGCGATTCGCAATAACGGAAAGCATCATATCCAATCTTTGTAACACCTTCGGGAATTATAATACTTTTAAGAGAATAACAATTTTTGAAAAAATTTCGTCCGACTTTTTGTGACATTTTTGTCGGAAGAATAATTTCCTCAAGATTTTCGCAATCATTAAACACTTCGCTTTCAATTGTGACCTCTTCATCAGAAGCTTCAAATACTACTTTTTTTAAAGATGTACATTTCATAAAAGCAGAGTCGGAAATATAATTAACAGATTTCGGGATTGTCAAAGATACAATTGTGCTATCAGAAAAAGCGTTTGATTCAATATTAGTAACCGGTATGCCATTAATTTCTCTTTCAAGGGAAACAGGTATAGTCTTGTCACTATCGGAATCATAAGAATATCCGGAGGCATCGAATACAGAATAATATTTATTATCATCGAAATCGTATAATTTATATTTTATACCATAAACAGTTTCTACACCATTTTCAGCATAAACAAAAGTCGACAAATTAAATACCATTAAGAGACATGACAATGCTATTTTCAAAAATCTACTGATTTTTTTCAAAGGTACCATCTCCAATTAAGCTTCAACGTAATCAAAAAATTCCACTTTAACAGTTTCGTAAGGAATATCGAATCTAATATCTTTAACAGTCTTGCCACTTCTTACGCTATCAAGATCTATGACCAAATATGATGTTCGAAGAATTTCTCCGTTTGCATCATAAGCATTATAACCTATATACATATCCTGAGACTTATCTTCTATATATATCATTTTAACATCTACAAATCCCTTAGCATTAACGGTCATATCATCTTCGTCAAATCTTACGTTTGAAACAGACGCATAATTGCCATTGAATTTATAGTAAGACTGAAAAGCAAATTCAACATCACTTTCTGTTTTGGATTCAGACGATGATGGATAATTATTAACAAGGGTATAAGCCTCGGTTCCTGTTGTAATCTCTTCAGTCGGCACCTTTGCACAAGAAGAAAAAGCAACAATGAAAGCCATTATTAGCAAGATGCTAATTAAAGACAATACTAATTTTTTTCTCATAAAAACTCCTTCTTATCATTTATTCCAATCAAATTTTGTAAGCTTACCGGCTGTGAGCAAATCCGGATAATTCCATTGCCGTAACACTTCATAAACGCCAATAGCAACTGAATTAGAAAGATTTAAGCTTCTCGCCGTAGGATCTTTTATCATAGGTATTCTAACACATTTTTCAGAATTTTTATAGAGCAACTCTTCCGGTAACCCCGCTGTTTCTTTTCCAAAAAAAAGATAACAATTATCCGGATATTCTATATCGGAATGAATATGAGTGGCTTTTGTTGAAAAATAAAAGAAATTTCCTTCTCTATTTTTTTCAAAAAAGTCTGAAAGATCAGAGTAATATGTTATATCCAAAAGATGCCAATAATCAAGACCCGCTCTTTTCAACTTGGCATCATCAACCTTAAATCCCATTGGCTCAACAAGATGTAATCTTGCTCCGGTAAGGGCACAAGTTCGAGCAATGTTGCCTGTATTTTGGGGAATTTGCGGTTCAACGAGCACAATATTCAAAACAGCCATAAAACCACCACACAATCAAGAATTAAAATTACTCATAGCCATATCAATATCGCCATTAACCATAAGTTCAACAGCGCTTACTGATTTTTCACAGGCTTCTCTCATAAGAGTAAGTTCATCTTTTTTGAACGACGAAAGAACCCAATCAGCTAAATCATAATCAGGATGCGGCTTTTCACCAACACCCAGTTTTATACGAGGAAAAGCATCGGAATTTATTTGGTATATAATACTCTTTATTCCATTGTGACCGCCGTCACTGCCCTTTCGTCTTATTCTGAGTTTGCCACATGGAAGAGATATATCATCAAAAATAACAATTATCTTTTCGGGCGGAATTTTATAAAACGAGACTATTTCTCTGATACTTTCTCCGCTGTTATTCATAAAAGTTTGAGGCTTAACAAGCAGGCATTTATGGTCGTTAATTTCAGCCTGACCTGTAATCGCCTTAAACTGTATTTTTTTTAGTTTAACATCATACTTGTCAGCAAGAACATCCATAAACATAAATCCGGTGTTATGTCTTGTTGTTTCGTACTTAGCTCCCGGATTTCCCAAACCGACAATTACGAATTCAGGAGGGCCTATCACATTCTTGTCTCTATTAAAAAATCCCATTATTTTTAACTAACCTTCTCATATTGATAATTTTCTTCGGGAATTTCTGTATTCAAATCCTCAGGAGTTTCATAATATCTAATCGAAACGCTCATAGATTTAATCATTTCAAGTGCTTCGTCAAATGAAGGCTCATTTGAATCAACAAGCACACTGACGCTAATTTGAGTATCTCCGTTTCCGTTAATAGTGTACAAAGCATCTAAATGAGTTTGAATATATACTCCGTTTTTACCATTATCGTCAACCTTAAGGGCATCAATAACAACACTCTTATCGCTCAGATTGCCAACATCTATAAACAAAAACAAAGCAAGCCACTCTTCAGGTTCATTTAAAACTCTGTTTTTTGCGTCTTCATCCATACCAAAATCATCAATTAAAGCAGCGGAATACCTCTCAGGATTCTTATTCATGTATTCAAACAGGCTGTAACCATTGGTAACATCCGAATATGCAGCTGTAATCTTAACGTTACTGTTACCTGCCTCATTCTTATTCTTGAAAATATAGATACAAGTGCCGGCAATTATACAAGCCACCAAAACAGCAGATACAATTATTATGATCTTCTTTTTCATAAGATTTAACCTCCATTTTTAAAGACATTATAAGTTATGAGATAGAAAATTGCAATAATTAAGAAGGTTAATTAATTAAAATTTTAAAAATGTTGTTTAAATTAGGTTTAAAAGTTGACAAACACTTGTTATTTTTTTATAATTTTTTAAAATGAATTATGAAGGGAATACATAAAATGTTTTACAAAAAGAACGATTCAAAAGAACTCGACAAAAACCTTTTTATGAATCCAACAGCAGAATACAGAGGAACACCTTTTTGGGCGTGGAACACAGAACTTAAAACAGAAGAATTAAAAGGACAAATTGAGATATTTAAAAAAATGGGCTTTGGTGGATTTCACATGCATGTAAGAACAGGTATGTCCACACCATATTTAAGTGATGAATTTATGTCTCTCATTAAAAGTTGTGTAAACAAGGCTGAGGAAGAAAAAATGCTCGCCTATCTTTATGATGAAGACAGATGGCCTTCAGGCGCTGCCGGCGGTTTAGTTACTAAGGATGAAAAATACCGTGGCCGTTCACTTCTTATGACAACAATCCCCTGCGAAACAAATGGCATTTACAAGAAAAAAAGAGACTCGTTTGCAAACGGTGACAGAGATGGAAACGGATATTTGATTACATGTTTTGACATTGTTTTAGACAATGACGGCAGACTTGTTTCGTACAATAAAATTTCTCAAGACGACGAAGCAAAAGGCACTAAATGGTATGCTTATCTTAAAATTCATTCAGATTCAGCATGGTACAATAATCAAGCTTATGTAGATACACTTAATAAAGATGCGATAGATAAATTTATTGAGGTAACTCATGAGAGATACAAAGAAATTTTAGGAGATAGATTTGATAAATCCGTGCCTTCCATTTTTACTGACGAGCCTCAATTTTCCAGAAAAACAACTTTAGACAGCTCGTTTGATAAAAGCGATTGTACTTTACCCTGGACAGATGATTTACCTCTGACATTTAAAGAAAAATACGGATTTGATATAATAGATTTTATTCCCGAACTTATTTGGGAACTGCCGAAAGGAAAAATCTCAAAAGCAAGATATTATTATCACGATCATGTGAGTGATAGATTTACCGAAGCCTTTGCAGATAATATCGGTAAATGGTGCAATGAAAATAATATTTACTTAACCGGTCACATGATGGAAGAGCCTACCCTTAGAAGTCAAACTTGTGCATTAGGCGAAACTATGCGATCATACAGAAGCTTTGGCATCCCCGGAATTGATATGCTTTGTGCAAACTTTGAATTTACAACCGCAAAGCAGTGTCAATCCGCCGTTCATCAATACGGAAGAGAAGGCATGCTATCAGAACTTTACGGAGTAACAGGATGGAGCTTTGATTTCAGAGGTCACAAGCTACATGGCGACTGGCAAGAATGCCTTGGAGTTACTGTAAGAGTGCCACATTTAAGCTGGGTTGCAATGGGTGGAGAAGCTAAAAGAGATTACCCTGCATCAATAAGCTATCAAAGCCCTTGGTGGAGTGAGTATTCTGCGATTGAGAATCACTTTGCAAGAGTAAACACATTAATGACAAGAGGCAAGTCTGTTGTAAAAGTTGGTGTAATTCACCCGATAGAAAGCTATTGGCTTCATTTTGGCCCTGACGATTTAACCGAAAAAATCAGAGATAAAAAAGACAAAAAATTCTTGGATTTAACTTCTTGGCTCTTAAAAGGCTCAGTTGATTTTGACTTTATAAGTGAATCCCTTTTGCCTTCATTGTGCAGTGTAGGAAGTGTGCCCTTCAGAGTAGGAAAAATGGAGTATGATGTAATAATTATACCTGAATGTGAGTCTTTGAGATCAACAACAATAGACAGGCTTGAACAATTCAAGATTTTAGGTGGCAAACTCATTTTTATGGGAGAAATGCCAACTGTTTCCGACGGTGAATATTCTGATAAAGCTAAATCATTGTACAACTGTTCTAATGTTGTTGCATACGAAAAAGATGCAATATTAAATGCCCTTGAAGAAAACAGAACAATTGAAATTAAAGATGAGAAAGGAAATTTAACTGAGAATTTTATATATCAACTTAGAAACGATACAGACGGTCTCAACTTATTCATTTCTCACTGTGCAGAACCTAAAGATAGAAATTCTACAGTCAAAGATAAAATCACAATTAAAATCAAAGGGATATTTTCACCTACTCTGTATGACACTCAGACAGGAAATATAAACGATATTCCTTGCTCATACTTTGATAATTCAACAATTGTCGAGGCAGAGCTTTACAGCTATGACAGCTTATTACTTAAGCTCAAGCCGGGAAAATCCACTACAGTTTCAAAAGCGATTATTGAAAAAAAATATTCTTACAATGAAATTCCGGATAAAGTTTCTTATGAGTTATCAGAAGACAATGTGCTTTTGATTGATATGTGTGAATACGCCCTTGATGGCGAAGAGTTTAATGCGGCTGAAGAAATATTAAGACTTGACAACGTTTGCAGAGCTAAGCTCGGTTGGGAAGACAGAGGCGGTAGTGTGCCACAGCCTTGGTCTGTTCCAAAGGAAACAATGGATCATTACATTACACTTAGATACACATTTAACAGTGAAATTTATATTATCGGCGCTAAATTAGGACTCGAAAACATGGAGGAAGCTCAGATATTGTTCAATGGTGTATCCGTTTCGAATATTCCTACAGGTTGGTGGACAGATAAAGATGTTAAAACTGTTGAATTACCTGCCATTAACCCCGGAACAAACACTCTTTTGGTTCGTTTACCGTTTGGCCATACCTCAAATACAGAATGGATGTATATTCTCGGTAATTTCGGCGTTAAATTGAAGGATAACAGAAGCGTTATCACAAACCTTCCCGACAAAATAACCTTTTCTCCCATAACTGAACAAGGTATGCCGTTCTACGGAGGGAATGTCACCTACAATATTCCGTTTGAATGTGAAAAAGAAGCTAAATTTACAGTTAGAAATTATTTTGGTGGACTTGTAACAGTAAATATTGACGGTAATAAAATCGGAAGAATTATATATCCGCCCTATGAGCTTGTAGCTGAAAACTTATCGAAAGGTAAACACACAGCAAATATTACTCTTTTTGGTAACAGAGATAACTGTTTCGGCCCCGTTCACAGAACCATCAAAAACGGTTGGATCGGACCTGACGCTTGGAGAACTGAAGACGACGAATGGAGTTATGAATATCAACTTAAAGAAATCGGAATATTAGAAAAACCGGAAATTGAGGTATTATGAAAACACTTTTTAAATACTCTAAAGGGAGCAGAGTTATCTGCATTCTAGCTCCCCTTTTTAAAATGCTTGAGGCAACGCTTGAGTTAATCGTTCCTCTTGTAATGGCCAGCATAATTGATGTTGGAATTGCAGAAAGCAATAAAAAATATATTTATAAACTAAGTGCTCAACTTGTTATTTTGGGTATTGTTGGGCTTGTGTTCTCCATAACGGCTCAATATTTTGCTTCAAAAGCATCTGTATCTATCGTTTCAAGAATTAAGCACGCAGCTTATGAAAAAAGTCAGAATCTGTCTTTTTCACAGCTTGATAAAATCGGGACCTCTACACTTATAATGAGGCTCACATCCGATATGGACAGTGTTCAAAACGGTATAAATCTTACACTTAGATTACTGTTAAGATCACCATTTGTTGTTATTGGTGCTTGTATCATGGCTTTTAAGGTTGACACCAAGTCTGCATTTATATTTTGTATAACCGTCCCTGCTTTGAGCATAATTATCTTTAGTATAATGGCAATTACAATTCCTCTAAACAAAAAGGTGAGAGCTCAACTTGATAAAGTTCTTCTTCTTACAAGAGAGAATCTTACCGGAATCAGAGTTATACGAGCATTCAATAAACAAGAAGACACAATAAAAAAGTTTTCCGATAATAACAATCAATTAACCGATATTCAAAAGTTTACTGGAAGAATAACAGCTTTGTTAAATCCATTAACATATGTAACCGTCAATTTAGGCATAGTGGCAATTATTTACATTGGTGCAGTGAGAGTGAACACAGGATTAATCACAACCGGTGCTGTTGTTGCACTTTACAACTATATGTCTCAAATTCTTGTAGAGCTCATTAAACTTGCAAATTTAATTGTAAATATCACAAAATCCGTTGCATGCGGCAGCAGAATAAACGCTTTACTTGAATTGCCTGATGAAAATGTTGATGTTATAGAAACCGGCACTTCTTCAAATAGTTATATCGAATTCAAAAATGTTTCTTTTGCCTATGGAAATAACTCCGACTATTCTTTAACTGATATTTCTTTTACAGTAAATAAAGGTGAAAAAATCGGCATAATAGGCTCTACAGGATCCGGAAAAACGACCCTGATAAATCTGCTCAGCGGATCTTACAAGCCGACAAAAGGCGAAATATATATTGACGGTAAAAATGTCAATACAATAGAAAAAAATGAATTGAAGCAAAAAATTTCTATTGCTGAGCAAAAGGCAACTATCTTTAAAGGAACGGTTAAAAGCAATTTATTAATCGGTAATTCAAAAGCTAACGATGATGATATTATCAAAGCACTTCAGATAGCCCAGGCTGATTCATTTGTATTGGCTAACGAAAGTGGAATTGATTATGAAACAGAGCAAAACGGACGAAATCTTTCCGGAGGTCAAAGACAAAGAATTTCCATTGCACGTGCAATAATAAAAAAAGCTGATATACTTGTGCTGGATGATTCTTTCAGTGCTCTTGACTTTTCAACGGAGGCAAAGCTCAGAAAAGCTATAAATGATAATATTCATTCAACAGAGTTTATAATTTCACAGCGCTCCGGCTCTATAATGAATTGTGACAAAATCATCGTACTTGAAGACGGTAAAGCTGAAATAGGAACTCATGATGAACTGCTAAAATCAAGTGAAGTTTACAGGGAAATTCACCTTTCTCAATTTGAAGAGGAGGTAAAGGCTGTATGAGTAAAAAAAGCACACTAATGAAAGTTGTAAAATATATCGGAAACTATAAAGCTTTGCTTGTTTTTTCACTTCTTTTATCTGCGGTTTCCGTATTTTTCAGTCTTTATATTCCCGTACTTGCCGGAAATGCAATAGATTGTATAGTTAACGAAGGCAATGTTAATTTCAGTAGTATTAGAATATATTTGGTTAAGATTATTATTTTTGCAATCTTATCTGCTCTTATACAGTGGATAATTAACTCCATCAATAACAAAATATCATTTAACACCGTAAAAGACTTGAGAAGTGACGCAATTAATAAGATTAACAATTTACCGCTTTCCTATATTGATTCCCATTCAATTGGTGATATGGTAAGCAGAATAATTTCCGATGCTGATCAAATTGCAGATGGTTTATTGCTCGGATTTTCTCAATTTTTCACAGGAATTATCACTATTTTAGGCACACTGATTTTTATGCTTAAAATTAGTTGGAAAATAACGCCAATTGTGGTTATTCTTACTCCTCTATCTTTATTTGTTGCAAGATTTATAGCAAGAAACACTCATTCAATGTTTCAAGCGCAGTCAAAAGCCAGAGGCGAACAGACAGCTCACATTGACGAAACAATAACAAACAGAAAAATAATTTCCAATTACAACGCTGAAAATAAAGCAATTAAAGATTTTGACGAATATAATGAGAAATTTGCAAAATATTCATTAAAAGCAATCTTCTTTTCATCAATAACAAATCCCTCCACAAGATTTGTAAACAATATGATTTATGCTGCTGTTGGTTTAACGGGTGCTCTGTGTGCAATAGGCGGTTCAATAACAATCGGCGGTCTTTCCTGTTTTCTCAGCTATGCAGGTCAATATGCAAAACCTTTTAATGAAATAAGCGGAGTTGTTGCAGAATTGCAAAATGCAATTGCTTGTGCAGAAAGAATTTTTGAAGTAATTGATTCAAGTCCTGAAATACCAAATAAAGAAAACGCTTATGTTTTAAAAGATGCAAAAGGTAACATCTCTGTAAAAAATGTAAGTTTTTCCTATACTCCTGACAAAAAGTTAATTGAAAACTTGAATCTTAACGCTCCACAAGGAACTCAAATTGCAATAGTGGGCCCAACAGGCTGTGGTAAAACAACAATCATTAATCTTTTAATGCGTTTTTATGATGTTAACAGCGGCTCTATATCAGTTGATATGCAGGATATTCGTGACATTACGAGAAAATCATTGAGAGATAACTACGGAATGGTTTTACAAGAAACCTGGTTAAAAACCGGAACTGTAAAAGATAATATCGCCATGGGAAAACCCGATGCAACTATGGATGAAATTGTAGAAGCAGCAAAAGCATCTCATGCACATTCTTTTATAAAAAAATTACCAAACGGTTACAACACAATTATTTCTGATGAAGCATCAGGCTTATCTCAAGGTCAAAAGCAGCTGATATGCATTGCAAGGGTAATGCTTTTAATGCCACCTATAGTTATACTTGATGAAGCTACATCGTCTATAGATGTAAGAACAGAGCTTAAAATAAGAAAGGCTTTTGCAAAAATCACAAAAGGCAAAACAAGCTTTATTGTAGCTCACAGACTTTCAACAATCAAAAACAGTGACATAATTCTCGTAATGAATAATGGTGAAATTATAGAGCAAGGGAATCACGATGAACTGATTAATAAACACGGCTTTTACGAAAATCTTTACAATTCGAGGGTGCAATAAAATGAAATTCAATGATATTCACATAAGAGACCCGTTTATTCTTCCCGAAGGCAATATTTACTATCTCTACGGAACAAGAGGAGAAACCGCTTGGACGAAAGGTTATGGCCTTGATGTTTACACAAGTAAAGATTTAGAAAATTGGAGTAATCCCACAGAGTGTTTTACATTGCCAAAAGAATTTTGGGCTGACGGTGAAATATGGGCACCTGAAGTTCACAAATATAAAGGTAGCTACTATATGTTTGTGACATTTTATTCAGACAAAAGGAACAGAGCTACACAAATATTAAAATCTGATTC
This sequence comes from Acutalibacteraceae bacterium, assembly GCA_963640495.1. Classification (GTDB taxonomy): domain Bacteria; phylum Bacillota; class Clostridia; order Oscillospirales; family Acutalibacteraceae; genus CAG-177. Next base: position 11,202 of record CAVHYZ010000058.1, read on the forward strand.
TCCACTGGGCCCGTTTCTTCCATTTACTGATGATGCCATAACGCCATTAGGGTGGAGATGCCTTGACGGAACATTTTATATTTCAAAAGATAATAAACCCTATATTGTTTTTTGCCACGAATGGCAACAAGTTAAAGACGGAGAAATCTGTGCAATGGAGCTTAGTGAGGACTTAACAGTAGCAGTCGGTGAACCGGTTATTCTTTTCAAAGGCTCATATCCGGATTGGGCAGATAAAGACAGAGAAGATTACGTAACAGATGGTCCGTTTCTTTACAGAACAAAATCAGGTTCTTTATTAATGATATGGTCAACCTTCAAAAATCACGAATATCTTCAAGCGGTTTCACGATCTGACAACGGTGAAATAACAGGTAATTGGATTCACGAAGATATTCTGTTTGAAAAAGACGGTGGTCACGGAATGATCTTTACGGATTTTGACGGAATTAAGCATTTGATAATTCACTCTCCAAACAGTCATCCAAAGGAAAGGCCTGTTCTTTTCATTATTGATGAAAAAAATGATAAACTTACAATAAAATAAACAAATTTAACCGCAGTAAGTGTCTTATTTTTACAATGCTTTACATTTGTGCATTTGTCAATGATGTGAGACTAAGAAAATTGAGAGAAAAAAGCTAATTAGAATGTTTTTTCGGGACAGAGAGAGTAAGCGACGGAGCGTAGCGGAGG
>CAVHYZ010000059.1:0-11831 GCA_963640495.1 Acutalibacteraceae bacterium
TCTTATGGATGAGTGGGAAAAGATGAACACATCACTATCTGAACTGACTGGAGAATAAATATGAATCAATTTGAAATGTTTGAAAACGCAAAATGGATTGATTGCCCCGATGATGGTATTGCCCCTATTTTTTATAAAAAATTCTGCTGTGAAAATAAAGAAAAGGCAGATATTATTATTTGCGGTCTTGGTTATTTTGAGCTTAAAATCAACGGTAAAAGGGTAAGCGATGATTTGCTTGTGCCCGCTGCCTCAAATTATTCAAAAAGAGATACATCAAAATTCACTTTTCCTATTCATGATGAAATGGGCTACAGAACTTATGTAATGAAATATGATATAACCGATTATATTAAAGATGGGGAAAATGAGCTTTCTGTTATGCTTGGCACAGGATATTATCATCAAAATATGCAACTTGGTGAAGGAAATGTAGACTACGGTACCCCCAAACTTTGCTACATCATCAAAAAGAAAAGCGGCAATGTCATTTCTGATTCATCTACTTTATGTCAAAAAGGGTATTTTGAAAGAAACAATCTTTATTATGGCGAATTTCAAAATTATAATAATATTCCGAATATACCGGATTTTTATTCAAGCAGAGAAATTGAAACTCCCGAAACAGATTTTTATTTTAATATTGCTCCCGCCGACAAAGTCATTGATACAATTAAAGATATTAAATTTATGGGAGAATATGAAGGCTCTAAATATTATGACATTGGCATAAACACCGTTGGCAGAGCCGTAATAAAATGCAATAATAAAAATGAACATATTTCTGTTGCCTATGCCGAAGAAATTGGCGGCAGGTTCTGGAACGGTATGCATTTTCTTTTTGAGGGAAAATATGTTGATGAATTTATTACAGACGGCACAGACAGAGAATATCATTCAAAATTCAGCTGGCAAGGTTTCAGATACCTAAAAATTACAGGTGACGCTGCTCCCGTAAGAGTTGATGTTATTCACTCGGATTGTAAAGTTACATCCGATTTTTGCTGTGATAACGAAAATCTTAATTGGCTTTATAACACCTATGTTCATACTCAACTTTGCAATATGCACTCAGGCGTTCCGTCAGATTGTCCGCATAGGGAAAGGCTCGGTTATACAGGCGATGGTCAGCTTTGCTGTGAGGCGGCAATGCTAACTTTAGATTCAAAAGAATTTTACCGTAAATGGCTTTATGATATTGCAGATTGCCAAGATAAAATAGGTGGCCACGTTCAGCATACTGCTCCCTTAATGGGTGGTGGTGGTGGCCCTTGCGGATGGGGTGGAGCTATTGTTGAGGTTCCCTATGTCTATTATAAAATGTATGGCGATAAAGAGCTTCTTTCCGAATTTTTCCCCAAAATGCTGAAATTTTTTGATTATTTAGAATCAAGAAGTGAATTTTCCCTTGTTTGTAAAGAGGAAATAGGCTGGTGTCTCGGAGATTGGTTGCCACCTACACCTATTCAAATTCCTGAATCTTTCGTTAATTCCTGCCTATATGTAGGATTTATGAAAAAAACAAAGCAAATAGCAAAAATATTAGGTAGAGAATCCGAAGCAGAATATCTAAATGAACGAATTCAAAGAGTAAGCTCTGCCATAAACGCTGCGTATTACAGTCCTCAGCAAAAGGCTTATTGCGGCGATATAAACGGTGCATCATCAATTGCCCTTCAAGCAGGGCTTGGTAACGATGATGTTAAAAATTGCGTTATTGAAAAATATAAAAAATTAGGTCAGTTTGATACTGGTATAATCGCAACAGAAGCTTTAATTGACTATCTGTTTTCAGTTAATGAAAGCGACCTTGCTTTTGAATTGTTGACTAATGACAAGGAAGTTTCTTTCAGTCATATGAAAAAATCAGGTGCTACTACTCTTTGGGAAAATTGGAATGGTGAGTCATCAAGAAATCATCCTATGTTTGGCGCTGTTACCAAATATATTTTTACTGAAATTCTCGGTATCAAGCAATCCGAAAATGCCGGAGGCTTTAAAGAGGTCGTTATTTCCCCGAAATTTATCAGCAGCCTTTCACACATAAAAGGTCATATAACAACCGATAACGGAGTTATTTCTGTTGAGTATAACAAAAGCGGTAAAATTATGACCGTAAAGATTAAAGTGGATGAAAGAATAAAAACGGTATTTTCTTATGCTGATTTTACAAAAGAGATAGTAGGAGAATGCGTTTTTGCATTTGAAATCTGATAGGAGTTTTATTTTGAAATATGGTATTATAGGCACGGGATGGATTGCCGAATCTTTCATAAACGGAGTTCGGCTTTTGACTGATTCCGAAATAACCGCAGTTTATTCAAGAACACAAGAAACAGGCAATAAATTTGCTCTTGATAATAATATATCGGCTGTTTATACCTCCCTTGATGAGTTTGCAAAAGGTGATTTTAACTGCGTTTATATTGCAAGCCCTAATTCTTTTCATTTTGAGCAAAGTCTGAAAATGCTGCAAAACGGTAAAAATGTTATTTGTGAAAAGCCTATTACCGTTACGCCCAAAGAGCTTGAAATATGCTGTGAATATGCATTAAAGCATAATTTAATATATATGGAATCCATAATGTATATGCATACTCCCGTTAGAGATAAACTGCTTGAAGCAGTAAATCACATTGGTAAAATTAACTCTGCACACTTTGATTTTTCACAGCTTTCATCAAAATATGCTGCCTATAAAGCAGGGAAAAACCCCAATATTTTTAACCCTGCTCTGGCAACGGGTTGCCTTATGGATTTAGGTGTTTACTGTGTTTACCCTGCTGTTGACTTGTTTGGAGTTCCGAATAAAATTTTATCGTCAGCCGATTTCTTATCCACGGGTGCAGATGGTAGCGGCAGTGCGATTCTCGCTTATGACGATAAAACAGTAACTCTAACTTATTCCAAAACAGGTCAAGACTATTTAGGCTCTGCCATTTACGGCGATGAGGGTACAATAACCATTGAATCTATATCAAAACTTGTAAATATTTGCCTTTATAACAAACAAGGTGAAAAAATTGAAATTTTTGCCGAGCTTACCAAAGAAGAACTTATGGGATATGAAGCGGTTGAATTTGAAAAATTTATAAATAATCCAAGTGATGAAAAATATTTCCTTTGTGTTAAAAGAATGAAAGAAACTTCTTCCGTTATGAATAAGATCCGTGATTTAGCGGGAATTAAATTTGATATTTGAGGAGGAAAACAATGTTTGAATATTACTCACAGCATCCTCTATATGCTGTTTTGCTTGTTGCTTTAATAATTGTAACAGCATTCGTTTGCGTAAAAGCTGCAAAGGCAAGTGCAAGGCATAGCAGAGAAACAAATAAAATAATGAATAAATTAAAAGAAGAAAATAAGCTGAGAAATGATTATGCTATTCTCACAAATGAGCTTATTTCATCTTCTGATTCTGCAGAGCTCTTTAGAGGTGTAGCTGTTAATTTGCAAAAAAGAGTTGCCGATAAAACCGATATGGCGGCAGAGTTTGATTCCCTTACAAAAGGACAAAAATATATTTATTCTCTTTACACTTTTTTAGAAGATTCTGAGAAAGAAATGAGCAATTTCTTTAAGATGAACACAAAGCCCCTTACATCCACAGCAAAAGAAGCTATAGGCACTATTGTGGGAGGAGAGTTTGCGGCTGCGTTTAATTTAGAATATAATGCCTATGACGAAGATAATGAGAAGGTTTCTGTTATTCCCGAGGAAATAGATGAATCAAATAAAAAAACAGCACCATTTATTGTAAATGGCACTGTTGCAAACCTTGCCGGTGAATATGTAAAAAATCATCCGAATGAATTTCTCATATAATAGCTTTATATATTTCGCCTTTTTTATATCCGCTTTCTTTTGATGCGATTTTTGCCGCATTGGTTTTGCTTTCACCGCCCTTGACTAAATCAAGGGCATATTTTATTGTCTCATCTAAGGTCATATTGCTTGATTCCGAAGCTTCCGCACCGTGAATAATTAAAACAAGCTCGCCTTTTAATTCTTCTTTTGAATACTTATCGGCTGCAGTTGTTAATTCGGTTTTGATAACCTGTTCGTGAATTTTTGTAATTTCTCTTACTATCGCAATTTCTCTTTCACCTAAAACTGTGGCGAGGTCACGGAGTGTTGCGCTTATTTTGTGTGGCGCCTCATAAAATATAATAGTTCTTTCTTCGTTTACAAGAGAATTAAATAATTTTCTCCTCTCTTGCTTATCAGCCGGTGGGAAACCCTCAAATGTAAATCTTCTTGACGGCATACCCGAAAGGGCGAGGGCAGTAGTAAAAGCACAAGGGCCGGGTACAGATTCAACTTTTACTCCCATTTCATGGCAAAGCCTTATTAAATCCTCGCCCGGGTCCGAAATTGCCGGCATACCCGCATCTGTAACAAGAGCACAATTTTCACCTTTTAATATTCTTTCTATTATTTGTGGACCTCTTTCAATTTTGTTATGTTCAAAATAGTTAACCAAAGGTTTTTTTATTTCAAATCTGTTTAGAATTTTAAGAGTAACTCTTGTATCTTCTGCAGCTATAAAATCACACTTTTCCAGCGTTTCCAAGCCTCTTGGAGATAAATCACTTAAGTTTCCTATTGGTGTGCCCACAATATATAATTTTCCGCTCAAATTATTCACCTCTGTTTTCAAGAAGATAATCTTTATAAATATTTTTCATTTCCTCGGAGTATTCGCCGCTTTGTGAATAAATGTGTAACTCCGGCTCAACTGTAAGACCGCTTTTTCCTCCTCTTTTGCCCTCAACAAGCACAAGCCAAGGAGTTTTGCCGTCTGTTTTTGAAACAAATCTTATTCGTTTCGGTTCAATGGAATTATTTTGCATTTCTTTTGCGAGCTCAAATAACCTTTCCGGTCGTATGCACATACATAATTTTCCACCGAAATTTAATAACTTAGATGCGGTAAAGCAAATATCAGCGAATGTGCACATTGTGCCGTGACGGGCAATTTTATCTGCTCCCGAAGAGCTTATAATTCCGGAGCCCTCAGCTGTATACGGTGGATTCATAGTAACTATATTGTAATAGCCGAAATTCACTTTTCCTTTTAACTCTTTTAAGTCTGAATTTATGGGTGTTATTCTGCTTTCAAGTTTATTAAATGCAATTGCTTCTTTAATTTGATTATATCCTTTTTCCTGTATTTCAACAGCTGTTATTTCTGCTGTTTTTTTCTTGCACCAAAGCAGTGGGATAATACCGCATCCGGAGCCTAAATCACAGCATTTGCTTTTAGAGGTCGGATTTGCAAAATCTGCAAGTAAAACCGCATCAGTGCCAAAAGTATGCTCATTTGAAACAAAGGCAGTTATGCCCGAGCCTAAATATTCTTTTTTTATGCTTTCCATTTTGACACCTCCGTTTTCCCGGTGATTATATCATTTTCCGTAAAAATGTATTTATTCAAAAATTATCCTACTTTTTCAACTGTTGCGAGTGTGTAACCCTCAACAATATTATGAAGCTTAGCTTTATATCTTTCATCTGAGCAGATTACTGTACCATCATCGTTCACCGTAAATTCAATATTTTTCAAATTGCCGCTTATGCCTTCTCCGGTGCATTTAACATAAGCCTCTTTAAGCACCCAAATTTTTAAGAAATTTTCTTCTGCTTTTTCAATATATTTTTTCTCATTTTCCGTTGCAAAACGGTCTATGGTTGTTGATGGATGGCTTCTGTTTATTTCAATGTCTATTCCTATTTCTTTATCGGAAACGGCGCAGGCTACTTTTGTGCCGGAGTGGCTTATATTAAATTTCGCAAACGAATTTAAGCATCTTGGTTTGCCGTTTGCATCTCGGTAAAAACTTATCATTTGCGGATAAATATCATAGTTTTCGGAAATCATTCTTTTTGTAAGATTATCCGCAAGTATGCATAACATTCTGTCTTCTTCACGGCTGTATGAGAAGGCTTTTTGCTGCCTTTCGGGGTCCATTTCAGCCGTGAAAAGCATATAATTTACATCTGTGTAATCATTTATATCTTCAACTTTTATTTTCATATTTTCCTCACTTTATTTTAATGGATATTTCTCCGGATGAAAGTATATCGATTTTTTCGCTTGAGTTTTCCACTATTAAATTACAATCGTTATTTATTCCTATGACTTTACCCGTAAATTCTTCGTTGTTGATTGAATATGTTATTTCTCTCCCTTTTATAAAAAGACGGTTATCATATTCTTTCAGCAGCTCATTCCTGTCGTAGTTTTCGTTATATTTAAGTAAATGTTCGGTAGCTTTTTCAGCAATAATTTTGCCGTCAATATTTGTTTTTAGGCTGCCTGCCATTGTTAAATCACTTGGAAATATTTCCGTATTTAAGTTTATGCCTATGCCTGCACAAGTGTATGTTTTATTATTATTTATGAATCTTTCCACAAGTATTCCGCATATTTTTTTCTCTTGATAATATAAATCGTTTACCCATTTAATATCTGTTTCAATTGTGCAAAGTTCTTTGATAGATTTATAAACACTTACTGCACAGGCGGGAGTAATTAAATCAAAACTTTCGTTTGCTTCGAATAGAATCGAAAAATAAATTCCGCCTTTTTCGGAATAAAAACTTTTACCGTGCCTTCCTCTGCCTTTTGTTTGTTTATAAGCAGAAATCAATGTGGGCAAGGGAAGTGAAGGTGCATTTTCTTTCGCATAAGTATTTGTGGAATCAATACTATCGAAATGTATTTTATTTATTTCCATATTTTTGCCTCATTTCAATTATTGATTATATCCGCTGAGCGTAATAAAGTCAACATAAGCAGTTGACTAATTCTCACTAATATATTAAAATATTTATGTATCTATTTTTTTGAAAGGTCGTAATTTTATGAAAAAATTTGTTAAGATTTTAGCTCTTATTACTGTTGCACTTTTAGTTTTTTGCAGTTGCGGTCAAAATTCCGATTCAAGTAGTGAAGTTTCTTCATCCGCTGAGCATACAAAAGTTCTTTTCACAATGGAAAGTGGAGATACTTTCACAATTGAACTTTACCCCGAATACGCTCCCGAAACTTGTGAAAATTTCATAAAACTTGTTAAAGAAGGCTTTTATGACGGTCTTACCTTCCATCGCGTTGTAGAAGACTTTATGGCACAGGGTGGCGACCCTAACGGTGACGGCACAGGCGGTTCGTCCGAAACAATTAAAGGTGAATTTAAGCAAAACGGATTCACTCAAAATACTCTTTCCCACGAAAGAGGAGTTGTCTCCATGGCAAGAAGCAACGACTTTGATTCTGCATCATCACAGTTCTTTATCTGCTATGCGGATTGTCCTTTTCTTAACGATCAATATGCGGCTTTCGGTAAAGTAATTGACGGTATGGATACTGTTGACGATTTCCTCGATGTTGAAAGAACAACAGGTAGCTATGGGGAAAAGTCATCACCTGTTACGCCTATAGTTATTGAGTCTGCAACCATAGTTGAATGATTTTTCGGGGTGAATAAAATGGTAAATATTAAAATGAAGGCTTATAAAGTTAGTGAGCTTACCTTTGTTAATAAGCACGAAAATGGTGCAAAATTACAGTTTGGCAATAAGATTTCTTACAATGTTAAATATACCAATACCAATATTTGTGTTGGTGAAATTACGGCTGAGGCTTTTGATAAAGACAACCCTGAAAAATTCGGTGTTAAAATTGTTATAAACGGTGTTTTTGAGTACGATACAAATGTTAAAAAAGAAACAATCCATGTAGATACTTTCAAAGAGCTTTATCCTTTTGTTAAAAGCATTGTTGCATCAATGTCCGTGAATGCAGGTGTTCCTCCCATTATTTTGCCCCCGTTTGATATTGAAGCACAGAGCATCTATAAGTTTGAAAAAAATATTTAAATTTATCGGATAGAGGAGATAGAGAAAATGGATATACTTGACCAAGTAATGAAAATTATCATAAAAATTGACCGCAACTATGGCAAAAAAGTTGCAAAAGCAGGCCCTGCACCCGAAATAAAAAAAGTTGAGCCTTCAACTATTTCAGGCGATACCTTCAGAGTCGGTTTTGCAAAGGAAGAAATAATGCCGGAGTTTGACAGCGGCAGAGATTTTTGGATTGCCGGCCACGGCTCAGGCCATAAGATGGATGGAATCATCTCGCCTGTTTATGTAAGAGCAGCTTGGATTGATTGCGGTAACGAGGAAGGTATACTTTGGCTTAATGCGGATATAGTCGGTATGACTCGCATCGAAATAAATAAAATTCGCTCAATGATTATGGAATCATCTGTAATTAAGGACTGTAAACTTATCAATTTCAGCTGTACTCACAGCCATTCGGGCATTGATACCCTCGGCTATTGGGGCAAACCCTTTGCCTCTATTCCTTCAGATGGTAAAGACTCCGCATATATGGATATGCTTATGAAAAACTCGGTTAAAGCGGCGGAAAATGCATATCTTTCAAGAAAAACAGGCAAAATTTATAACGGCCGTATAGAGATTAAAGACGGACTTTTTACAAAAAGAGGATTTATTGATAAGCACGAAATCCTTACAAGACTACGTTTTACGCCCGATGACGGTTCTAATGAAACTTGGATTATGAACTTTGGTGGCCACCCCAATTCTCTTGGCGGTGCCAACAGAAAACTCAGTGGCGAATATCCTTATTTTATGAGTGAAATTATTTCTGCCGAAAAGAACGCAAATGTTATTTATACTATCGGTGCAATAGGTGCCATGGATATGGCAGGGCTTTCAGAAGATAATCTTGAATGTGTTAAACTCCAAGGTAAAATGGTTGCCGAGGCATCATTCAAAATTACCGATGAAACTGAGCTTAAGCCGGAGATAAAATATATACAGCAACCATTTTATATGCCTGTAGATAACTATGTTCTTACTCTCCTTGCAATCCTTCACAGAATGAGTTTTAAGGCATATCCCTGTGATACAAGTTTAACGGGAATTAAAATGAAAACAGAAATGACCTATATGATTATAGGTGACCAAAAATTTGTCCTTTTGCCTGGTGAAAATTTTGTTTCAACGGTTTACGGCTCATATATGGATGCAAATACCGCTCCTACAGGCAAAAGCCCTGAAATAAATCCTACGCCTCTTTGTGAAATTTGCGATGACAGTAATATAATCGCTGTAGGCGTTTCAAACGATATGACGGGTTATGTTGTGCCGCCGAATGATTTTATCCTTAACCCAACACAACCTTTCCTTAATGGCGTAAAAGATAAAAATGATCTTAACCATTACCACGAAACAAATTCAATGGGATATAACACTCAGCAGACTATTGCAGATGCTTTCGCTGATATTGTCAGCAGAATGAAATAATAAATTTCAAAAAAACAATATATAAGTAGTAAGGCACCCTTTGTATTGAGGGTGCCTTATTGATATTACCTTGTGGATTTGAAGAATTTGTCTTTTATTGCATACTGTAATCGGCACGGCGTATAAGCTCAAGCTGTAAATCTTTGTTAAGAGTTGTAAAGTATGCGTTATAGCCTGAAATTCTTACCATAAGATCACGGTAAGCATCAGGGTTAGCCATAGCTGCACGCATGGTGTCGCTTGATACTACATTAAACTGCATTTGCATACCGCCGAGGTTTGCATAAGCACGGGCATAAGAGGTAAGGTGGTCTACCGTTTCTTCGTGAGTATCATTTGGCGATGGATTAACCTTAACATTAAAGGCTATATTATTATTCATATTTAACGGGTCGAGCTTACTTACATCTTTTATATTGTTAAGAAGGCTCGGAGAAGCGTTTGCTTCTGGAGTTAAACCGGGGGTAAATGGAAGACCTGCAAGTCTGCCTGACGGCAAAGCTCCTGCAAGAGTACCGAAAGCAACATGGTTTGACATGCTCCACCAGCCTGTGGTGTAATGGCCGCCACGGAAATTGATATGTTCCCAGAAAATATCACGGGTAGCTTTTGTAATCCTGTTTGCCATTGCCACAGCTTCTTCACTGCCGCCACCAAAGCGGGGAACTTCTGTTAAAATACGGCTTCTCATGGTGTCTGCACCTTCAAAGTTATTTTTAACAGCCTCAAACATTTCTTTAAGCGTGTAAGCTTTACGGTCATACACAAGTGTTTTAATTGCCATTAAGGAGTCAACAACATCTGCAAGACCTATACAAGCCGTGCCTGATGAATTGTATTTTGCACCGCCTTTAGTGCAGTCAAGTCCCTTTGTTATACAACCGTCTATCATGGCACTCATAAGGGGAGTAGGCCTTATAACGGAATGAGCCTCGCCAAGATAATTGTTATATTCACAGGCAAGACCTGCCATATATGAAAGCTGAGTAATATATGCATTGAAAAATTCATCAAAGGTTTTGAAACTTTCTGCTTCACCTGTTTTGGGGCCGAGATGCCAGCGCATCAAAGGATGATAGCCATTAAACATTGCCATTTCAAACGGCGCAACCATGCTGAACATCATACAGTTTGTATGGCCTAAATGTTTGCCTGAAATTGTGGGCTCAACACATCCTGTTGCAGACCAGTCAAGTAAATCTTGCTTTTCATAATGGTGATCTGCAAGTGATTTCATAACTGCAATATCATTATGAATTGAAGGTGTAGATGTTGTGTTTACATTAACCTCACATAAACGGCGAAGGTATGTTAAAGAGTTCTTTTCGCTGTTATAACGAGCATTAACATTGGGGTCACGCATGCTGAGCATTTCCGTAACTTTAAGGAAAACATAAGTCATATCGTTAACGGCATCTTCACCTTCAGGTGTTACACCGCCAAGGGTAATAGCTTGGTCAGAAGAACTGCCGCCGAAAAGATAGTTTCCTATATCAGGAATTAAGGGCAAATGGTCTTGACAGTTGATATAGAAGCAACCGATAAGCTCAATAGCATGTTTAATATATGCATTTCTTTCATCGCTGTCTGTGATTTTTTCCATATCGCTTTCAAAATACGGCTCTAACCATTGATCCATACGGCCAAGTGAAAATCCCGCATTTGTGCTTTCCATATGAACTGCAACCCAGTGTATCCAAATTGCATTTACTGCTTCGTCAAGGGTTCGAGCGGGGAATTCGGGGGAATGTTCTACTGCATCAGCAATTACTTTAAGCTCTGCCTTGCGCACAGGATTTGTTTCAAGCTCATATTCATGTTTTGCTTGCTTTGCAAGGTTGTGTGCATAGCTTATAACACCTTCATAGCAATCTATCATTGCGTTCAAGGTGTCTTTCTTTGACTGTGATGCGTTTGTATCTTTTTCAAGTTCAGCTTTTATTTCCTCAATAATTCCTCTTAATCCTAATTTTAACAATTTCGGATAGTCAAGAATTGTGTGAGATAAAGCAACATTTTTCCAAAGAAATACTGCAGCCCAGCGTTCGTCAAGTTTTTGACAGGTTGGTTCATGATATTTATCACGGACATATTCACGCATATTGCGATGTACCCAATAGGGGAATATATCATTGTTAATTTTATGAATTTCTTCCTTTGAAAGTGGGCCATAAGCGTTTAACATGCGGTCTTGGACAGTTAATAATTCACCCCAAAAGATTAAGCCGATTGTGTCCGGATAAAGAGGAACACCAATTTCTTTTGTGGTTGTGGTGCCCGCTATTAGATTATCTTTGCGAATTATGGGGCGACGGTTTTCCATTAAGTAACGGAAGGCTTTTCCTTGACGAACTTCCGGAACCCAGGGAGTGAACAAGTCCGTAAAAAATGGACAATAGAAAAAAGAGACCTCCTATGGTAGAATTAAAGAAACTGGACTGTCCCAGATTGTGCAGACAGTACAAAAAAGCCTACTTGATGTAGAAAAT
>CAVHYZ010000060.1:0-11298 GCA_963640495.1 Acutalibacteraceae bacterium
CTATTAAAATGCAGGATATTGACAAGCTTCTTAAGAAAGTAAAAAGAATACATTTCATAGGAATAGGTGGCTCGGGAATGTGCCCACTCGCTGAAATTTTACACAAGGAAGGTTATAGGCTCAGCGGTTCTGATAATAACGAAACCGATAACCTTGCTAGAATTCGCAAATTAGGTATACCTGTTGTGATGGGTCAAAAAGCTGAAAATATAAATGGTGCCGAAATGATTATTTACACTGCCGCTCTTCTTCCTGATAACCCGGAACTTGTTGCAGCAAAAAGCAGCGGTATACCTACATTTGAAAGATCAAAACTTCTTGGAGCAATTACAAGAATGTACTCAAATGCCATTTGTATAAGTGGCACCCACGGAAAAACTACAAGCTGTTCAATGGCAACACAAATACTTATTAAAGCTAAAATGGACCCAACTGCCGTAATTGGTGGTAAGCTGCCTCTTACAAACAGTAATGGTCTTGTAGGTCACAGTGAACACATGGTATGCGAAAGTTGTGAATTTGTAGATACATTTTTAGATCTTACACCGGATGTTGCGGTTGTGTTAAATATTGATGAAGATCATCTTGATTATTTTAAAACACTTGAAAATCTTAAAGCTTCATTCACAAAATTTGCAGCATCAGCAACAAAAGTTATTATCTATAACGGCGATGACGCTAATACTATTGACGCCATTAAACCTGCTTTAGCAGAAAGCGGAAAGCCTTGCATCACATTTGGCTTAGGCGATGATAATAACTACATAGCGAAAAATATTGACGAAAAGAATGAATACTATTCTTTTGATTTAATTGAAAATAACATATATCTCGGCAGAGTTAAATTAAATATTCCCGGAAAGCATAATATTTACAATGCTCTTGCCGTAATCGCCGCAACAATGTACTCTGGCATTTCTTTTGAAGACTGTGTTAAAGGAATTGCAGATTTCGGCGGTGCAGGAAGAAGATTTGAAAAGCTTGCAGAAATCAACGGTATTACCATTCTTGATGACTATGCTCATCATCCCTTAGAATTAGAAGTTACACTTAACACTGCAATGAAAATGGGATTTGGAAAAGTATATGCCATTTTCCAACCTTTCACATATTCAAGAACAGCAATGCTCTTTGACGATTTTGCAAGAGTTCTTCAAATCCCGGACCAATGTATCATGACGGAAATTATGGGATCAAGAGAGGTTAATACATATAACATTTATACTTCTCAACTTGAAGAAGTTGCTAAATATGCTGTTGACCATGCAAAACCCGGTGACGCAATTATAACCCTCGGTTGTGGTGATATTTACAAGGCTGCAAAAATAATCATTAAAATGCTTAAAGGAGAAAATAAATAATGAAATATACAATTCAGCGAAACAACTTTAATGATTTTTCAATTTATGAAATTAATAAGCGCCCCGGCAGAGCATACATGATACCTTACTCAAGCAAAAATGTTCTATCAAAAACTTCTTTTGCTAAAGAAAGAACTTCATCTGATTTAGTTAGAGTTTTATCCGGAGAATGGGATTTTAAGTACTTTGATTCAAATAAAAATCTTCCTGATATAATTGACACAAATAAAACGAATTTTGATAAAATAAAAATTCCTTGTACTTGGCAAAGAACCGGTTACGACTCCCCTGCTTACATTAACTGTCCTTATGCTTTTGACGATGCACCGCCTTTTGTACCATTTGAGCAGCCTGTTGCAATATACAGAAAGAAATTTGAAATTGAATCTAAATGTGGCAATTATATTATAGCGTTTCTCGGAGTTGTAGCTTGCCTCGATTTATATGTAAACGGAAAATTTGTCGGATATAGTGAAGGGGCACACAACACAGCTGAATTTGATATTACAGCAAATATTAAAAAGGGAGAAAATGAAATTTTTGCCGTAGTACACAAATGGTCTAACGGAACATTTCTTGAATGTCAGGATATGTTCAGAGAAAACGGCATTTTTAGAGATGTTATTCTTTATGAAATGCCAAAAACTTTTGTAAATGATATTTATTACAAACCTTTAGAAAGTTCTAAGGACTGGAACCTTGATGTTTTTTTTGAGGTTGAAAACGCCAAAAAAGATAATATTATTAAAGTAGAAATATATGACGGAAAAAAGCTTATAGCTACAAAATCAGCCGATGCATCTAACAATCAAATATCATTTAATGCATTAAATGTTAATAGCTGGAATGCAGAAATTCCAAAACTTTACACAGCTTATTTCACCCTTTTTAATGGTGAAAATGAAATTATGACTGTAAGGAATTACATTGGATTTAAGACTATAAAAATCAAAAAAGATGTGTTCACTGTTAATGGAAAAGCAATAAAAATAAAAGGTGTCAACCATCATGATACTCATTATACAAAGGGCTATGCAATGGGTTTTGAAGATATGAAAAAAGATATTGAGTTAATGAAATCACTCAATGTAAATGCTGTTAGGACATCTCATTATCCTCCCGATCCGCAATTTTTAGTTTTATGTGATATTTACGGACTTTACGTTATTGATGAAGCGGATATTGAAACTCACGGCTGTGGTGTTGAGCCTCACAACAACATGAGACTTATCAGTCACAACCCGGAATGGGGTCCAAGATATTTAGACAGAGTAAAAAGAATGTATCTTCGTGACAGAAGCCGTGCAAGCATTATTCTTTGGTCTCTCGGAAATGAAGCGGGCGGCTATTGTAATCAAGATATATGCTATGACTTTCTTCACAAGGAAAATTCAGAAATTCCCGTACATTATGAAGGAGTTATAACTACAGAAAGACATTCTTACGATGTTGTTTCCGAAATGTATCCAAATCATGAAGTTGTTGAAAAAAGCGGTAAACACTTAAGAGGAAAAAAGTTTACGCCAAAGCCCTATTTTCTTTGTGAATATGCTCACGCCATGGGTGAAGGACCCGGCGGCTTAGAAGAATACTGGGATATTTTCTATAAATATAAAAATCTTATGGGTGGCTGTATTTGGGAATGGGCAGACCATTCTTATTATAATCCACGTGCAAAATATAAGTACACTTACGGTGGTGACCACGGCGAATGGAGACATGACGGTTGCTTCTGTGTAGATGGGCTTATGTACCCGGACAGAAGACTTCATACGGGTGCCAAAGAAATGAAAAATGTTTATAGACCGGTGATAGCATCTTATAACAACAATGAAATTACTTTTTTAAACACAAATAGATTCCGTAATACGAGCTACATTACTGCGGTTTTTGAGGTTGTTAAAAACGGTAATATTTTACTTTCCGCAGAAGAAGCTGTACTTGACATTGAGCCTGAATGTTCAAAAAGTTTCCATGTTAATATCAAAAAGCCAAAAGATAAATGCGATATACATATAAATGTATATTATTATGATGGAGAAAAAGAAATTGCTTTTGAACAAATTGCTCTTGAAGAAGATTATAAAATTCAAATTACATCTGCAAATGATAAGCTAATATTAACTGAAAACCCAAGTAGCTTTATTATTGAGTTTATAACCGGCTCAATTACAATTTCAAAGCTTGACGGACAAATTTCAAGCTATATTATGAACGGCAAGGAACTTATTAATCAATCCCCTGCTGTTTCTAAAGGCCTTATACCGAATATTTACAGAGCTGTTACAGATAACGATGTAAGGCTTATCGAAGGCTGGAAAGAAGCAGGATATTCAGATTATATTTGCAAACTTAATAAAATAGATCATGAAAAAATCGGCAAGAATATTAAAATTACAGTTAATTATAATCTTTCAAGCAAAATTGCCGGTAAAACTATTGCGAAATCCGCCATTGTTTATATTTTAAAACCCAATGGTGTTATAAATGTAAGCTCTACTTTCACTCCGATTTATAAAAAGAAAATTGCAAAGAACTTGCCGAGATTCGGTTTAATGCTTGAAATGCCGGAAAATTACAACAATATTGAGTATTACGGTATGGGTCCGGAAGAAAATCTTTCTGATTATTATGCTCAGTCAATTGTAGGTATTTATGAAACAACTGTTGAAGAGATGTATGAACCATATATTAGGCCACAAGAGTACGGAAACAGATGCAAGGTTAGATATGTTAAGATTACCGATAGCGACGGCACAGGTCTTGAGTTAGCGTATGATAAAAATTATTTCTCATTTAATGCAAGAAATTTCAGTCAAAAACTTCTTGACAGCGCAAGCCACATTGAAAATTTGCATAGTGAACATACTACTGTAATAAATATTGATGGTTTTACAAGAGGTGCAGGCACTCAAAGTTGTGGTCCGGACGTCCTTGATAAGTATTTAATTGACGGCTCAAAAGGTCTTGAATTCTCATTTAATATTATTCCTATAGAATCTAAATAAAAAAGTAACCCCCATCACATTGATTTATCTTTGTGATGGGGAACTTATACATACTTTAAAAATTAATGAAATTAAATAAACATATTTAATTATAATAAATTAATTTAAAAAGATTGATTGTTTTTTTGTAATAAAACAAAATTATATAAACGGATTTTCAGTGGGATAAGGTAAACTTTTAGGTTGATTATAGGCTATGTCTTTAACTCCTAAGAATTTAAACACTTCAAAAAGAGCTTTACCATAATGTCCAAAAGTAACGGCACCGTGATGAGGGTAATGCTTTTGAATTAAAACATGACGGTAAAATCTACCCATTTCCGGAATTGCAAAAATGCCAATTCCACCGAAGCTACCTGTTTTAACAGGTAAAACCTCACCCTGTGCAATGTAACTTCTTAGATTTCCATCGGAATCGCACTGTAAACGATAAAAAGTAATATCACTTGCCGCTATATCTGCTTCAAGAGTACCACGGGTAAAATCTGGTGTACCACCCTTTTCAAGAATACGATTTTGAATTAACTGATACTTAACCGCTCTATCTGAGCAAAGTTTGCAAGCCGGTGTATTTCCACAATGGAAACCCATAAATGTATCTGTAAGTTTGTAATCAAATTTATTTTTTATTTCTGAATCAAACAGCTGCGCGGGAACGGTATTGTTAATATCAAGAAGTGTTATTGCATCATTTGAAACACAAGCACCAACATATTCGCTGAGTGCTCCGTAAATATCAACTTCACAGGCAACGGGAATTCCACGTGATGCAAGACGAGAATTTACATAGCAAGGTTCAAATCCAAACTGTTCCGGGAACGCGGGCCAACATTTATCAGCAAAAGCAACATACTTACATGCACCTTTATGTTCCTGCGCCCAGTCAAGAAGTGTAAGCTCAAACTGTGCCATACGGGAAAGCAAATCTTCGTAATAATTTCCTTCGCCAAGCTCTTTTTTCATATCTTCACAAACAGATGAAATTCTATCGTCATTCTCGTGGGCTTTATATGATACAAGCAAATCAAGCTCTGAATTCTCTTCAATTTCAACGCCTATTTCGTAAAGGCCTTTTATTGGAGCGTTACAAGCAAAAAAGTCTTGAGGACGAGGGCCGAAAGTAATAATTTTAAGATTTTTTATGCCTATAATTGCACGAGCAACCGGCACAAAATCTTCAATCATTTTTGCAATGTCAGCAGCTGTTCCAACAGGATATTCGGGAATATATCCGTTAATGTGTCTCATTCCCAGATTATAAGAGCAGTTAAGCATTCCGCAATAAGCATCGCCACGGCCGTTAATTAAATCACCGTCACCTTCAGCTGCGGCAACAAACATACACGGGCCGTCAAAATACTTTGCAATAAGCGTTTCTGATGTTTCAGGGCCGAAATTACCGAGAAAAATTACAAAAGCATTACAATCTGCATTTTTTGCATTTTCAACAGCTTTAAGCATATCACATTCATTTTCAACGATTATAGGGCACTCGTAAATTTCACCGTGATAGGATTTTGAAATATTTTCACGACGCATTTCAGAAAGGGCTCTCGGAAAGCAATCTCGGGAAACTGCAATCAAGCCCAGCTTTACATCTGGAATATTATCAAACATAGTATCTTCTCCTCATATAGAAATATTTATTTTAGCATTTTTGCAATGGGATATAATTTAAGATACTTTTCATATTTTTGATTATAGAAATGAACGACATTTTCGTCAGGATAAATTACTTCGTTAATTGCGTAAAAATCATCATTTATGTGACATCCTACGCCTTTTGCGGCAAGAATACAGGCGCCTAATGCTCCACCATGCTCATACTTTGGAATTTCAAGAGGAATATTCAAAACGGTTGAAAGCACCTTGCAAAGTAACCTGTTTTTAACTCCACCACCACATACTTTTGATTTTGTAATGGGAACTCCGTAGGATTTAATCAACTCAAAATTTTGTTTTAATGAAAATGCTACGCCCTCTAATACAGCAAGGCTCATTTCTTCCTTAGTTGTATTTATGGAAAGATTTGCAAACATACCTCTTGCAGTCATATCATTTACCGGGGAACGTTCACCCATAAGATAAGGTAGAAAGAGTACATCACTTTTGCCGAAATATTCTTTTGCTTTTTCTTCGTAGTTATAATCTGTGCCAAGGATATTTTCAATCCACCATTTTTGGCTGCTCGCCGCCGTTAAAGTGCAGGCAAGGTAATGATATTTTTTATTTGCAGAGCAAAAAGTGTGAATTGCATTATGCTTATCATATTTACAAGTATCCGTACAAACAAACACCGTACCTGATGTGCCAAGGGAAATATTGCAATCTCCGTCACGAACTGTGCCTGTTCCAATTGCAGATGCTGCATTATCTCCCGCCCCTATTACAATTTTTACATCTTTACCAAAGCCTAATTTTTCAGCAAGGCTATCTTTAAGTGTGCCGATAATTTCACTGCTTTCGTAAACCTTCGGTAACATGTCTTCATTTATATGAAGATATGAAAGCATATCTTTTGACCATTTTCTGTTCTCTGTATCAAAATAGAGAGTTCCCGCTGCATCGGAAACATCAGTTGCAAAGGCGCCGGACATCATATATGCAACATAATCCTTTGGGAGCATTATTTTTTTGATTTTCTTAAAATTTTCAGGTTCATTATTGTAAACCCAAAGAAGTTTTGGCGCAGTAAAGCCAGCAAAAGCTATATTTGCTGTGTGAGAAAGCAAAAAATCTTTACCTACGGTTTCATTAAGATACTTGACTTCTTGCTTGCTTCTTCCGTCATTCCACAAAATCGCAGGGCGAATTACTTTATCGTTTTCATCAAGAATAGCAAGCCCGTGCATTTGGCCTGAAAAGCTAATGGATTTAACATAAGATTTATCAATAGCTTTCGTAAGCTCAATTAAAGACTCTATGCTTCTGTTATACCAATCTTCCGGATTTTGTTCACTGTAACCGGACTTTGGGTAATATACGGGGTAATCTTTTGACACGATATTTATAATTTTGTTTTCACTTATGAGCATTGATTTAATCGACGAGGTTCCAATATCAATGCCTATAAAATAATTCATAAATTCATCTCACAGCTTTTATAAATTTAATAATTTTAAATGTTGTAGCAGCTGCACTTACGGCAGACAATCCTGAAACAGAACAAATAAGAGCAAGTTTTTTCTTTTCATTTTCATCGGAATCAAGAAAGAATTTTATTTTACTTTTAAAGGAATTACCGCAAATATCAAAATAATTATAAAATTGTGTAACAAGACTTCCATCGGAGTTAATATCAATAATTCTTACGCCCCTCGTCTCTTTTGTGCCATAACATCTGAAAGAAGCGCAACCTGTTTGAAGGAATTTAACGCCATTATAAATACCTTCAAAACAATTTCTGTGATCATGACCGGTTATTATAGCTTTTACATTACCCTCGCTTATAACGGTTTTAAAAAGCCCGTTATCGGTATCAACATCAGAAATGGGCTCTGCCATTACGCCTTTTGAAATACAAGGATTTAATTTGTAAGCTTTGCCGTTAAAATCAATAACAGCCTTTGAATCATTAGGATGGCATGGCTCTGTAAGTTCTTTTTGAGCAGGCAAAGGAATATGAACAAACATAAGAGCCGGAATAGACTTATTTCCATTTTCTTTAATTATAGCTTTGTTTGTTTCAATAAACCATTTTACAGTTTCAGGCTTTATTTCAGTGTGACATTTATGCTCACCGTCTTTATCTTGCCAAGCTGAATCAAGCATATAAAGAATATAGATGAGCTTTTCACCTGAATATATTTTTACTGCATAGGTATCGCAATCTACATCAGGACAATCTATGTTGCCTTCAAGACAATATGAGTAAGAGCGATAAATTTCCATTTGTTCATCTTTTGTAAGCAAATTCATATCGTCATGATTGCCGTAAATCATGGCAAAAGGGATTTTACGCCTTTGAACAGGCTCAAGAATATGTTCTAAAGCCTGTTTCATACTTTTTTCAGTTGCATCTTTACCCTCGGCAAAATGCTTTGATCCAAAACGTTTATCGAGAAGATGATTGCCAAGAATATTATCTCCAGTAAACACCACAAGATCAGGTTCAAATGCATCATAAGCCTTATCAAGCATTTCAATCATAGCAGAGCGTACATATTTAAGATCTTGAGGGTCGCTTACCTGTAAAATTCTGATTTTATCTTTATCAAATCTTAAACTGTTTTTCATTTTATAATCCTGTATTTTCCTACTATAGGTAATTCCTTTGCCTTACCGGTAAGTGCGTTGATAATGCCCATAATCGTAAATACAACGGATAAAATTTCGCCAATGCCACCTACAATCCACCCAACAATAGGAATTGCACAAATGAGACCACACACCATTTCCATTATAAAAAGTAATAAGCCCTGATTTGCGTGGAATTTAGCATAATAAGAATTAGGAGCTGCAATTAAAGGGATGATAAACAAAATACCGAGGTAAGATAAAAAACTAATAACTTTATTATCCTCAACATCTCTGTAATCAAAGCCTTCAGCATTAAACTGCTGTGAATTATTCTGTTGCTGATATTGGCTGTAATCATTATTTTGGTAATTAAAATTACCATTCCCTTCGTTTTGTTCTTCAATTTTTTGCCCACATGAAGGACAAAAAATAGCATCGTCATCAATTTTAGCACCACAATGAACACAGAATTTCATAAATATCACTCCAAATATTATTTTTTAAACTTTCTCTCTTTTAAGTAAGGCAAGCCTTTTGGAACAACAAATTTAACTGCTTTTTCAATAAGTTCAAAATCTGCATCTGTAACATACTGACATTCGCCGTCAACATTTACTGCGGCAGGTGCTTCAGAATGTATGTGCAGCTTTTTAACTCTTTTGAATGTGGTTATATCCCAATCAAGATGTTCCCCTCTCTTATATGGTTCAAGAAGAGTTGCAAGTTTCAATCTGTTAAGGGAAGATTCAACAAGCACTACATCAAGAAGTCCATCATCCGGAATAGCCTTTGGTGCTGCTCTGAATCCACCACCATAGTAACTGGCGTTGCCGATAAAGCAAAATAGAGCATCTTTTGTAATTGTTTCATTATCATCATAAGTTACAGTAAAACGATTTTTAAACTTTCTGAAAAGTGAATAAATGCATCCTATATAATAGGCTCCTTCGCCTGTAACAAGAGGCCATTTCTTTATTTTACCCTGCATAGCACAAACCTCGGCATCCATACCCATGGAGCATTGATTTATCGCAAATTCATTTCCGCATTTAATGAGATCAAGCTCGCAAGCGGTACCTTCAATTTGGTCATCAAGTTTAAGAAAATCATCTTTTGTGCCGAAATATCTTATAAAATCATTACCAGAGCCGAGAGGAATTGCGGCAATTTCAATATTTTTATACCCATAAGAACCATTTACAACCTCGTAAAGCGTTCCGTCACCACCGCAAGCATAAATACGAGCATCTTCACCGCTTTCGCCTATTTTTTTTGTAAATTCTATGCCATCGCCTTGTTTACCGGTGGGTAATAATTCATAATCAAAGCCATATTTGGCCGCAGCTTTTTCAATCTCGGGTTTAATATAATCAAGGGCACGATTTTTGCCCTGACCTGCCTGTGGGTTTATAATAAAATAATGTTTCATCTTTCACTCCTGTTTTTTTATTTAAAATACATAAATGCCTGGCATTTAATCATTCCGTTGTAAAGTTTTCTACGCTTATCAGCCTTTCTGCCAAAGGCAGCCTCAAATTCTTCATCAGGGCTGATAATAGTATAAGACCAACCGTTTCTTTTCTCAAAGGCATTCCCCATTTCTTTGTATAAAGCCTCATACTCACTTAAATCTAACATTCTTTCGCCATATGGAGGATTGCAGATAAGAGTGCCGCGCTCAGTAAAAGGATTAAAGTCACAAACATTGGCAATATTGAAATTTATTAAATTTGAAACTCCGGCTCTTTCGGCATTAACTTTTGCAATTTCAATTGCTTTAGGGTCAATATCCGAGCCAAAGGCTTCAAAATCATTAGGTATCCTCTCAAGAGATTTTGCTCTTTCTCTCTCCTCATTCCAAACTTCACGTGAAATAATATCAAATCTTTCAGCCGAAAAATTACGATTAAGCCCCGGAGCCTTATTGCAAGCCATAAGAGCACCCTCAATGAGAATAGTACCGCTACCACACATTGGATCATAAAATTTATGATAAGGTTTAAGGCGAGAAATATTGCAAAGGGCAGCTGCAAGAGTTTCTTTAATTGGTGCATCATTCGCATCAAGCCTATAACCTCTTTTATGAAGTCCATAACCGGATGTATCAATAAGTAAAGACACATTATCTTTATTAATTGAAAATTGAATTTGATGAATAGGCCCGGTTTCTTCAAACCACTCTATATGATGCTTTTGCTTCATTCTTTCAACAACTGCTTTTTTTATTATTGCCTGACAATCACGAGTGCTGAAAAGAGTGGAGTTTATGGAATACCCCTTAACAGGAAAAGCATCATCGGCGCCTATCCATTTTTCCCATTCAAGAGCCTTTGTGCCTTGAAAGAGCTCTTCAAAAGTTTTAGCTTCAAAGGAACCAACAAGAATTTGCACTCTTTCTGCATATCTTGAACAAATATTTACACGGGCAAGAATGTGCTCATCACCGGAAAATAAAACTCTGCCGTTTTCAGCTAGAACATTTTCTGCTCCCAATTCATTAAGTTCATTTGAAATTAAGCCTTCTATACCCAAAAGACATGGTATAACAAAATTTATTTTCATATATTCTCCCAATATTCTTTTAATATATTATATATTATCAAAGATATCTCACATATTCAATAATGAATTTTTGGGCATTTTAACTATATTATCTAATTTATAAAATATGGTTGTACAAAAAAAGCCGT
>CAVHYZ010000061.1:0-11287 GCA_963640495.1 Acutalibacteraceae bacterium
ATTCTACATCAAGAGGGTGTTTTTTTCTATTGTCCATTTTTTACGGACTTGTTCAAATCGGCAAGGGGGATGCTTTTATTATAAAATTTGTAGAAAGAAAAGCACAGTAGGTTTTGCCTACTGTGCCGATTTTTATATTTGATTACTGCTGCATATCATCATTATCATCAAATATTTCAAGTTTAAATTCTTGGGGCTCACTGTTTTCGGCCTCTGCTTCTGCACGAGCTTTCTTTGATTGTGATTTATCAATAAGCACTAATACTAAACACCAAAGCGCTGCAAGAAGAATAAAGAGAACGCAAACAAGGATTGCATTGTCAATTGCGAAGCTCATTAAGCCGCCAAGGTAAGGAACATAATTTTCTAATGTTTTACCTAAAACATTGCTGCTGTCATAAGTAATTGTTGTGCCATACACACCGGTAAGGTCGTTTACGGTTAATGTTGCGGAGTCTCCTGTAAGCATTACAGATTGAACAGATACTAAAAGGCATCCGCTTTCGCCTGTTGCCGGCACGGCTATTATATCACCTGCAACATATTCGCTTGCATCAATTTTCTTTGCAATAATGAGGTCGCCT
The DNA here is from genome assembly GCA_963640495.1 of Acutalibacteraceae bacterium. Taxonomy (GTDB): domain Bacteria; phylum Bacillota; class Clostridia; order Oscillospirales; family Acutalibacteraceae; genus CAG-177. Next base: position 585 of record CAVHYZ010000061.1, read on the forward strand.
TTTTTTACACCGACTTTATCAATATCTGCTGAGAGGGTGTTTAAGGTATAACTTCCGAGGGATTGACCTTTGTTATCAAGAAACACTGAAATGAAGCAACCCAAAAGGAACACAACAATTGTAACAACAAGAAGAACTATTGCTGCGATTTTGCCTATAAGAGCGCCTGTGCTGAGCTTTTTCTTTGCCTTGGGCTCTTCGATGACTTCTTCCGGAACGTAATTGCCTGGAATGTATGGGTCACTCATCTTTTGGGTTGTATAAAGGGGAGTATCATCCGGAGCCGCAGGCATACCTACAGGCTCTGTGTGCTCATTTACATTATTTTTTTCTATTTGAGGTATAAGTGAATCTTTTGCGGGGGTAGGTTTTGCTTCAATGGGGGCCGATACAGGCTTATAGCTTGCAACAAAGTCCGCATCAAATTCATCTATACTTCTAAGCTTGAATTCATCCATAATGTGAACTGCCTTTCGTTATGTATATTTGAATTTTATTGAAGCTTTTCTTTGAAACCGTCGTTTTCTTTCTTGAGAACACGGCAAATCTTTTTAAGCTTTTCGTTATTTGCGTCTGCAATTTTTTTGCTTTCTTCTATGCTTTTGGCATAGTCATAAACTTTTTTATATTCTGCTTTAAGAGCGTCAATATACTTTTCAACTGCATCACAGCTGTAACCTTGATTTTCTATTGGGAATAACTGTTTGCTCTCCATAGTTTAACATCCTTTCGGTTTAATTTTACTTTATAATACTATCACAACAAGCAGAAAAATACAACATAAAAATACCAAAAATCCAAATTGGAATTGTAAATTTTTAATTTCCATATTGACACAGAGCAGAAGCTGTGATAATATATAGCTGTAATATCACAGATAGCACAGTTAACACGGAAGGAGTGTGATAGGATGATTAGTGTGAATAAGCAAAGCCCAATACCATTCTATGAGCAAATAAAAAATCAGGTGCTCACACTAATTAGATTGAGAGTTTTGACTCCTGGGGCACAAATACCGTCAATCCGTTCTGTATCTGCGGAAACAGGAGTAAATGTAAACACGGTAAAGAAGGCGTTTGCAGAGCTTGAAATGAGCGGAGTGATTTATTCCGTTCCCGGCTTGGGAAGTTTTGTAAGCGAGCAGGCTCTTGAAAACTCCGCAATCAATCAAAAAGTAAAAGGCGATATATCGGAAATCCTTGAAAGAGCAAAATCTATCGGCGTTTCAAAAGAGGAAATATTTGAAATTATTGAGAGTATATATAAGGAGGAAAAGAGATGATTGAGATTAAGAATGTTATAAAGTCATTCGGCGATTTTGTTGCCATAGACGGCCTTGACATTACCGTTGAAGAAGGCTCAATCTTCGGACTTGTGGGATACAACGGTGCAGGTAAAACCACATTGCTTAAAACCGTTGCAGGCGTGTATAAGGCAGATAAAGGCGAAGTTCTTATTGATGGTAAAAACACTTTTTTAAATGCAGAGGCAAGAAAAGAAATGTTTTATGTGCCTGATGATATTTATTTTGAGGCATATTCATCCATTGAAAAAATGGCAAAATTTTACAAGGGATATTACAAAAATTTCAGCGATGAAACCCTTGATAAATTATGCGCCGTTTTCGGCCTTGATAAAAAAGCCAAGTTAAATTCTTTTTCAAAAGGTATGCAAAGGCAGGCGGAAATGATTCTCGGTATGAGCACTTTGCCGAAGGTTTTACTTCTTGATGAGTCTTTTGACGGCCTTGACCCCGCAAAGAAAAATGTTATGAATAATATGCTTGTTGATTATGTGGCAGAAAAGAATTGCAGTGTTATTATTTCGTCTCACGATTTGCATGAGATTGTAAGTATATGTGACCATGTGGCACTTATAAACGGAAAAAAGATTGTCATAAATTGCAGCGTTGATGATATCAGCTCCAACAGATGTAAATACAGATTAGTATTTGCCGATAATAAAACAGAGGATAATTTTGCTTCGTTTGATGTTAAGAGAATTAAAATTGACGGCAAAATAGTAGTTGTTTCTCTCGGTGGTACAGAGGAAGAAAACGAAAGCAAGCTGAAAGAAATGAACCCCTTGCTTATTGAGAAATTTCCACCCACTTTGGAAGAAATATTCCTTGAAGAAATGGAGGGCTCAGAGTATGACTTCAAAGAAATCTTCGCTTAACACATTTAGTTTTACATACAGAAAAAATCTTAAATCCTTATTGCCCATTGCTGCTATGTTTGCAATTTTTGTTGTTGCAATGCTTAATAGCATCTTTAGCGAAATAAATGATTACAATAATTACATGAAAACCGGTGAAATAGGCAGTGCTAAATATTTACTTAACACAAGAGCTTTCACATTCAGCAGTACCGGTTCTATGGGTTATTTTTCTATTTCTGCGTTGCTTATAATATTGGGCGCTGCATTTGCGTTTATTTCCTATAAATATTTAATGTCCAAAAAAGCGATAAATGTTTATTTTAGCCTTGGAATATCAAGAAAAAATCTTTTCTTATCAAAATTCCTTGCAGGGGTAACTGCAATAGCCGTAAGCACTTTACTTCCAATGCTTATCCTTGCGCTTATAAATGTTTCATTTTACGGCAGTTCATATAAGCTTTGGTTTGCGGCGGCATATATAGCTTTTAAATGCTTTTCTGTGATGTATTATACATTTACGGTTTTCGCTTTTTCCGCAGTGCTTCTCGGCTCATGGCTTGAAACTTTTGTTATGGGTTCTGTTGCTTTCCTTTCTCCGCTTTTGATAAATTGGGTTGCCGGTGATTTTGTTTCCATGCTTGTTTTCGGTTCTCCGTATTTATCATCGAGTGATTTAGCTAATAATTTTACTTTTTCCACCCTTGAAGGCAGTGGAATTTCCCCCTGCTTTAATCTTTTTGATTTTAGTAAATATATTATTCCCTTTAATGAGGACGGAACTCTTAATGACCTTATGCAGTACAGTATAGATTTCCTTACAGAGAGGGAAGAGGCAAAGCTTTTTTCGCTGAATGCATTCAAGTGGCCTGCTTTTTTTGTTTGTATAATTACATTGGTTGCAGTAGTATCGGGGATGCTTCATTCTCGCAGAAAAGCAGAAATAACTGGATTTATGGGTAAAAGCATATTTCTTGAAGGCTATTGTGTAATAGTAGTAGGTTCGTTTTTGGCTTCTGTTATAGGCCCTTACATAGCTGAAGAGGCAAATTTTAACTATTTAGGCACAGTGATTTCAATTTTTCTTTCGGGCATAATTATAATGACAGTAGGATACACTGTTGTGGATTTAATTTGTGTACGATCTATTAAAGAGTATGCAAAGAGAATAAAGAATCTTTTTGTTGAGATGCTGATATTTGCAGTTTCTGTGGTATTTATTTCAGTGGTATGTTCCGGAGTGTGTTCTTCAATTCCCGAAAAATCCAAAATAGAAAGTGCAGGCGTAACAGTTATAGATGCTCCATTAGGTGATGTCGCAAACGACAATGGTTGGAGTGTTGACATTGCTGTGCTTGAAGACGGAATTGTTAGACTCGATGATTCTCTTGCGGAACTTACTTATGAAAAAATAGTTACCACCGGCTTTACAGACAGTGATGATTTAGATGTTATCCTTATGGCAAACAATAAGCTTAAAAAGCTTAAAACGGAGAATGTGTTTTCAAAATATAAAACAATGAGTGATGATGAAGTTTACAAATTTGTTGTAAGATTTGAGTATACTCTTAAAAACGGAAAAACAAAATCAAGAACATATTTTGTATCAAATAACGAAATTCAAAATTATCTCCTTACTTTAACAAATAGTGAAAATTACAGAAATCAAATATCCGAATTAATGATTTCAGAAAATACTTTGTCGTATATTAACAATGATGGCATTGCGGTCTCATTTATATCGCCAAACACTTCCAATAAAACAGTGGTTGGGGCTTTATATTCGGATGCGGAGCTGAAAACAGAGCTTCAAAATGCTCTTGCTGCAGATATAAAAGACGGAACTCTTCCTCTTGATTACGTGAGCAAAGAAAATCTCGTAGGTTATATCACTTATTGCAACGACATAAGCATAACCGGAGAAGAAACCGAAACAGAGGAAATATCTCTCACAAAGGATTTTGACCTTTCAGAATTTGAGTCTTACTATACGATCCTGCCTCTCACATCAAATATTTTCCCTGTATATGAAAATATGAAAAACACTATGAATTTTCTGAATAAGAATAACTTTATGAAGTATTTCGAAGACAAAGAAACCCCGGTTGAAATTACTTATTGTAAATACGACGAAGAATCAAAATCCGACAGAAATATAAATGCCGATGGTATGGTAATGGGCAAAATTTGCTTGCCTCAACGTGAAATAAAGGAAGAAGATATTCTTTATGATGAATGGGGTAACATTATAGAGGATACCCGTGATTTCGCAGGTGACGCAAAAATGCCAGCCTACTCAACGATTGTAACAGATAAAGCCGAAATAAAAGAGCTTTCATCCAAAATCCGTTTAAGATACCCTGCTTGCAAATCCGGCTTTTATTGCAGAACGACTTTTGAAGACGGAACGACGGTTTACGGCTATATTCCCGAAGATTTGATTAACAAATAATCATAGATAAATCAAAAAAGTAAAAATCCGAGATTTGCACAAAAGCAAGTCTCGGATAAAAATTCCAAAACAGCAAAATGCCAAAATTCAATTTTATTTTTTCTGTTTTGATATTAGATCTTCTTTGCTCCTTACATCCCTTATTTGAATTATGAAGTTTCAGTGTTTCAATCAACTGATTATTGCAGAGATAAAATAATAGTGATATAATCTATTCACATAGTTTATGAAAGGGTGTGTTTTATGGCAAAAACCGTTTTTGAAAAAAGTAAAAGGCTTCGTCTGATTCCCATGAGCGATGAAGAACTTGAAACTTATGCAGCGGATTGCAAAGATGAAAGCCTTAAGAATATTTATTCCAAAAAACTCTTAAGCTGTAAAGCAGACCCCGATAACAGATTATGGTATACTTTATGGAAAATTTGCCTTAAAGAGCAGGGAACGGAAGTTGGTGCGATAACTTTTAACGGCCCTCAGGTAAAGGGCAAGGTCGAAATAGGATATGCTGTTTATTCTCAATTTGAGGGCAACGGCTATGCCACCGAGGCTGTTAAAACCATAACCGCATGGGCTTTTAGCCAAAAGGATGTTTACACCGTAATTGCCGAAACGGAAAAAGAAAATCTTGCCTCCCAAAAGGTGCTTGCAAAGGCAGAGTTTTAGCCTGTCGGCTCAGGAAAGAAAGGCCCGCAGTATGTTAAAATCAAGGTAGCCGTAAGCCAAATAGGCGTTTATATGTGTTTTGGCATTGCAATCGGTCTTTCTGTCGGCAGAATTTTAGATAAGTCCGCCGTATTTATGTCCGTGGGCATAGCTTTAGGTGTTTTAATCGGCTTTATGCTTGAAATAAGAGAAAAAAAGCACAGGGCGCAGGTTGAAGGGAAATCCGCTGCTCAGCTTGACAGTGAAGAAGAACTTATTAATAGCGTCAAAGATGCATCAAAAAATAAATCAACAAAGGAAAAAGAATAATATGAAAAGGTTTATTGCGGCTTTACTTACAATACTTATGGTGTTTACCCTTACTGTTTCGGCTTTTGCCGAAGAAACGACAACAAAGGATAAACTTAATTATCTTTTGCTCGGTGATTCAATTGCCGTAGGTTCGGGGCTTCTTAATCCGGATGAAGCCTGTTATGGCCGTATGGTTGCAAACACCAATGGATATAATTACAAAAATGATGCCGTTAACGGTCTTATGAGCGGTGAACTTAAAAATATGGTTAAAACTAACGAAGAAGTTGTTGAGGACATAAAAAATGCCGATATTATCAGCATTTCCATCGGTGGCAATGATTTCCTTCAGTCCGCTTGGTTTATTCCCGTAATTTTAAGTGCTCTTGTGGGATATATGGGAATTGAAGAAGAAAAAATTATAAAAAATTTTTACCCCAATTTCTGTGAAATAATCGACACTATCAAAGAAATAAATCCTGATGCAACTATTCTTGTGCAGACCCTTTACAATCCGAGATATGTTTTTCTCAAAACTACATTTGCAAGGGGAGTAAAAGTTCTTAATAACTGCTACTACCGATATCTTGAAGAGAACCTAGGTGCATATATCATAGTTGATGTGGCAAGTGCCCTCAATGACAAGGTCGGATTTATAGCTGTTGATACCATTCATCCCAACAGTTACGGCAATAAGCTCATTGCAAAAGAAATACTTGAAACTCTTAATGAATTGGGGCTCGGAGAAAATACTAATCCTGTTATAAATGTTGAACCGGTTGATGAGATCGCCGCACCAATATATTTCCCAATGCAGTGGATTTCACAACTTTTTTCTGCATCGGCAGCATAAGGAAATGAGATTTTGAAAACCAATAAAACTAAAGCAGTAATGTATATTATCTGCTCAGCATTCTTCTTTACACTTATGAATATTTTTGTTCGTCTTTCGGGGGATTTACCCAGCGTGCAAAAGAGCTTTTTTCGTAATTTTGTAGCTGCAATAGTTGCTTTTGCTATAGCACTGAAAGAGAAAAAAGATGTTCATATTAAAAAACAAAATTTACCCTTTTTGTTACTGCGTGCCTCCTTTGGCACCGTTGGGCTTCTTTGCAATTTTTACGCAGTGGACAGATTGTTGCTGTCAAACGCAACAATGCTTAATAAAATGTCGCCCTTTTTCGTGCTTATTTTTTCGTATTTTGTGTTAAAAGAAAAATTAAAGCCTATTCAAATCGGTGCGGTTGTGCTGGCGTTTATAGGAAGCCTATTTGTAATAAAGCCTACATTTGAAAATGCAGAGCTTGTCTCCTCCCTAATCGGTTTGCTCGGAGGTATATGCGCAGGCGCAGCTTACACAATGGTTAGACTTTTAAGCCTGAGAGGAGAAAGGGGGAGCATTATCGTTCTTTTCTTCTCCCTATTTTCTTGCATAGTTCTTTTACCCTATGTAATCATAAAAGGCGAGCCAATGACCGCAAAACAGGTTATATACCTGCTTCTAACAGGTTTATGTGCCGCAATAGCACAGTTTGCAATAACGGCTGCATATAAAAATGCTCCCGGCAGAGAGGTTTCCGTTTACGATTATTCTCAAGTTATATTTGCCGCAATATTCGGATATATTATCTTTAACGATGTGCCGGATAAATTCAGCTTTTTAGGGTATTTTTTAATCATTTTAGCAGCGGTTATAATTTTCTTTTATACTAATTACACTCATAAAAAGAGTATAACAGATAACAATCTTCAAAATAAGGAGTGATTCCCATGAATTCAAATTGGAATTTAGAAACAAAATGTATTCAGGCAGGTTATGAACCCGGTAACGGTGAACCCCGTATGCTTCCCATTATTCAAAGCACAACTTTTAAGTATGATACTTCCGCTCAAATGGGGGCCTTGTTTGATTTAGAAGCAAGCGGTTATTTTTACACTCGCCTTGCAAATCCCACATCAGATGCTGTAGCCGCAAAAATTGCCGCACTTGAGGGCGGTACGGCTGCTATTCTTACATCTTCGGGTCAGGCTGCCAACTTCTTTGCAGCTTTTAATATTTGCTCTGCAGGGGACCATATTGTTTCTTCTTCAACAATTTACGGTGGCACATTCAATCTTTTCTCAGTTACAATGAAGCGAATGGGAATAGATTGTACTTTTGTTGACCCCGATTGCTCTGATGAGGAGCTTGAAGCTGCATTTCGCCCCAATACAAAATTGGTTTTTGGTGAAAGTATAGCTAACCCTGCTCTTATTGTGTTTGATATAGAGCGTTTTGCAAAGGCAGCTCATGCTCACGGTGTGCCTCTTATTGTTGATAACACCTTCCCCACACCGGTTAATTGCAGACCTATTGAATGGGGTGCAGATATTGTTACCCATTCAACCACTAAATATATGGATGGTCACGATGCTACCGTGGGTGGTGTAATTGTGGATAGCGGTAATTTTGACTGGATGGCACATAAGGATAAATTCCCTGGCCTTACAACTCCCGATGAAAGCTATCACGGCATTACTTATGCTGAAAAATTCGGTCAAGGCGGAGCATTTATCACAAAGTGCTGTGCTCAGTTAATGCGAGACCTTGGCTCGATTCCCGCACCTATGAATGCTTATTTACTTAATCTTGGTTTGGAATCTCTCCATGTTCGTATGCCTCGTCATTGTGAAAACGCCAAGAAGGTGGCGGAGTTCTTACAGAATCATGAAAAAGTCGCATGGGTTGAATACCCTGATTTGCCCGGTAACCGTTATTATGAAAGAGCCAAGAAGTATATGCCTAACGGCACTTGTGGTGTAATTTCTTTCGGCGTAAAGGGTGGCCGTGCTGCTGCCGAGAAATTTATGGGCGGCTTAAAACTTGCCATGATTGCAACTCATGTTGCCGATGCTCACACCTGTGTGCTTCACCCCGCCTCTTCAACACATCGTCAAATGAATGATGAAGAGCTTCTTGCCGCCGGCGTTGCTCCGGATATGATTCGCCTTAGTGTAGGCATAGAAAACGGCGACGACATTGTTTCCGATGTGGCACAGGCTTTAGAGCTTATATAGATTGCAAGTTAATCTTACAAACTCCCATGGTTTAATTATCATGGGGGTTCAATTTATATTCTAAAAACCATGTCGGAAGAAGAGTTGAATTCTAAAATAATATCAAGGCTTTACTAGTATTTCATAAAGAAATTAGGATAGAAATGGACTAAGTAGGAGATTTATTTCGAAAAGAAAAAAATATGGTTTACATTTTATATTTGATAACGCCTTTTGTGCTTGGATAAAGTAGAATATAAATCCAAAATAAAAAACTATTGAAATAATATTACAATAATGTTAAAATATGCAACAAGAGTGTAAGAGCACTTTATTACGTTTATTATGAAGGGATTGTTATTATGTCACTCAAACATGTATGGTACAGGGTATATCAAAAGGCTTTTAAGCTTGTTATGGCTACTAACCTCTTTAACTGGAAAGAGCCTGAGCTTCTTGAAGGTCCCGGCGCTGTAAAGAAATTGCCCGCATTCATTAAATCCAAAGGCCTTAATAATGTTCTTGTTGTTACGGATAAGGGCCTTACCGGTCTCCATCTTCTTGACGGTATGTACGAAGAAATGGACAAAGCAGGGGTTAAATATACAGTGTTTGATGGCGTACAGCCTAACCCTTCAATTGAAAATATTGAGGCTGCAAAAGATTGCTACCTTCAAAACAAATGCGAAGGCATTATTGCTTTCGGCGGCGGCTCACCTATGGACTGTGCAAAGGTTTGTGGCGCAAGGGTAACTAACCCAAAGAAGAGCGTTCGCTCAATGCGCGGACTTCTTCATGTTACTCATAAACTTCCTCCTCTTTTTGCCGTTCCCACCACAGCAGGTACAGGCTCAGAGGTAACTTTGGCAGCTGTTGTTACAGATGAATCCACACATGAAAAGAATCCTATTAATGATCCGAAACTTCGTGCTCCTTATGCAGTTCTTGACCCTGAGCTTACTCTTGGCCTTCCTCCCCACATTACATCTACCACCGGTATGGATGCTCTTACCCATGCTGTTGAGGCTTATATCGGCAGAAGTAATGTTGCTCACACAGAGGATTTTGCTGAAAAGGCAGTTAAACTCATTTTTGATAATATTGAAACAGCCTACAAAGACGGCAAAAATATTGAAGCAAGAAATAATATGCTCAAGGCTTCTTATTATGCAGGTATGGCATTTACAAGAGCTTATGTAGGCTATGTGCATGCAATCGGCCATAATCTCGGCGGCTTTTATCATGTGCCTCACGGCCTTGCAATGGCTACAATTCTTCCTCATGTGCTTGATTACTACGGTGAAACAGCTTATGAACGCCTTGCAAAGCTTGCAGTTATCAGCGGTGTAAAGACAGACGGCACAGACGAAGAAAAGGCAAAGGCATTTATTGCGGAAATAAGAGCTATGAATGCAAGAATGGGCATCGGAACAGGTTTTGATTGCATTAAAGATGAGGATATTCAGACTATAGCCGAAAGAGCTAATAAAGAAGGCAATCCTCTTTATCCCGTTCCCAAGATTATGGATGTTCCGGATTTTGTAAATCTTATTAAAGAGCTTAAAAACTGAGTAAATTTATGATGGGCTGTTGCGTTATTGCAACAGCCTATTTTTTATAAGACAATCTTGAAAAAACGATAATATACAAGTATAATAATTAAAAAGGAGGGAAGTAAATGCATTTAGTTCAAATATTATGTATAATAGTTACAGCTGTGTTTTTACCTCTGCTTATTAATAGCGGCTGGCCAAAGACAAAAAAGTCTACTCTTTTATGGAAAATGATTTGCGCAAGTGCTTTTGTTGTTACAGGCGTTTATTTAAGAAAATATGGTTCTGACAGCATTGAATATGAATACGGTCAATTTATCCTGTGGGGCCTTTGCCTTGGATGGATAGGGGATTTGTGCCTTACGGGTAACGCCCTGTTTGGTAAAAAAATATATTGGGCTCTAACGGCGGTAGGTGGAACGTCCTTCCTTTTAGGTCACGTATTTTATTGTGCATTTGTCAATGATGTGAGACTAAGAAAATTGAGAGAAAAAAGCTAATTAGAATGTTTTTTCGGGACAGAGAGAGTAAGCGACGGAGCGTAGCGGAGG
>CAVHYZ010000062.1:0-10770 GCA_963640495.1 Acutalibacteraceae bacterium
GTCGCTTTTTTCTATCTTTTTTTGATTTCAGTCTCACATCAATTGTAACTCTACACAAGCTCTACAGCTAAGTGAATAAAATCCTTGACTTTTTATTTACAAAATGCTAATATACACTAAACTCTTTGCACTGCACATATAATCTACAGTACAAACTGATCAGACGGTGCGTAAGCATTGGTCGGGTTGCTTTTTGGCAACAGCAAGGCAAATATTCAGCCTCTGCGGGACAGTGGTATGTTCTGGAGAGGTTTTGTTTTTTCTCCGGCAGGATAGAGTGCTTATTATTCTGTAGGAGGTGTTTTTATGTCTGAAAAAAAGGCTGTTAATCAAATTGCCACAGTGGGAATTGTGGGGAATGTTTTGCTGGTCGCTTTTAAGCTGTATGCCGGAATTGCAGGCAAATCCAATGCTATGGTATCGGATGCAATTCATTCTTTATCTGATGTGTTAGCCACATTTATTGCTTTTATCGGTGTGAAACTTGCAAAAAAGAGGCCTGATAAAAAACATCCTTACGGTCATGACCGTTTTGAATGTGTGGCATCTATTGTACTTGGGCTGATTCTCCTTGTAACCGGTTTCGGCATAGGCTGGGGCGGTGTTCAAAAAATCATAACAGGGGAGTATCACGCTCTAAAAACACCGGGGCTGATTGCTCTCGTTGCCGCTTTTGTTTCTATTATTACAAAAGAAGCTATGTTCCAATATACTCGCCATTATGCTAAAAAGCTTAATTCACCGGCTTTTATGGCAGATGCTTGGCATCATCGTTCAGATGCCCTTTCTTCAGTAGGTTCTTTAATCGGTATAGGGGGTGCAAGGCTCGGTGTAGCAATTCTTGAGCCAATAGCCTCAGTTGCGATATGCCTTTGTATTATAAAAGTCGGTATTGAAGTTTTGTATGATGCTATGGATAGAATGTTAGATGTTTCTTGCTCTGATGAGTATGAAAAAGCTCTTGCAGATTTCATTTCCGAGCAAGAGGGCGTTATAAAGCTGGATGTGCTCCATACCCGTAAATTCGGCAGTAAGGTTTATATTGATGCCGAAATCAGTGTAGACGGTACTCTTTCACTTTTTGATGCCCATAAAATCGCCGACGAAGTGCATAATGCCGTGGAAGCAAATTATCCGGAAATAAAGCACATTATGATTCATGAAAATCCGGCAGAAGAGTCTTTTTAAGGCCAAAAATCCGCCCACTGTAATTTTTGAAATTACAGTGGGCTTTGTATATTAAGCTTTTTTCAATTTGTTCTCAATTTTCTTTGCTGTCGGAGTAGCTGCAAGGCCGGATTGAGAGGTTTCTCTTAAACAGGCGGGAATTTGACAACCTATAGTATACATTGAATCAATAACCTCATCTAAGGGTATAACACTTCTTATTCCCGAAAGTGCCATGTGAGCGGCAACGGTTGCGTTAGATGTGCCGGCAGCGTTTCTTTTTATACACGGCACTTCAACTAAGCCCGCAACAGGGTCGCAAACAAGGCCAAGCATATTTTTAAGGGCAAGGGCAGCGGCGTTTACTACGCAAATGTTTCCGCCCCCTTCAAGATAAGCAAGGGCGCCTGCAGCCATGGCAGAGGCAGTCCCGATTTCAGCCTGACAGCCACCTTGAGCACCGCTTATGGATGCGTTTTGTGCTATAACATTTCCTATGCCGGAGGCTGTGAAAAGAGCTTTTATGATTTTGCTGTCATCTGTACCCTTAATTTTTTGGTAGGCAATAAGTACACCGGGTATAATTCCACAGCTGCCTGCCGTGGGAGCGGCTACAATTCTTTTCATACAGGCGTTGCTTTCAGCGGTTTTAACAGCATATTCAACTGCACGTGATAAAAAATCACCAAGCAGATTATGGCCGGGAATGTCATTATATTTTCTAAGTAATTCGCCGTTTCCACCTGCCATTTTTCCCGATGAAACAGCATTTTTATCATATTTTTCAACGGTTTTTTTCATTATCGAAAACATGTTTTCCATTGTGGCAAAGGTTTCTTTTTCGGAAAGAAGAGTTTCTTCAATTTGCTCTCTTAAAACAACCTGCCAAATTTCTACTTTGTCCTTTTTACAAATTTCCAAAATCTCTTTTATTGAATTGTAGGGCATAATTTTTCCTCGCTATAGATTAAATAAATGTGGATTATTTTCCTAAATACGAAACTTTTAATATTCCTTGTAAATTTCGTATGTTTTCAAGAGTTTCTTTATCAATCTCCTGGTCACATTCGGCGATCAAAACTGCATTTTTACCTCTTGATTCTCTGTAAAGATGCATTTGTGCTATGTTTACTTTTGCCTCACAAAGTACCTTCGAAACCTTTGCTACCATCCCCGTTATATCCATATTTGTAACAATAAGGGTAGGGTAGTCACCGGAAAAGTTTGCCGGCAGACCATCTATTTTTGAAATATTAATGATTGAGCCGCCAAGGGACTCACCGATAACCTCGAGCTTCTTTCCGTTTATGCCTTGAAGGTTTAGTTGCACAGAGTTTGGATGACCCTCCTTCAAGTTAGCTTCGCCAATAGTAAAATCCATCCCTTGCTTTTCGGCAATTTCAAAGGCTTCGGGGATTCTTTCATCGTCAGGAGTCATTCCGAGCAAACCTGCCACAATTGCCTGAGGAGTGCCGTGCCCCTTACCTGTAAGTAAAAATGAACCGTAAAGGCCGATTTCCGCTTTCGTTATTTTTTCACCTATAAGCTTGCTGCAAACGTATCCTATTCGCGCGGCACCTGCTGTGTGTGAACTTGACGGGCCAACCATGACCGGTCCTAAGATTTCAAATATATTCATTGTTTCCTCCAAAATAAAACAATAGATATGTGAAATATCTTTGAATTTCGGCAATTCAAATTCTAAGCGTTATTATACCTAAAATATATAACAAAATCAAATATTATGTTATACCTTAATAACAAAATGATTTTTGCTAAAATCAAGAAGTCCTTCTTTTCGCATTTTTCCGAGTTCCAAAGACAGTCCGCTTCGTTCTACCCCAAGATAGTCTGCAAGTTCCTGTCTTGAAAATGAAATATCAAATTCATACTTTCCGTTTCTTTGTGCTTCTGTTGAAAAATAAGACAGCAATTTTGCTCGTGTGGTTCGTTGCCCTATATGTTCAAGCTTTTCGCTGAAACGTAGATTTTTTTCTGCAAGCTCCCCAAGAAGATTGCGTACAATTAAACTGTGATGAGCACAGGTAGAGGGGCAAACTTTCAATATTCGTTTTACATTTAGAAAAACCGCAACAACGGAAGTCTCTGCAATTACACTCACATTCATAACAGAGCCGGGAGCGCAAGCGTAGGCAGTGGCGAAGGTTTCACCGACACCTGCTTTTGAAATAATATTTCGATTACCCCATATATCCTCTTGAATTATAAATACACTTCCCGAAAGCACAAGGCCGATTTCTTCCACTGTATCGCCTGTGCGCAGTATAAATGAATCCTTTGAAAAATTTTCTATTCTTGCTCCTAGGCAATCAAGTATTGTATTGATTTCGTCTTCTGAAATTCCGGAAAAAAGTCGAGAAGAACGAATTACGGAGGAAAATTTTTTCATAAATACTCCTTTTGTTGAAAATTCAACAGAATTATTGAAATTATTATAGTATAATAACGCCATAAAATCAAGGAGGTACTGCTATGAAAAGACAAATTATAGAGATAGATAAAGAAAAATGCAACGGCTGCGGCGCTTGTGCCGATGCTTGTCATGAGGGCGCAATAGCAATGGTTGATGGTAAGGCGCAACTTATGCGAGATGATTATTGCGATGGCTTAGGGGATTGCCTTCCTGGATGCCCCACAGGAGCAATTTCCTTTGTTGAGCGTGAGGCTGCAGCTTATGATGAGGCAGCAGTTTTGGAAAATAAAAGAAAGAAGATGCAGGAAAAAATGAAAAAAGAGGGAATGAGCCTTCACGCCGGCTGCCCCGGCACAAGGACAAGAATAATTGAACACGCTGAAAACATATCAACCACATCACACACAGAAGCTGTAAGTCGGCTTTCGCAGTGGCCGGTGCAGATAAAGCTCGTTCCTGTAAATGCACCATATTTTGACGGAGCAAAACTCCTTATTGCCGCAGACTGCACCGCATATGCCTATGCCGCATTTCACGATCGCTTCATAAAAGGCCACATTACACTTGTTGGCTGCCCCAAGCTTGATAGTGTGGATTATTCCGAAAAAATCACGGAAATTATAAGGAATAATAATATAAAAAGTGTTACCGTGGTGCGAATGGAAGTTCCTTGCTGCGGTGGCCTTGAATTTGCCGCAAAGACAGCTTTGCAAAACAGTGGTAAATTTATTCCTTGGCAAGTTGTAACAATTTCCACTGATGGTAATATACTTGAGGATTAAGTGCAAATTTTAAGTGATTTTGTGTAAAAATACAAGCTGAAGGTTGTATATATTTACGATTTTTATACCGCCATGTAATTTGAATTGCATGGCGGTATTTTATGTGATAAAATAAATATAAGTTGAGCAATAAAAGCTAAGGGGAGAAATACTATATGTTGCGAAAATTTATTACTGTTTTAATTGCCGTTGTTGTCGCTTTTGCGTGTTTAGCTCCAACAATATCGGCAACAGACGCAGGAAGTGAACTGTTTGTGTCACCAAATGGTGATGACTTGGCAAAGGGGAGTATTTCCGAGCCTCTAGCAACTCTTGAAGGTGCAAAAAATGTTGCAAAATCAATGAGTGGAGCTGTTACTGTTTATTTTAGAGGGGGAACATATTTATTTGATGGAACGGTTTGCTTTGATGAAAAAGATAAATCAAATGTTACATATAAGGCTTACAAGGATGAAAAAGTTGTTTTTTCATCCGGAGCTGCATATTCCGGATTTAAAAAGTGCTTAGTAAACGGAGTTTCTGCATTTAAAAAATATGTGGGAAAGGATATTTGTTTTAATACACTGTTTGATGAAAGCAAAATGCTTGAACTTGGCCGCTATCCTTCCGAGGGTTATTTGAAAGTGAAAGCTGTAACTGATGAAGATATTTTATTAAAACCGGAGGTTGACGCTGAATATCACTCATCATATGGTGGAATGTACATAGATTCAGATGCGTTAAATGACTTCAAAAATCTCAGTGATATTACTGTTAAAATCTTACATTTTTGGAAGGACGAAACATTACATATATCTGATTATGAAAGCAAATCAGGTCATTTGAGCTTTGACAAAGGCTCAAGCATGACCATCAATAAGGAGGACAGATTTTTCTTCTTGAATGTCTTTGAGGGCCTTAATAAACCCGGCCAATGGTATCTCGATAAATCGGATGGTATGCTTTATGTAATTCCGGAGGAGGAAATTGAGCCTGATGATTATACCGTTTGGGGCTCAACGGTTGAAACCTTGGTTTCGATAAACGGTGTGGATTCAATTTCTTTTGAAAATATCATATTCAGAGGTAACGGAAATTCATATTTGACTGAGCGAGAATTTTCTCAAGCTGCATACGACGTAAATAGCTGTGTATCTATTAAAAACGCAAATAATTTTTTTATAAAAAATTGTGAATTCAGAGACATTTCCGCTTGCTCGGTGTTTATGGGCGAAAGCGTAAAAAATGCCAAAGTTGACAGCTGCATTTTTAATAATATCGGTGCTCAAGCAGTTTATGTAAGAGGCGTAAATGTTGATGTAAATGACACAAGGGTAACAAAGGATATTTGCATTACAAATAATATTATATCCGGCTACGGCAGAAATTATTACAATGCCGTTGCAGTGCTTGTAATTCACGCTAATTCAGTTGAAGTAGCTCATAATGAGATACATGACGGATATTATACAGCTGTATCAGTAGGATGGATATGGGGATATGCATATTCCGTAACATATAACAATAAAATCTGTGATAATCTTATATATGACATTGGCCAAGGTTGGCTTTCGGATATGGGTGGTATTTATACACTCGGAAAACAGAGCGGAACCATTATATCCGGCAATGTTATTCATAATGTTGCAGCCGACCCCGGTGAGGGCGGCTACGGCGGTTGGGGAATTTATCTTGACGAGGGTTCATCATATATCACAGTTGAAAAAAATCTTGTGTATGCCTGTGGAAATGATGCATATCATCTCCATTATGGTTCATATAACACAGTAAGAAATAATATTTTTGCGTTGAGTGGAAAATCTCAATTCCGCGTTGTGTCAGCTCTCAACAGAGTAACACCGGAGGACGGAAGCAAAAAGACTGTAGATTTATATAACAATATATTCTTGACTGATGATAAAACTTGTGCCGTTTCGTTGATCAGAGATAAATCCGCATGGAATGAACGTGATAATTTGTATTGGGACTTAACAAATGGTGGAGATATTTATGTGGACATAAACGAAAATCCGGATAAGTCGATGGGAATAAACACCGCAGTTAGAAAAGGATATATTACCTCTCCCATAATTGCAGACCCGATGTTTAAAGATGCCGGAGATTTTGACTTTAAACTAAGTGAGAATTCACCTGTTGTTAAATCGGGATTTGAAGTGTGGGACTATCAGTCTGCCGGGACTGTAAAAGGAACAATTATAGGAATTAATTCACAGGGCGGAACAACAGCTTATAATGCAGATTCTCAAAATGTTGTAATGACAGAATCAAGGGAACGCTTCCATTGGTTGCTTGAATTTATTTATAAGATGTATGCTTTTCTTATAAGGCTTTTTAAGTGAAAAGTTTAACGGTGTTGAAAATATTTGATTAAAAAACAGTGAACTACTCGGTTGTTTGTAGCTGAGTAGTTCATTTCTTTGATTTTATGACTATATTTCCCATTGTTATCTCATCGACCGGCTGTGCTCAAAAGAGCATAACGAAACAATCCGCAAATCCCGCCGCCATGTCGATATGCTGTGGGAGCTGTCGAAATGGCACGGTGAGAAGCTGCCGAACGATTAAATTTCAAATAGATTTCAAGAGTAAACAGGCTCGGTCATCTGCGACCGAGCCTGTTGTTCACCGATAAAAGTGAAATCGTCTCTTTGATTCAATATTCTGATTCTGTTTTCTGTCATTTACTCGTGCAGGTAGATTTTTATCTGAATTTTGAGCCAGCGGCCTTTTGCTTCTTTGTGAGTAATCCGACCAAACAGAAGCTTTCCGGCATCCATAAGACGTGAAAATATGGCGTTATCCTCTCGCGGAACATAGCCAATCTTAATGCCGTCCGTGTTTTTAATTACGATTGCCTTGGAATCATATTTGTTATCGGGTTCTCTAAAGAAATCCAAACGGTCATCCACATTCAGATATGGTTCGAGTTCTTTAATACCCTCGATGTATGAGGTTCCCGCAACATAGCTATCAAAAAGGAAGATATCCCTTTCAAACGGCTTGGGGATCAATAGGCTGCCACCTTTGCCGTGAAGCAGACCGACAAGCTCGGTATCATCTTTTTTTACTATATCACTCATGACATTACCTCAACATTTCCGCCAACCTTGCAGAGTAGAAGTTATACGCCTCTTTCAGCCCAGCAAGCGCTTCCTCGATCTCTGCCTTCTTTTCCGCAATCTTTTCGGGACTTTCCACCAATTCCTTCATCGAGTATGGAAATTCTGATTTTATATGGGCAATTTGTTCACGAATCAATTCAATGGCCTTGGTGAGGCGTTCCTTTTCTTTTGCCAGTACTGCCAAAGCGCTTTTGCTTGGCTCAACTACGATCGGCTCTGCTACCATCGTGCTTATGATGCGCAGGCTGTTCAGATCGCCGTGCTCATATGCTTCAACCGCATTTTGGAATAACTGCACCTGCGCCGGTGTCACCTCGGGATGCAGATCCGGGTGTAGCGCCTTTACAATCTTACGGTAGATTTTCTTTATTTCCTTTGCTTCCTCCTCTGTCAGAGGAGTTCCCTTACTGTGATCCAGAGCCTTATTCATTTTGTCGATCTTCTCGTCCAACCGACATTGGTATTCCGCAAATTCCTTATCGAGAGCTTCTTCAATGGCAGAAAGCACGATTATCTCTTGACGATTTTTCTTGGCTTGGATCAAGTCGATCTTCCGCCTGAGGCGAAGCACTTTGCATTGCAGCTCAAATGTTTTATATTCCAAGCTGCCGAGAGCAAGCATATATGCTGTCTCAATATTTTTGCAGACAACAAACCTCAGCTCATCTCTTTCCAAGAGAAGCATGGATACTTCTGTGCGAAGCTTCTCCACATCCTGCTTCAGAGTAACAAACTCTGGAAACAAAATGATGGTACAATCTGAGCTTTCGTCTTTCGGCTTGGGCTTATATGTCATGTATATGTATTTTTGCTCCCACACCTCGTCACGGTACGAGCCGTACTCGGAGATCTTACAATCATTATACAGGTCATCCGCAATTTCGAGAATTATGTCCTTTAGTTCAAGCTTATCCAGAAACTTGTCGGGGATCGCTTTCATGCCGAGGTATGCGCCCAGGATGTTTCCCGTAACCGCTCCGGTAGAATCACTGTCTCCGCTATGATTGACAGACGCAATTATTGCCTTTTCAAAGTCTTGAGAGTATTTCAAGGCGCAATATACGGCGATAGCAAGAGTTTCTTCCGCGACCCACCCCTGACCAAGCTCTCTTATAGCATCAAGGTCATCAAGGTTTTCCTTCGATAACTCAATCGCTTTTCTCATTATAGCGGTAAATGTATCAATATGCTTTGCGTCGGAGAACAGTCTTTCCATCGAGACAATGGCGTCATTAACAGCATCCGCAAGGCTGATTTCCTGATGAGATATAAGGTGTAAAATGTGAACCAAGGCGGCTGCCGGAATATAGCCAAGCTCATGACCGTGAGTAAGTGCGGCAGCTTCCGCACCGATCATGTCCACATCGGTGATCGTGATCCGTTTATCTCCGAAATAAATGCCGATGGGAGCAACTCTCATCACGCCTCCGCAGCCCTTGCTTTTGTTGATGGGCTCTTGAATTGTGCCTTCGATGCCTGACTTAATGGCTGATAAACATGTATTTCCCGGAGCGCGTGGCGCGAAAAGCTCGGGAACATTAACAAGCCAACTATAGGACATTTTTTCATTGAGCGGATATGACTCGTATTGAGTTTTATACCATTCCCTGTAACACAGCGCTATGTATCCGGGATAACTCCCCATTATTCCCCGCATCATACCTCGCGTTGTTCCGAGCAGCAGGCCGTTAGCGGTAAACAGGGTCATTTGCGTGTCATCGGAAATCCGTGCAACACCGTTAACCGGTTCATACTCCGTAATGCCCGACTCGCCGTACTTCCGGAAGATGGCTTCAGCTTGCATAAATTCAACAGGAAAACCGAGGGCATCTCCGACTGCGCCGCCAATAATACATCCTCTGTATTTATCTATATCTTTCACGCTTTTACCTCCGATATTTAATCTCGCATTCCATATCAATCACCCGTCATATGGTATTCTGAAATAGTCCAGATACTTCTTGAATCTGTCCTGCGCGGACAAGCAGGTGTCACGCAGATAACCTCGTTCGTTACTCCATTCTTTCAAGCCGCGGTAATAGAACATCTTGATGTCGTCTTCGATGATGAATGGCACAATATTGTTGCGCAGGCATTCCTTAAAAAGAAGCAGACGTCCGACTCTGCCGTTTCCGTCCTGGAACGGATGTATACGCTCAAAACGATAGTGAAAGTCCAGCAAATCATCAAATGATTTATTTTCAATGGCATTGTATCCGGCAAGAAGCTTCTTCATCTGAGCACCTACATCCTCTGGTGCCGCAGTGTCTATGCCGCCGACCTCATTTGGAAGCTTTTTGTAATCTCCGACGGCAAACCGGTCAAGCCGGGAATCGGATGTTCCGTTTTTTAAAACTGCATGGAGCTGTTTAATAAACGACTCGCTTAGCATATGCGTTGCGCTGTCGATGATCATGTCGATGCATTTGAAGTGATTAGCTGTCTCAACCACATCGTCCACCTTGACCGCTGCGTCCGATACACCGATGGTGTTAGTTTCAAAAATATAACGGGTCTCATCGTGGGTGAGGCGACTGCCTTCAATGTGATTTGAGTTGTAGGTCAGATCGATCTGAACCTTATGATAAATACCGCCGTGCAGCTTCGCGGCCTTCTCGGCTTTTAATACGTCCAAAAGTGTTTTCGGAGCTTCACTGCGCTTATTGATGCGGTCCGGCTTTTTTGCGGTTTCGGGAATGTTCCATGTCTTACCGGTCAGGAACGCGCCGTCAATCTTTCCTTCGGCACAGTAACCGCGAACGCTGCGTTCTGACACTCCCCATTTTTTCGCCGCTTCAGCGACTGAAAGATATTTCATAGCGCACCCTCACTTTCTGCTTGATAACAGTATATCACATTATCGGCAAAATATCAATGCATTTTGGATAAAATAATACGCAAATTTGCCGATAACGGCAAACCGTCTTTTCGTTTCTTTAACGATTGCCGTTTTACACAATACGGGATGCGTTAAAAAGCTTGTGCAGAAAATGCAGTTATCAGCAAAAGTTCGTTGTAAAAAGTGTGGTACTTAATCGAAAACTCGTTGATATTTTTGTAATATCGGAGTATCCCATTTCAAACAGATTTCAAGAGTAAACAGGCTCGGTCATCTGCGACCGAGCCTGTTGTTCGTTAGAAAAACGAATATTCACTGAAAATTCGCTGAAAACGATTGACAAAGCGAATTTTTCGCGTATAATATAATTGTAATGTTATAGGGGGTATTTACATGAATTTCGAAACCGAAAACATTGAATTTAAA
>CAVHYZ010000063.1:0-10689 GCA_963640495.1 Acutalibacteraceae bacterium
ATTCTACCATAGGAGGTCTCTTTTTTCTATTGTCCATTTTTTACGGACTTGTTCAGCATAGCAATTTAGCCACGGTCTTTATGTTACGATTAGAAAGAGATTAATCAGTTTTTATTTACTTCTATTTTACCATAGAGTGAACCGGCTGAATCACTTCTCGGCTCTCTTGTAGGAGTTGAAACAGATGAGTTGTTATGATTATAACCTCTGCCACCGCGGTTTCTGTTATTGTAACCGCCATGATTTCTGTTGTTATATCCACCATTTCCACCGTTAAGAGGCTTAACACCTTCTTCGAGAGTTATAACAACTTTACGGTCATCATCACTTCCAACTGAATGAGATGTAACACCTTCGATTTCCTGAATGGCAGTGTGAATAATGCGGCGCTCGTAAGGATTCATTGGTTCAAGCACAACGTTTCTGCCGTACTTTCTAACCTTTGAAGCATTCTTCTGAGCGAGAGCTTTAAGAGTAGCCTCTCTCTTTTCTCTGTAATTGCCGACATTTATTGAAACATGCTTATAATTATCAAAATCTCTGTTTACAACAAGACGAACAAGGTATTGAATTGCATCAAGTGTTTCGCCTCTTCTGCCGATTACCGAGCCGTAATCATCGCCGCAGCTAATGTTGATACGTAAATCTTCACCATCTTCATTGACTGCTATATCGGCATTTTCAATGCCAAGGCTTGAAAGAATAACATTAAGATAATCTTTGACTTTTGCAAATTTGTCTTCTTCAAATTCATAGAAAGCTCTAACTTTTGCAAGAGAACCGCCGAAAAGACCAAGGGTCTTTTTCTTTGGCAATTCAAGCACTTCAAATTCTGGCTCTATACCTTCGGTAGCATTAAGCTCTTTAAGTGCTGCTTCCTTTGCTTCATCAACCGTATTGCCGGTGCATATTGCTTCTTTAATCAAGAAATTCACCACCTGAATTACTTTTGTTCTTTGTTTTCTGTTGCTACAATGATACTCTTTTCTCTTGAACGGCGTTCAACCGTTTCATCAATCATATCTCTTGCGAGCATCTTTTTGGGGCTGTATAAATGGCCGATAACAATGCTTGAGATGAGGCCGAGTACACTGGATGTAATCCAATAAATACCGATACCTGCAGGGAAGCGTATAACAAAATATAGTGAAAACGCTGCCATAAATACAGTCATACAACCCATAGACTTTGCTGCTTGGGAATTAGTTGTGCCGGATTGTTTTTGCTTAACTGTAGAATAAACACTTGATCCGATAGTTGAAACTGTTGAAAGAATGGGAATAAGCCAAATAAGGCTTGGGAAGGAACTTTCTGAGGGAGTTGTGCCAAGAGAAATACCGAATGCCTTAAAACCGACACTTTCAATAAGTTCAAAAGTTTGGAGAGGAACACCTTTAATAAGCTCATAAACATCAACGGGATTTTCGCCTGTGCCCATGTGAGCCACACCTGCAACAAATATTTCTTTTAATTCGGAAATATGCTCGATAACAATAAGTTCGTAAAGTCTTGTATTGTTTGAAGGTGCCGAATATCCGAGAGCTTGTACTGCTTCTTTTAGCGCATTTATATATGTTTCGTCAATATGAAGGAAGTTTGAAAGGGGATAATATATAACACCAATAAGACCAAACAGCAAAACGAACTGAATAGCCATAGGCAAGCAGCCTGCATTCATGGGGTTATAGCCCTCTCTTTGATATAAAGCCTGTGTTTCTTCCTGAATCTTTCTTTGATCCCCTGCATACTTTTCCTGAATCTTACGAATTTTGGACTGCATACGCTGAGTTTTTGCCATACCCTTTTGCTGATTGATTGATGTTGGAATCATGATCAATCTAACAATTAAGGTGATAATGACAATCAGGAGAGCGTAGTTGGTGATACCAAGCTTAAAAAAGCCATAAAGTAACCAGCCAAAAGGCTTACCTAACATTTCGTACATTATTTTTCCTCCGAGTGTTTCTTTTTCTTTGGAGGCACCGGATCATAGCCTCCGGGGAAGAGAACATTACATCTTAATAATCGAAGTATTGTGAGAATTGTGCCTTTGAAAGCACCGTGTATTTCAATAGCTTCAATGGCATATTGTGAACAGGTTGGGTAATACCTGCACATAGGCGGCAAATGGGGTGAGATATGTTTTCTATAAAATTTGACAAGCCCAATAAGAGTTTTTTTCATTCTGATTGTGCTCCCTCAATTTTTTTGATGACGCCTAAATTTTCTAGATGTTCTCTCATTGCCAGAGCAATATCTTGAGTTTTAACTTGTTTCGTTTTGAACCTTGCAACAAATACTATATCATATCCGTCTTTACATTCTTTTTTTATAGCAGAGAAAGCCGCCCGTATAATACGGCGGCATCTGTTTCTCTCCACTGCGTTGCCGATTTTTTTGGATGTAGTAATGCCTACATGGCAGCACTGACATCTATTGCGAACGACATAGGTTACCAAAACGGGAGAAGTGCATGATTTACCTCTACCGTAGGCACGATGAAAATCAGTATTTTGCTTTAAGGTTACTGTTTCAGACATTTATAGTTGCCTTATTAGTAGCTAAGCTGCTTTCTGCCCTTTGCTCTGCGACGAGCGAGAACCTTGCGACCGTTTCTGTCTGACATTCTTTTGCGGAAACCATGTTCCATCTTGCGATGACGTTTTTTTGGCTGATAAGTTCTTTTCATTGAAATGTACCTCCGTTCACTGTTGAGTTATAGAATCAAGCACGGCATTTTACCCATTGGCCTATGCTCAATTTACAAGTTACGGGGAAATGGGCATAAATTACCCATAACCCTCGGAGTACCAATTATAATACGAAAGTGATAAAAAAGTCAATGATTTTTTGCAGAAACTAAAATAATTTAATTTTTACTTGAAAACAGAGTTTTTATGTGATATATTTCTTTAGAATATTTTACAATGGTGTATGTTGCCCTCGATAATTTGTGGTTACTTTGGCTTTGAAATTTTTACAGCTTTAGATGCGAGGAGAATTATGATGGAATCCTTAAATGAAATGTGGAGTTTGGTTTGTGAAGAACTAAAGCGCTCGTTAAATGACGTAATTTATAACATTTGGTTTGAACCTATTGAAATCATCGGCTTTGACGGCGCAAAAGTTGAGCTTTCGGTAAGTGAGTTTAAAAAAACAACAATAGAAAAACAATTCGACGATAACCTTAAAGAAGCGTTTAAAAATGTTTTGGGATTTGAGCCGGAAATTATATTTGTAACCCAGCCTAAGCCTTCAGACAATATGTCTGCATCAAGCATTGACCAAGGATTATCCGAAAGCGAAAGTAACACTTTTGAAACTTTTGTTGTAGGCCCATCTAACAGATTTGCTTTTAATGCTGCAAAAGCCGTTGCTGATGAGCCTGCATTCAAATACAGCCCGCTGTTTATTTACGGATCATCCGGCCTTGGCAAAACTCATCTTCTTTGCGCAATTAAAAACGCAATGCTTAAAAGAAACCCTAACTACAATATTATTCTTACTCGCGGTGAGGATTTTGTTAATGTTATTGTTGAAGGCATACGCAGAAATGATATGACAAGTATTCACGATAAGTACAGAAATTGTGATGTATTACTTGTTGATGACATTCAGTTTATAGCGGGAAAAGAGCAAACTCAAGAGGAATTTTTCCATACTTTTAACGCTCTTTCGGCAGAGGGAAAGCAAATTGTACTTGTATCCGATTCAATGCCAAAAGATATTACAGGTCTTGCAGAAAGGCTGCGTACAAGATTTGAACAAGGACTTATTGCGGATATTCAGCCGCCTGATTTTGAAACGAGAGTTGCCATTGTTCAGCGTAAAGCCGATGCTCTCGGCCTTGAAATGCCACGCGATGTTGTAGAGTTCATTGCAGAAAAAGTGAAAACAAATATTAGGCAGCTTGAAGGTACGGTTAAAAAAATACATGCTCTTACAAATCTTGAAGGCTCACCCATAACAATAGCTATGGCTCAATCGGCCATTAAAGATATTGCAAGTCAAGGTTTGCCCACAGAAGAACTTGTCAGTAAGCTTATTGCGGAAACAGCAAGAACTTTCAGTGTACCTCAGGACGATATTATATCGAAGAAAAAAGATGCAAAGACTGCAAAAGCAAGGCAGGTTGCTGTTTATTGTATCAGAGAATGCACAGACCTTACTCAGCAGGAAATCAGCGAATATTTGGGTGGTCGTGACAGAACCGCAATACACTATGCTATTGATAAAATTGCCGAAATGGCAGAAAGAGATTCAAGCCTCAGGAGAACAATTGATAATATCATTAAAAACGCCAAGGAGCAATAATGGGATTTTTTAACAAACTTAATAAAGGACTGAAAAAGACAAGAGACAGTATGTCCGGTGCAATAAACTCAGCCCTTTACGGAAAAAACGAAATAGATGACGAATTTTACGATGACCTTGAAGAAATTCTTATAATGGCAGATGTAGGTGTTACAACAGCCGAAGAAATTGTTTCAAGACTCAGGGATATTGTTTTTAAAAAAAATTTGCACAAAGCAAGCGATGTTAAGAAAGAAATTCAAAACATTGTTACGGATATACTTTCCGGCGGCCAGGAAGTTGATATGATTACCGTGCCTTCCGTTATACTTGTTATAGGCGTAAACGGCGTTGGTAAAACCACATCAATCGGAAAGCTTGCTGCAATGTTTAAGAGCGAAGGTAAAAAAGTTATCCTCGGTGCTGCTGATACTTTCAGAGCCGCTGCAATTGATCAGCTTCAAATATGGGCTGACAGAGCCGGCGTGGATATTGTTAAGCACAAAGAAGGCGCAGACCCGGCGGCAGTCGTTTATGACACGATAGAGGCAGGCAAAGCAAGAAACGCAGATGTTATTATTTGCGACACTGCCGGTAGACTTCACAACAAAAAATATCTTATGGATGAGCTTAATAAAATCTATCGTGTTATGGATAGGCAATTGCCTTATGCAGACAGAGAAATATTACTTGTGCTTGATGCAACAACCGGCCAAAATGCTGTAAATCAAGCGAAAGAGTTTCTTGAATGCGCTGAAATTACAGGTATAATTCTCACTAAACTTGACGGCACAGCAAAGGGTGGTGTTGTGCTTGCAATAAAAAATGATTTAAAAGTGCCGGTTAAATTTATCGGTGTGGGTGAAGGTGTTGACGATATGAGGCCATTCATACCGGCAGATTTTGCCGAAAGTCTTTTTGAAGCAAAGGAAAAAGATGAATAATATGGATTACATAGTAGCAACACACAACCTAAAAAAGAGAGATGAACTTTGCAGGATTCTTGAGCCTTTGGGCATAAAAGTTCACCTTGCCGAAGAACTTGGAATTGAGCTTACGGATGTTGAAGAAACAGGAACAACATTTGAAGAAAACGCTCTCTTAAAAGCCGAAAACGGTTGCAAGGAAAGCGGGCTTCCCTGCATTGCGGATGACAGCGGTTTAGCTGTTGATTATCTTGATGGTGCTCCCGGAGTATACTCCGCAAGATATTCAGGTGGTCACGGAAATGATGACGCAAACACAGCTCTTGTTCTTAAAAATCTTGAAAGTGTGCCCGATGAGCAAAGGGGAGCAGCTTATGTGAGCGTTGTTTGCCTTGTTTATCCAAACGGGGAAAAGATAGAAATCAGAGGAGAGTGTCGTGGAAGAATAGGGTATGAGCCTATCGGTGATGGTGGATTCGGTTACGACCCTGTCTTTTTGCCGGAAGAATATGGATATAAAAAGACAATGGCTCAGCTTACAGCAGAAGAAAAAGATAAAATCAGTCACAGAGGCAAGGCTTTGCGTGAACTTGCCGAAAAATTGGAGATAAATAAATGACAGGAAAAGAAAGAGCAGCATTCAGAGCACAGGCGAATACTCTTGAACCGGAGTTTCAAATCGGCAAGGGTGGAATGTCTGAAAGCCTTATTAAGCAAACTCTCGATTCGTTCAGAACAAAAGAACTAATAAAAATTAAAGTTTTACTTGATTCTGCACCGGAATCTCCAAGAGAATTCGCAAACAAGCTCTCGGAGGCAACAAGCAGCGAAGTAATTCAGGTAATAGGCGGAGTTATTGTTCTTTACAAGCAAAATTCGGATTTGGGTAAAGAAAAGAAAAAGGCAAAAGCTCCCAAAAAATCAAAGCCTCTCTCAAATGTTAAAGCCAAAAGAGCCTTAGCGGAAAAAAAGGAAGCTGAAAAAAAGAAATCAAAAAGAGATTTTTACGCAAAGAAAAGAGATTTTTCTTCCAAACAAAATAAAAAATATTAATATTTATATTTTTTGCAACATTTTATCGGTTTGCAGTTACTTATTTGTGAGGGAGTATGAAAGAAAGGATATATTATGAATAAAAGCGAAGGTATAAAACCTGTTGCTCAAAACAAAAAAGCATATCATGAATATTTCATACTTGAAAAAATCGAGGCCGGTATTGAGTTGTTCGGAACAGAAGTTAAATCCGTAAGGCAAGGCAAAGTTAATCTTAAGGATTCTTGGTGTTCCATAAAAGACGGTGAAATGTTTGTAAACAGTATGCACATAAGTCCTTATGAGCAGGGAAATATTTTCAACCGTGACCCACTCAGAGTTAAAAGGTTGCTTCTTCATAAGAAAGAAATTCGACAACTTTACGCAAAAGTTAAGCAAGACTGTCTTACGATTATTCCTTTAAGTTTATATTTCAAAAACGGCAGGGCAAAGCTCGAAATAGGGCTGTGCAAAGGTAAAAAACTCTATGACAAGAGAGAAGTTGCTGCCAAAAAAGAAGCCCAGCGCAATATTGAACGCTCCATGCGTAATCATTAAAAATACATGGGGATGAAAGGATTTCGACGGGGAATCCGAGCTTAGATAAGCGAGTAGCGGTGCGGGACCGCTATAAAATCCGCAATTTTCAAAATTAAACGACAACAATACAGTTGCTCTTGCTGCTTAACTAAGCAGCCGTCTTTGTGCGGAATACTGCGGCCGCATAAAAGGCGTCGATTAGCAGTGAACGTGAACAGGTAATGACGAATAGCCTGTCATGAACAATTCGTCTACTGAAATTTCAAGCCCGTTCATCGGCGTGGGACAGAGGAAATGTTAAAAGGTGAAATACACTCGTAGAAAGTCTCTGCAGAGATTTTTCGGACGCGGTTTCGATTACCGCCATCTCCACCACTCCTCTGCTCTTTTGAGAGCAGAAAATTTAAAAAAATTAATTCGTATATGGAAAGGAAAGATGTCTATGAAAAAAGGCATAAATGTGCCCGTAATAGTAACCTCTGCTGTTGCTGTATGCCTCATTGCCATAGTAGCAGTGCTTGGCATCAAAGTAAAAAACAGTTCTACTATTCAAGAAACCAATCAAGTGGGATATGAAAATACTCTTGATTACGGTACAGTAACAGCTGAGGAATCCACCACAGCTTACAGTTACAATAATTATGATTACAGTTACACTGAGAGCACAACCACTCCCTCTTCAACAGATGTAATTACCACCGTTCAAAAGAAAATCACAACCACAATGACAACTATAAAGCAAACCGTTACCGCTGCAAACGGCAGCACTGCAAAAGTTGTGGTTGAAGAGAATGCAACAGTGCCCGTAATTGAAGATGCCCAAAAAGGCAGTGCTGCTAAAGTTGACACTACTGTAGCTACATCTGAACTCCCTAAGGATATGTATTTTTCCGGTCTTTACAGCTTAGGCTATGATGTTATAGGACCGAAAGAGTTCATTTATAATGATGATACAAATCCCAACAATATGCAAAAGAACTTCGGCTATAATGTTCTTTATGATGCCGGCGCAAAGCTCATAGATTTCAGTATTGAAACCACAAGAATTAAATTTGATTATGATTCAAAATCATACATGCTCCAACTTTGGAAAGGCCAATATATTTCCGGCGATATAGGAACGGTCGGTGGTGAGGTTGGCTTATATACAAGAAATCAAAACAAAACATCAGCCATAGGTCATTACAACTGTGCAGGTGAAGATGATTGGCTCAATATGGAAATGACAGTTCTTTGGGATGAAGACGATAACGGCGTATATAAAGCACAGCTTACAAGAAAGTACGCCCTTCACTGGTGGGAAACAGGCTATGTTGACGGCCAGCTTAAAGACAAAAATGACTCTAACAGCCTTAAAATTCTCAGCAGGATCACTTTTAAAACTCAAGAGCAAGCTACTCTTTGCGTAAATGCAATGGTAAGCAACGGATTTAAAAAAGTTTCCACATTTAACCCAACAGCAAGTGATACAGTTAAGCAATACGGCAAAGATGTAATCTTTGTTTGGCATAAGGTAAGATAAATACAGAGGAGATTTGATATGAACAAAAAAATTCTTATTCTTATAATCGCTGCAGTAGTTATTATCGGCGGCGCCGGTGCAGGGGTTGCGTTACTTAGAAATCAACCGGAAACCGAAACTGAAACAACAGTTGCGGATTCTACCGTTACACTTGACGGTAACACAGATTATTACTACGAAGAATCCACAACCGATGACAGCCTTCTTACAACAATAATTGATACAACGAAGGATGTGTTATCAACCACAAAAGCCGTAGCTACTAATACTCAGGTTGCTACATCAAGGCGTTCATCAAATGCCAAAACTACTACTAAAAAGTCAAATGCAAAAAACTCAACTACCAAAAAGACGACTGTTTCACAGTCAGTTTCAGGTATAGTTGCAGATGCAATCGGTGATGATGGCACAGCATTCCTCGGCTACAGATATTCAAGTGACGGTTATTACTACTGCGATGATAAGGATAACTGGCAGAGAGGTACAGGTTATAACGAAGTTTATGATAAATGGGCTCCCGTTGCAGCTATGTACATTGATCAGGTTCGTATTCGCTTCAGATATGAAGATAAAAACTGGATGATTCAGCTTTGGAAAGGCCAATACGGTTACCTTCTTATAGGCGCTGAAATCGGTGTTTATACTTGCGCTCTTGACGAGTATACAGGTGGCACAGGCGATATTAACCACTTTGATGTTGCAGATAAAGAAGATTGGCTCTATATGCAGCTTGATTGCTATTACTGCAAGGGTGGCAACGGCCAGTATAAGAAAGTATTTACAAGACCTTATGATAAATATTGGTGGGCAACGGGCTTCGTTAAAGGACAGGTTACAAAGTACACAGCTCCCAGAACAGAAATCAAAACAAAGAACAGAATTACTTTTAAGAGCGAAGAACAGGCAAGCATTTTTGTTCAAGCACTTAAAATTTGCGGATTCCGCAGAGCTGCCGGTTCAGACCAGCTTGTTGATGATTCTTACTACGCAAACGGCAAGGACGTTTGGGTGCTTTGGTCAACACTTAATAACGATAGCTTTGTAGGCTATGAAAAGAGCTAAGTAAAATAAGACAATAAAAAGCAATAAAATCCACCCCCGATAGTTACCACTAAGGCTATCGGGGGTGAAGTGTTTGTACTGTATTACTACATAAAGTTATGTTAAAAATGTTATTTAATTAACCTCTGTCAATTTCATAATCAATAATTGCACCTGTGTAAGCATCAATTTCATAATCGTATTCTACTCTGTCAGCGTAAAATTCAATTTCGTAAATTGTTTTACCGTGGTCTTTGTCAAGCTTTGCTTTTGAAAAAGATACTTCGGAATCGATTTTTCCTGCATTTTCTAATGCAATTGATTTTGCTTTATCAACACCAATGTAATTTTTATTGCTTTCGTTTAAAGCTGTTTGAGATGTTTCTTTTTTAGTGGTAGCAACAATGTCAGCCTTATCTATACTTTTTTCAATTATTTTTCCTGTGGAAGCGTTAATTTCATAATCATATTCTTTGCCGGAATTTACAAACTCTATATCATATTTCTTGATTCTGTCATCACTGTCAAACTTTTCTTCTGTGAAGGTTACAGCTGATTCTTCGAGTCCTGCATCTTTCAAAGCAATTTCTTTTGCTTTCGCTATGCCGATATAATTTGCATCCTCAGAATTTGATGAAGTAGAGGCTTTTTCTTCGTTGATTTTTACGGATGAGGTGTTATTCTTTGCTTTCTTTGTTTCTTTGCCTGCAGCTTCTGTTGTTGTGGTTTCTTCTGTAGTTTTGACAGTGCCGGCTTCGGTGATTTCTATAGATGTTGTTTCAATTTTTTCATCAATATCTTCAATTTCAACGTTCTTTTTTACAACACTGCCGTCTGATGCTTTAATCAAGTAATCGTATTCTTGACCGTTGTAATCAAACTCAACATCATAAACGAATTGACCGTTGCTGAAATCAAACTCTGTTTTAACATTTTGAACATTAATAGGGTCTGCACTTGCATCTGCAAAAGCAAAATTCTGAGCCTTCTCCGCACCGATAGATGTGTTTTCGGCAATAGCTCCTACGGCAAATACTGAACCAACAGCTATAACAGCCAAGATTACTATTGCTGAAATAACAGCCTTCTTTTTTGATTTAAATAATTTTTTCATGGTTTAATACTCCTTTCGTTTCTGTACCTGTATTCTAACAAAGAAACATTAAACCAACATTAATGAATTTAATTTTTTAAAAAATTATTGTAAATTTGCTGCCTTCACCGAATTTGCTCTCCACGGTAATTTTTCCACCATGGAATTCAACGATCTCTTTTGTGATTGCGAGGCCTAAGCCGGTACCTTTTTTAGACCTTGAAGTGTCTGCTCTATAAAAA
>CAVHYZ010000064.1:0-10531 GCA_963640495.1 Acutalibacteraceae bacterium
TTTTTTATCTATTTGGTTTTTTCTACCCCAACTATTGACATAGAGCCTAAATAAAATCGGCCCCCCGTTTGAGAAGCCGATTCAGTGCTATATTAAATTATTTTGTCATGCTTGCAACTTCTGCTGCGAAGTCATCAACTTTCTTTTCAATACCTTCGCCCTTTGCAAAACGAGTGTAACCTGTTACTTTGATTTCTGCGCCGATGTTCTTTGCAACATTAGCAACATAACCTGCAACGTTACCGTCAAAAATGTCTGAACGAACGAATGCCTGCTCAAGGAGGCAAGTTTCTTTAATCTGCTTTGCGATACGGCCATCTACAACCTTACCGAAGATGGGGTTGGAGGTGTATTCGTCTTTATCACGAACAGCGATTTCAGCGAGCTTTGCAATTCCTTCTTTTGAAAGGAAGTTGAAGAGGAACTTATTGTTCTTCTGCTCATTATAAGCTGCGATATCTTCATCGCTCCATGCTTTTTCATCAATAGCCTTTGTGATAATGTTTGTAAGAATGGGCTTGGGAAGTGAATCAGGCTTATTGAGAGCACTTTCAACAATAATGTTTTTAAGTTTTGCAAGCTCTTCGTCTGAAATGTCTTCCTTACTCAAATATTCGGGGCTCATAGCTGCAACCTGCATTGCAATATTTTTGCCCATTTCGGTAAATTCAGCCTTGTCTGCGGCATTTGTATCAAAGGATACAAGAACGCCTACTGAGCCGCCGCCGTGAATGTAAGAAACGGCTGTGCCTTCAACAAGAACGAATCTACGAAGTTTAAGATTTTCACGGATTCTAAGGAAAAGCTCCTGAATTGCATCTGCAACAGAAACTGAGCCGTCTGCGATTGTTGCTGCACTGAGAGCTTCAACATCTGCGGGCTTAACCTCAACAACGGTTTTTGCAATTTGGTTTGCAAGAGCCTTGAAATCCGGGTTGTTGCCTACGAAGTCTGTTTCGCAGTTAAGCTCTACAAGAGCTGAAGCGTTAGCATCGGTGTAAACGCCGATAACGCCTTCTGCTGCGATACGGCCTGCCTTTTTGGCAGCTGAAGCAAGACCTTTTTCACGAAGAATTTCAACAGCCTTATCAATGTCGCCGTCAGCTTCGGTAAGAGCCTTTTTACAATCCATCATACCAACGTTTGTTTTCTCTCTGAGAGCCTGTACGTCTTTAGCTGTGATTGCCATGGATTATTCCTCCTCTGCCTTAACTTCTTCTGCGTTTTCTTCTGCAACAGGAGCATCCTGCTCGCCCTGTCTGCCTTCTATAACTGCATCGGCCATTGCGCCTGCAATAAGTTTAACGGCACGAATAGCATCGTCATTACCGGGAATTACATAGTCAATTTCGTCAGGATCGCAGTTTGTATCTACAACAGCAACGATGGGGATACCAAGTTTCTTTGCTTCAAGAACTGCAATCTTCTCTTTGCGTGGGTCAACAATAAACATAGCAGCGGGCTGCTTCTTCATGTTTGTGATACCGCCGAGGAATTTTTCGAGTTTTTCAATTTCAAGAGTAAGTTGAGTAACCTCCTTCTTGGGAAGACGGTCAAATGTGCCGTCTGCTTCCATAGCTTTAAGCTGACCAAGTCTTGCGATTCTCTTTTTAATTGTGGTGAAGTTTGTAAGCATACCGCCGAGCCAACGTGCATTAACATAGGGCATACCGCAACGGATTGCTTCTTCTTTAATAGAATCCTGAGCCTGCTTCTTTGTGCCTACGAAAAGGATTTCGCCGCCGTCTGCTGCGATTTCACGAACGAAAAGGTAAGCTTCTTCAAGCTTTTTAACGGTCTTTTGAAGGTCGATAATATAAATACCGTTACGCTCCGTGAAAATGTACTCTGCCATCTTAGGGTTCCATCTTCTGGTCTGGTGGCCGAAGTGAACGCCTGCCTCAAGCAACTGCTTCATTGATACTACTGACATGATTGTTTCCTCCTTAGTTAATTTTGTATCTTGTCAGACACAACCGCCGCAAAGCCTGATACTGCAACGGGAAAGCCCCGCACCGGCAGTAAAAATAGCCCTGCGTGTGAATTGCTGAGCAATTATACCACATGCAGGGCTTAAATTCAAGTATTATTTTATTATATTCTTAAAATATTTTAGAACCAAATAAGAATAGAAATTCCCTTCTCGATAAGCCACTTAATAAACTTTGCAATGAGCTCGGGAAACTGGTTTGTAAGCACACTGAAAATGTCTTGAGCTTTAGTGGAAGCAGTAACGGTAATGGTTTTTGTTTCTTCTTTTGCACCTGTATCTACCCAGCCGTTTTTGTATATCTGCTGTTTGTAGGTAATCTTAATTTTCTGAGAGCCGGAAGAAAGCTTTACCGAAGCACTACCATTTTCAAATGCAGCTTTTTCCTTATCGCCAACATATAATTTGACGGCAACATATCTTGTGTCACCCCACTGAACATTTTTGTCATCGGATGAACGGGTAACATTAGGTGCTTTAACAGTAATAGTGGAGTCTGCAGAAACTTTGTCACCATCTGAAATACCGGTAACTTTTGCATCAGCAATTTTTGCAGTATAAACATCAAGAGAGTTTGTCTGTACATTTATTCTTGGTGCTAAATCGGAGTCAACTTCCTTGCCTTCCGGGTCAACATACTTTTGAGTGATAAAGTAAGTTTCACCGGCTGTTAACCCTTTGAATTCATTGGATGTCTGCCAGCTTTTGCCACCATCCTTAGAATACTTGTAGTTAGTATAAGCTTCTACGGTAATTGTATTTTTAGTAACATTCTTAAGCTTTACAGACTGAGTGGGATGTGAGCTCGGAGTCTGAGTGTAAAAACGTCCACTCCATTCCGGGCTTGCCATATATGTATCAGTTGCTGCATATCTTGCGTGAACATAATAACCTGTGCCGGATTCAAGGCCTGTAAAAGCAGTTTTAGTGCCCCAATCATATACTACCTCATCGGTTTTTACCTCAGTTGTTTCATCTTTAGTGATAACTGTTTTTGTAAGCTTAAATTCAAGGCCGGTCAAGGTTGTGCTGCCGTTAACCTTAGTAACTGTGATAGAATTAATTGTGGTGCCAACATTCACACTGGTGGGGGCGGCTTTTACGCTCTTTAATGTTACTGAAGTTTCACCTTTATAGCCTTCAGCTGTGGCAGTAATTGTATATTTCGTGCCGGATATAAGATTATAAAACAGCACATTGCCGTTGCCTACATCCGTTCTTGCTCCGCCGGATGGTGAAATTGTAATGGTAATATTTTCAACTGTTTCTGCCTCGGCAACCGTCACATGTATGCTGCGCTCCGCATCTTTTGTGTCAAGAATAAGATTGAGTTTAAGATCCTCTGCAAATGCAGTTGCAAAGCATGATAATGCCATAATGATTGCAAAAGCAACCGACAATGACTTTTTAACAACGTTTTTCATTAATTGTCCTCCTTAATAAAATGTTGCCCTAATAAACTGTTTGCCGTAATTATATCATAATATTGTACAAAAAGGAATACAGTTTATTAATAAATTGTAAATTTTGCTTTAGATTGATATATTCATAAGCTCAACAATTGAGCCTACAGCTACACCTATTACATACATAGAGCAAAGAATTGCAAGATTTGCTCTCATATTTTTTTTGTTTGTACGGAAAAGCACCAAAAGTCCAATTCCACAGCCCGTAAGAAGGCCCGAAATCATTGCACCGGCACTGATTATACCGCTGAGATAAAGCTCTGTAATAACCACAGAAGCGGCACAATTTGGTATCAATCCCACAAGAGAGCCTACGGCACAACCTAAAACGGGAACATTCAAAAATACTTTTCCCAAGTTTTCTTCACCGATATAGTAAATAGTTGTATTAAGCACAAAGGAAATCACAAGAATAAATGCCACTATTTTTGCAGAATGAAGAAAAGCGGATTTGAATATACTCCCCTCTTCACAATGACAATTATCATTTTCACAAATTGAATGTATTTCCACACTTTTTTTATCTTTATGCACAAGGTGCAAAATAACATCTATACCTATACCCATAATCATTGCGGAAATAACTTTAATGGCAAGTATTTCGATTATTACAGACGCTTTGACTTTTTCCGAAATAAGAATGGGAAGCATCTCATCAGATGTTGAAAGAAATATTGCTATAAGAGAACCTGCTGAGATAATTCCTCCCGAGTATAAACTTGCGGCAGAGGCCGAAAAGCCGCACTGGGGCACCACGCCAAGCAGCGCACCGATAACAGGGCTGAATCTGCCCGCACGGCGAATTTTTTCCTCCGATTTTTCGGAAGTTTTCTGCTCTATATATTCCATAAGCAGATATGTAAGAAACAAAAACGGCACAAGCTTTAAAGTATCAATAACCGTTTCTTTTATAACATCAAGCAAAGATACACCTTCCTAAATATTTGTAAAATAAGCGTAGTCAATATAACATTATTATCAGTTTCTGTCAAGGCAGGCGTTTTGCTAACCCGGCGAAGTGTTTATATTCTTTCTTTAATCATCATTATGCCTTTGGAAGTCAGATCAACAATGCCGTAATATCCTTCACTTATTGTGCCCGGATTCAATACATAAAGCCCGTCTTCATACATAGTGAATTGCTCGTGAGTGTGACCGAAAAGGGCAAGATTTGCATTATATCCCCGGGCAACATATAAAAATTCTTCTATGCCATGCTTAACACGCTCCATATAGCCATGGCTAATATAAACAGTATAGCCTGCCGTTTTAAGTATTTCAACGGCATTAAGGGCAGAGCCCCAGTCGCAGTTGCCTTTAACTTTTATAACCGGTCTGCCTGCAATTTCAAGCTCCATGGTGTCAAGATCTCGCTCGCCATCGCCTAAAAATATGATTTTATCCGCCTCCGGGTGTTTTAGAAGAGCTTGCCTCATATAGTATGGCATACCGTGGGAATCGGAAAAAACAAGAAGCCTCATTCACTCACCGCCGATTCTCCTGATTTTTCTTCATCGGTAAAAAGCTCGTAATTATATTCTTGCTTACTTCTGAGAATATTATTGAGGTATTCTTCTATATTCTCGTTATCAGCTTTTTTGATGATAAAATAATTACTTGCGTTTCTATCCTTTTTAACGGTCATTTCGCCGTTCATATCAACGCTAACGGACATAGGCTTTGACAGAGCATAAAATTCGCTGTTACCTTCAAAAGCGTATTGCACAGTTATAAGGTCCCAAGAGCTGTTTAAGCAGGGAATTTTGCCGTTTTTATAAAGATTATAGCAATCAAAAACAGGGTTATCATCACAATGCTCGTTAAATCCGGTCATAACCTTTTCACCGACTTCAAAGGGATTGAATACTATCATTCCTCTGTATTTTTCAAGCACATTTTCAGCGGAAAGAGGGTCTTTTTCAATATTATATTCTTTGCCCTTTGGGTATCTGCCGCCCATTGAAACAATGGCATGAACCTTTTTATTAAACAAGACCGGATCTTTATTAAGTATTGCACTTATGTTTGTGAACATACCTATGGTAATAACTGTTACGGAGTCATCCTCTGCATTTTTTAGAAGATCTTCATAAAACTCAACATCGCCTATAGCCGCACAAGCACTGCTTTCATATTTGCAATACATTTTTGTAACGGGTCTTGTGAATTTTGAAACATCGGGAAGAATTGATATGCCCTTATGTGTGCCTACCGTGAGATTTTCATGATTATAATATTCGGCTATTGCTTTAATAACTGCAATTGCGTAATGGTCGGAGGTGCAGCTGCAAATTCCCAAAAGTTCTGCATCGTACTTCTTTAAATATTCAAAAAGAAGAGCAATTGCACCTGCATCGTCACAGTCAGCTCCTATATCTGTGTCAAGTATTACTTTACGTTTTTCTTCACAAATCGGAGTATATGCAGGCTTGCCAAAAGATTCTTCACTTTTAGCCGATTTAATTGCATACTTAATTGTGGAATAAACAAGAAAAACCGCAAGGGCAACTGCCGCAACGGAAATAACATATTTCATTGGAATTAAATCATAAACTTTATCGCCGAGGATCGTAAAAAGAATTACACGGGGTAAAATTCCGGCAAGGCTCATTCCAAGATAAGGGAGGAATTTTGAACGCATCGCCCCCAAAAACAGTGAACAAAAATCTATGGGAAGCCCCAATATTCTCATAATGAAAACAGCGGATTTTTCGTGCTTGTCGTAAATATTGAAAATCTTTTCACCGTATTTTGAGGCTTTCAATTTTTTTGTTACGAAAGGCCCGCCAAGTATTATGCCCATTAAATAAGTTACACTCACTTCAATAATTATGCCCATTGTATTTACCAAAAGAGCAATAAGAGGAACGGAAAGAGAAAAAATGTTTGTTACAGGTAAAGACATACCTATAACTATATATATGAGTGATGCAGGGACAACAAGGCAAATTCCCTTAACGGCATACACCCCGAAAAGAGTAAATATAGTTTTTGAAAGATGAGTGTTATCTATAAATTCCCTTACATCAAGGTTTTGCAATTCCTGGAATTTCCATATAATGAGAGCAACTATTGCAACGGACAGCACAATTCTTAACGCAAGACCGATTCCGTTTTTGGCTCTTAATAATGCAGCTTTCATATTCAATCCCCCTTATGATTAAGTACGATAAGATGATACTATAATTGTATGAATTATTCAAGATGTTAATTTTTTTAAAAAAATATGGACTTATTTCGCATATCGTGATATACTAATGCACGAATTTTTATTGGGAAAAGAATGTAGAATGGGAGGAGAGAGATATATGATGACTGCAAAAGAAAAGGTTCAGCGTGCAGCTGCAAGCGTAGCCTTCGACGGAATTTACAAATACATCAAAAAAGCTCCCTCTGAAAACCTTGTAAAGCTTATTGATTTAGCACAAAAATTTATCGGTGGTACTTTTCCGGCAAAGAATTTTGATGCTTTTCGCAAAGCCGTTAACGACCCCGAAAATATATGGTATGGATTTGCAAACAATCTTATAAATGAGGTTGACGGCAACGTTTTGAAAAATTCCCTTTTGGCTCTTGGCCTTGGGGCAGCCGTAAACGGCACAAAAGCCGTTCGTGTAAACCGTGAAAAGTATAAATGCAATATACCCTTCTTAATGCTTTTTGACCCTACAAGTGCCTGCAATATGAAGTGCAAAGGATGTTGGTCCGCAGAGTATGGCCATAAATCCGAGCTTACTCTTGATGAAATGCGCAGTATTATAGAGCAGGGCACAGAGCTTGGCACTCACTTATATATGCTCACCGGCGGCGAACCTCTCGTTCGCAAAAAGGATGTTCTCACCCTTTGCCGCGAAAACCCGAACTGTATGTTCCTTGCTTATACAAACGCCACTCTTATTGATGATAAATTCTGTGAAGAAATGAGAGAGGTTGGTAATTTGTCCCTTGCTCTCAGCGTTGAAGGCTCAGAAGAAAGCAATGATTCAAGGCGTGGCACAGGTGCATATCATAAAACTGTTGCCGCTATGGATATGCTTAAAAAACACGGCTTGCTTTTCGGTATATCCGTCTGCTATACAAGCCAAAATGTACCTTATGTTACAAGTGATGAGTTTCTTGATCTTATGGCTTCAAAAGGGGCAAGGTTTGCTTTATATTTCAACTATATGCCTGTTGGCGGAAACGCCGTACCGGAGCTTATTCCGACCCCGGAACAAAGAGTGCATATGTATAAATGGCTCCGCAGAGTAAGAAACGGCAAAACCGGCAAGCCCATGTTCTTTATGGATTTCCAAAACGATGCGGAGTATGTTGGCGGCTGTATAGCCGGTGGCAGAAACTACTTCCACATAAATTCGGAGGGTGATATGGAGCCTTGCGTGTTTATTCATTATTCGGATTCCAATATCAAAACTCACACAATCCTTGAAGGACTTAAAAATCCTCTGTTTATGGCTTATTACCATAATCAGCCCTTCAATGATAATATGTTAAGGCCCTGCCCGATGCTTGAAAATCCAAACTGCCTGCGTAAAATTATAAATGAAACAGGTGCAAAAAGTACAAATCTTATTGAAAAAGAAAGTGCCGAACAGCTCTGCAGTAAGTGTGATAAATTCGCAGCTGAGTGGCAGCCTGTTGCAGATGAGCTTTGGGCATCTACCAAACATCCGAATCCCAAAACTCAGTTTTACCGTGATACAGAAGAAGGTAAAGCAGAAGCAGAAAATTCTAAATAATTAAACAATTAAATACGGGGTGCTGATAAAATCGGCTGAGATTAAACCCATGAACCTGATCCCGGTAATTCGGGCGTAGGAATGAGAAAAAATTTTGGCACCCGTCATATTGTCGGGTGCTTTTTTCATCTCAGACACCTTTTGTATTTAATAAATATAAGGAGGTTTCTATTATGAAACAAAAGTCAA
Source organism: Acutalibacteraceae bacterium (assembly GCA_963640495.1). GTDB lineage: Bacteria > Bacillota > Clostridia > Oscillospirales > Acutalibacteraceae > CAG-177. Next base: position 8,385 of record CAVHYZ010000064.1, read on the forward strand.
GTATTTATGTTTTAACCGAAAGTGCAATTATGGTTGCTCTTTCCTGTGCGCTCTTTGCGGTGTCCGAGTTTATTCCTTGGCCAAATTGGCTTCAAGGCGGCGGCATTACTCTTTTCGGTCAAGTTCCGATTATAGTGCTTTCCTACCGCAGAGGCTTAAAAGCAGGCGTTCCCGCAGCTCTTGTGCTTGCAATATTCGAGCTTATTATGGGTCTTTCAAATTTTGCTTATGTTAAAGGCTTCGGCTCGTATTTGATAGTTGCTCTTTTTGATTATATTATCGCTTTCGGCGTTCTCGGCCTTGGCGGTGTGTTCAGAAATCTTAAAGGAAACGATAAAATCAAAATTGCCGCCGGTGCTATTTTAGCTTGCTTTCTCAGATTTATTTGCCACTTTATCAGCGGAGTAACCGTTTGGCGTGATTACACAAGCGACTTAAAAGCTTCAATAATTTATTCTATAACTTACAATGGCGGATACATGCTCCCCGAAACAATTATAACTCTTATCGGTGTGCTTGCCGTTGCAATTATATTACCAAAAGAGCTTACAAAGTTTATGAATAAGGAAGAAAAATAACAAGTAAAATATATAAACAATCAAAGCTGCTACACTCATGTCGGTGTGGCAGCTTCTTATAATGCAAAATTCAGTAATATGATGAGTAATTTTCTTTGATCATATTTGTAAGATATAAAATGCTTTTTTATTTCGCAAGAGAAGGATTTTTGCTTTTTACAGGTAAATTTAATATTACAATTGCCGATAAAATCATTGCAATTCCGAATATTTTGGTAGCAGAACATATTTCGTTATAAAAAATCATACCGATAGCCGAACCCACAAGAGGCTCAACTGCCACAAGAATTGCAGCTTTTCCGCTTTCCATTCTTTGAAGCCCCCAAGTATAAAAAAGATATGGAAGCACCGTGCAGAAAAATCCTATGCCAAGGCACCATAAAATCAAAGAAGGCTGTGCTGAAATTTCCTTTATTGTTTCAACAGGCTTACCTACAAAAAGTGAGCCAATTAGGCCAAAAATAAAGGTGTAAACGGTTACTGTCAAAGTATCATATTTTTTCAGAGCAACTCTTCCGAATATGGTATAAAGTCCATAAGCAAGTCCACTGCAAAGTCCGGTACAGAGTATTAGAGGCTTAATTGTATGAGTGCCACCGATTAACCCTGCCGTAAAAATGCACCCTAAAAACGTAAGAATAAGTGCAATAATTTTTTTGACAGTTATTTTCTCCTTGAACAGAATAGCCGATAAAATCATTATAAATACAGGGGAAGTATAAAGCAGTACAACCGCCACAGAGGCCTCCGAATGTATCATTGTGTAAAAATAACAGATGTTGAATATCACAATGCTTATTATTCCTGTGCCTATAAAAATCCAACTATCTTTCAGCTTAATTTTGAATTTACTTTTGTCTTTAACTGAAAGAAGAACGGCAAGAACAGGGGTTGCAACAATCATCCTGATTAAACTGATCTGCATAGCATCAAGATTATTAGCAGAAAGCTTTTTTATAAAAATCGTAATAATTCCCCAAAGAATGCCGGAAAATACAACGGAAAAAACTGCTTTTTTATTCATAAAACCGCCTCACTATCCGAGCAATTATATAACATATTTATTCCGTTGACAACCCTGAAAATTTGTAATATAATTTAAACAGAATTGAATATACGGGCGATTAGTTCAGCTGGGAGAATGCCAGGTTCGCAATCTGGAGGTCGAGGGTTCGATCCCCTTATCGTCCACCAAATCAGGTAGCGAGGCACTATAGGCTGTCTGCTACCTTTTTTATTTTGCCTTAAAAATCTGAAAGCCTTGAAAATAAAGGATTTGTGAGATTTTGCAACTTAATAATAACAGATCTTTGCCAACCTTGGATTTAGTTCCTTGGTGGGCCTTTTTGCGTTTTAGGGCAAATTACAAATCACTCAAAATGCTAAAGTTTGCTTTGTGGGTAGTATGGGTATAACTTTCAATCATCAGCCTAACAAATGTTTACATCTTATTTATAAAGCAATGATACAACCGGAGCGGAGCGACCCATCATTCCCCATTCCACATTTCACGATTCACATTGTCACTTTGCGGCATCTTTCCCCATTTTATATTATTTGTGGTAATTC
>CAVHYZ010000065.1:0-3860 GCA_963640495.1 Acutalibacteraceae bacterium
CCTCCGCTACGCTCCGTCGCTTACTCTCTCTGTCCCGAAAAAACATTCTAATTAGCTTTTTTCTCTCAATTTTCTTAGTCTCACATCATTGACAAATGCACAAAAGAAGAAGCAAAAATAAAAATCGCAATTTACACAATCAAAGGCCGATATTTTTGCATTTTATTGACAAAATAACTCATCAAGGTGCTTTTGAAGTTCATCAAGTTTTGATTTATCAAGTGCTTTTGTTTCTGCCAAAGGATTATCTATTTTTAGATTTTCATACTTGAAAAAACCGAGAGTATGAAAGCCCAAAAGCTCATACTTTTCAAATTTGAAGTCCTTAACGAGCTCTGCATATTTTTCAATATCTTCTTTTGTGTCGTTAATACCGGGAACAATAACCGTTCTAAGCCACATTCTTTTACCTATTTCGGTGCAATATTTACCTATTGCCATAAATCTGTCAAAATCTCCGCCGGTGTATTTTTTATAGTCTTCGGGAGCATAAAATTTAATGTCAAGTATCACCATATCAGAGTTATCGATGGCATTTTTAACGCTTTCCGTAAGAGGAACACTGCCTGACGTATCAAGGCAATAACCAATTCCCTCGCTTTTAAGCATAGGGGAAATTTCATTTATAAAATCCGAATTAAGCAAAGGCTCTCCACCGGAAAAAGTAACTCCACCGCCATTCTTAAAATATGGTTTAAACCTTCTCGCTTTTTTAAAAACTTCCTCGGCGGTCATATTTATATCGGACTTAAACCAAGTGTCAGGATTGTGGCAATAAACGCATCTTAAAGGGCACCCCGTAAAAAATATATCATATCTAATACCAACGCCGTCAAGAGCTGCCATAGATTCAAAGGAATGTATATTTGCCATAATTTTCACCTTGTTTTCAAAAGAAGCACTGCTCTTAAAAAGGAACAGTGCTTCAAAATTATTACATGGACTCGTGGAATGTACGGGCAACTACTTCTTCCTGCTTGTCACGAGTGAGTTTATTAAAGTTAACCGCATAACCTGAAACTCTGATTGTGAGTGAAGGATAAAGAGTTGGATCGTTCATTGCGGCAATGAGCTTTTCTCTGTTAAGAACATTAACATTAAGATGGTGTGCATCCTGCTCAAAGTAACCGTCAAGCATGGTAACAAGGTTATATACTCTTTCGTTATCATCCTTGCCGAGAGCGGTAGGAGTGATTGAGAAGGTATTTGAAATACCATCCTGGCAATATGCATAGTTGAGTTTAGCAACTGAATTAAGGGATGCAAGAGCACCTTCTTTATCTCTGCCGTGCATGGGGTTAGCACCGGGAGCAAAAGGCTCGCCTGCTTTTCTGCCATCGGGTGTTGATCCGGTTTTTCTGCCGTACATAACATTTGATGTGATTGTAAGAATTGAAAGAGTATGTTTAGCTCCACGATATGCGGGAGTTTTGCAAAGCTCTTTATAGAAGAACTCAATAAGATCCTTACCTATAAGGTCAACTCTGTCATCATCGTTGCCGTATTTGGGGAAATCACCGTTGATCTCAAAGTCTGTAATAATTCCACGCTCATCTTTAATAGGTTTAACCTTAGCGTATTTAATAGCAGAAAGGGAGTCAACAGCAACTGAGAAGCCTGAAACGCCGAAAGCCATAAGTCTTTCAACATCTGTGTCATGAAGGCTCATCATAAGTCTTTCATAAGCATATTTATCGTGCATATAATGGATGATGTTCATGGTGTTAACATAAAGATTTGCCATCCACTTAAGATACTTTCTATATGCGGCGTGAACCTCGTCATAGTCAAGAACTTCTTCTTCGAATGAAGGACCTTCGGGTGCAATTTGATCACCGTTGATTTCGTCTTTACCACCGTTTAATGCCATAAGAAGAACTTTCGCAAGGTTGCATCTTGCGCCGAAGAACTGCATCTGCTTACCTGTCTTCATAGCTGAAACGCAGCAGGCGATTGAATAATCATCACCGTACATTCTTCTCATTACATCGTCATTCTCATACTGAATGGAGTCTGTATCAATACTAACCTTTGCACAGAACTCTTTGAAAGGCTGAGGAAGACGATCTGACCAAAGAACAGTAATGTTGGGCTCTGCAGAGGAACCAAGGTTATAAAGAGTTTGAAGAACACGATAGCTTGTTTTTGAAACCATGTGCTTACCTTCATTTGTAACACCTGCGAGAGCAATTGTAACCCAAACGGGGTCACCTGCAAAAAGATCGTTATATTCGGGTGTTCTAAGATGACGAACAAGACGAAGCTTAATAACAAGGTCATCGATGAGCTCCTGAGCCTGAGCCTCTGTGATAGTGCCTTCTTTAAGATCTCTCTCAATATATATATCCATAAATTCGGCAATTCTGCCAATGGAGTTTGCCGCACCGTTTTGCTCTTTAACTGCGCCGAGGTAGCCGAAGTAGAGCCACTGAATAGCTTCACGGGCATTTGTTGCGGGCTTTGAAATATCATAGCCGTAGCTGAGAGCAAGACCTTTAAGCTGCTCCATAAATTCAAGCTGTTTTGCAAGGTCCTCAAGAAGATGAATTGTTTCTTCATCAAGAGCTTCCTTAAGGCCGAGTTTTTGCTTGTCTTCTTTCTTTTGAGCAATAAGACAATCCATACCGTAAAGAGCAACTCTTCTGTAGTCGCCTATAATTCTGCCACGGGCGTAAGCGTCGGGAAGTCCGGTAAGAATGCCTGCATGGCGTGCTTTCTTCATAGTGTCTGTATAAGCACGGAAAACGCCGGTATTATGAGTGGTTCTGTATGTAAATTCATCCTTAATTTTTTCACTGAGTTCATAGCCGTAAGCATTACAAGCCTGAACAGAGTTTCTGAATCCTGCAAAGGGTGAAACACCTCTCTTAAGAGGCTCATCGGTTTGAAGGCCTACGATTATGTCGGTGTCTTTATCAACAACATAACCGGGCTTGTGTGAAAGAATTGTAAGAACTTTACTTGCGTCAACGTCAAGAACGCCGTCTTTTTCATTTTCGGCGATGAGAAGCTCGTTGACTCTCTTCATTTCTTTGTTTGTTCTCTCTGTGGGGCCTTCAAGGAAGGATGCATCACCATCATATTGGGTGTAGTTTGATTTGATAAAGTTTGAAACATTAATGTATTCGTCCCAAACTCCTTCTTTGAACCCACGCCATGCGTATTCGTTTGTCATTTGTGTTTCCTCCGTCATATATCTAAAAGATTTTTACCACATTTACCGCAGGCTATACAGTCTTTTTGCCCACATCTGCCACAACAGGTTGAATGATATTTGCAAAGCTCTATGTCGCCACCGTGAAAGTTGATTGCTTTGCCGTAAACAATGGCGTTGGCAATTTTTTCTCTTGCGCTGTCATAAATTGCGGCAACTGTTGAGCGAGCAACCTTCATTTGCTTTGCGCACTCTTCCTGAGTGTATTCAAGTTTATCAATAAGTCTGAAAGCCTCATATTCATCAAAATTCAGCTCGATGGTTTCGGCGTAATCTGAATATGGTCTGAACCCCGTAATTTTAGGGTATTCGCAAATAACTCTCGGTTTTTTGGGGCGAGCCATAAGAAGACCTCCTCTACCACTATTTTAACTTATTGTCCATATTATAAACGGTTTTTGGTATATGTCAATAACTCCTAAAAAAGTTGAAAAATTTTCTGTTTTTTTTACTAAAAATTCGGTGATGTAATGATTTTTTTAGTGTAATTGACGAGATAAAAATTATACCTTAACAAAGAAAGAAAAAATTAAAATACCATTTTGATTTGTGGGCGTAAAAAGTGCTGAACTAAAATTAAAAAAGCCTCCCTTTCAGGGAGGCAAAATTTTCCGGTTTTTATCACATATTCAAATTAAAAATGTCC
>CAVHYZ010000065.1:3870-10290 GCA_963640495.1 Acutalibacteraceae bacterium
CCGCCACCACCGTGGGAACCGCCGCTGCTTGATGAGTGAGTGGATGAACCACTGGAATTACTCGGTGGGTCCTTCGGCTTCGGAACAGCCACCACATTGGAGTAAAGAAATACATCTGCTTTTCTTGTTAAATTAAGGCTGTTTTTAACCATATAATTTGAAGCATTTGCTTTCATTGCAACTGTTTTAAGTTTACTCTTCATGTCCGCTGTAACAGCAAATGCAACTATAAAGCCGACAAAAAGAGATGCAACTATATAGATTTTGAAATCATCTTTTATGCGATCAAGTATTGATAACTCATAAGAATTTCCACTTTGAGCTTGATTTACAAGCTCTGCTGCAGTTGATGCAAAAGTGCTGAATGCGTTATAATATTCACCGTTTGAGAGATAATTCAAAACTGAATCTTCAATGTATTCTATACCGCCATCTGATATGGCTGTTATCCCGTAACCGCAGGTTGAAATATGATAACTTCTGTCAGCCATACTTATGGCAAAAACAACGCCGTCGCTTTCATATCCAAAGTAAGTATCATAATAATCATCGGCAAACTCTTCCATGGTATTTTCACCGTAACCATAGAAGTCATATTCTGTATAATCCTCAACGGTCACAACAGCTATGTTAAATGTAAGTTCGGAAGTAAGAGAGTTTATAAGATTTGTAAGACTTACTTCTTCATCATCGGTTAATAAGTCCGCACCATCATATACCACATCTCCCTCGATCGCAAAAGCGTAAATGGCAAAGGACAAAGATAAAACGAGTGCTAAAACAACGGAAAGAATTTTTGAAATATTTTTACTCATACCGGCACCTCCAATCAGCTAAAAAACAGTGCAAGTATTGCAAAAACAGCGGCTGCTGTTCCTACGCCGATACCCGCAAACCATTTGCAAAATGACGCTTTATCCATCGGTAGATTACCGACAAATTTGCCGGTTTGGCCGTTCATTGCAAAAGTATATTGCTGATTGTTCCAAGTGGTATTAAGAAGCCAAACAGGGCAAAGAACATACTTTGCTTTATTATTTGAAAGTGAAACGGAACTTCTCTCAACCGCAACGGAATCATAGCCTAAAACTGTTTGCTTAAAGGATTCCTCGGTGCTGGTTTTTATTCGAGCATTTGCCCTTGTAGCGCAATCACTTTCGCTTACATCATATTTATCGGCAAGATAGCCTGCAAGATATGCCGTTTGAAAGTCAACTGCCTCAGCAAAATCAAAAGGTTCTATTGATTCCATAATTGCATCGTCCATCTTTCGAGAGCCATCAACAGGTACATTTTGGAAAGAAATTGAACCTGCACGATTAATACCGAAATAAGATGTTTCCGTATATCTATTTTTGGCATCTTCCCAAATTCTGACTTTCGTTGCTTTGTATCTTATGTCTGCAGATACATCAGAATCATAAAACCAAAACGGAACATAAATGCCTTTAATTTCTTCAATATGATTTTGACTTTTAAAAACTTTCGGTAAAAGTCGTTTACCTTCAAGGTGCTTGCTAAGAGCCTCTTTGGCAGCATTTTTATCTACTTTAAAAGGAATAACATAATCAGGTTTAAGCATACCTGAAAACTGATTCATCATAACAATGGGATTACCGCAAAAGGGACAAGAAGTGGCAGCTGTGGTTGCATCGCCCAATACCTCGCCGCCGCAAGAATTACACACATAATGACGAATACCTTCTTCATCTGCTTCCTCTGCAGAGTATTCGGTACCGTTCTCATTCTCCCATTGCATATTATCTTGCTGTTCGTCAAGCTTTAAATCATAAGCTTTAAGTGCTTCCATCTCAAACTCGGTGTCACAGTAAGGGCACTTCATCTTTTGCAGACTACTGTTAAATTCAATGGCGCCGCCGCAACACGGACACTTATATTCTTGAAGAGCCATAAATATTTCTCCTTAAAAATATGGTGCTGTCGCACGCTTGTGGGCAGCACCTTTGTTGTTAATTACTGTTTATCACTATCGTTAAAAACATCTCCGCATTCAGGGCAGAACTTAGGTGGATTATGTGGATCTTCAGGTTCCCATCCGCATTTATCACACTTATAGAGAGGAGCACCCTCAGGCTTCTTAGCGCCGCAATTTGAGCAGAATTTACCCTTGTTTACGGCACCGCAAGAACAAACCCAGCCATCATCGGAAGGTCTCGGAGCACCACATTCGGTGCAGAATTTACCTGTAGCCATTGCACCACATTGGGCACACTTCCAACCTGTTGCCGGCTGCTGAACGGATTGAGCCGACTGTTGCTGTTGCTGACCCATAGCATAAAGATTTTGAGCGTTTGCCGAGGCGCCTGTATTCATTGCCATACCCATACCCATAAAGCCGGTCATTGCGCCTGCTGTGTTTGATGCGGCAGCCTTCATTGCGTCTGCCTGTGCACCCGTAAGGGCCGCTGCACCCATGGTTGGGTCTTTGAACATTGCTGTTCTCTGTGCCTGTTTGATAAGCTCCTGATCCTCTTCGGGAAGAGTAACTGAACCGAGAGCGACAGATACAACCTCAAGGCCTCTAAGCTCGCCCCATTTCTGTGAAAGGGCTTCGTTCATTGCATTTTCGAGGTCTGTGTTGTGGGTTACTATCTGATTAGGGCGAATTTCAAGAGTGCTGAGCTGACCAAATGCCGGCTGAAGAGCGCTTATAAACTCTGTTTTAAGCTGGTTGTCTATTTCATCACGGGTATATTCGTTTGTAACATTACCGCAAACATTTGTGTAAAAAAGGAGAGGGTCTGCAATTCTGTAAGAGTATACGCCGCTACAACGAATTGATACATCAATATCAAGGCCGATTTTTGAATCTACCACTCTAAAAGGAATGGGATTAGGTGTGCCGAATTTATTATCTATAAGTTCTTTTGTATTGAAGTAATAAATTCTTTGATCTTTACCCGTATCCCCCCCGTAGGTGAATCTTTTGCCGACGGTTTTGAATGTTTCAATAATGGATTCTTTAAGACTGCCGGTAAAAATACTGGGCTCGGTGGAGGTGTCGTATGTGAATTCACCGGGTTCTGCACAAACCTCTACAATTTTGCCTTGCTCAACGATAATCATACACTGACCGTCTGCAACAGCAATGCCTGAGCCGTTAGAAATAATATTATCATTACCTTTTGTGTTTGAAGAACGGCCGGAAATTTGCTTTTGTCCCTTTGTAACAAGGACTTCCTTCGCCATTGACTCGCAGTAGAAAAACTCTTTCCACTGATCCGCAAGAGTGCCACCTAAAGCGCCGGCAGCTGCTTTAATAAGTCCCATAATTTTAAACCCCTTTCGGTATTATTTACTGATTTACAGCAGCAAAAGATTCTGCTATAAAATGATTATATCACATTAAAATAAATCATGTCAACAAAAGCAATACTAACGAGTGTTCAACTAATTGCACAATAATTTCATCAATTCAATGTTAATATTACACAAAAATTTATAAATGATTGAAAAGAATTTGTTTTTGTGTTAGAATATTTTGTAATTTGAAGGAAAGGGGTTAGAGTATGTCTTCAGAATCAACTGCAAAAGTTGAAAATAACGGTCAACCCACATTAAAAGCTGCTGAAAAAGACAGGCGCTATGTTGGCACTAAAGAAACCGTTTCATACATTCTTTACGATATTGCTCAGTCTTTTAACATTTCCAAATACAATGATGTTTTTGTTACCGATATAGTGCGAATCGGTCTTAAATTTCAAAGCCTTTGCAGCTTCATTGTAGGTATTTGGGATATTATCAACGATATTTTTCTTGCAGCTATTGTGGATAAGACCCGTACTCGTTGGGGTAAATTCAAACCGTGGCTTATTATCAATGGCATCCCCGGGGTAATCCTCAGCCTTTTTTATTGGGGAATGCCGGTTTTGTTTGGTAGCAAGGGAATGTATGATATTGGCAAGCTCGTTTTCTATTTTGTGTTCAGTATGATTAACAATCTTGTTGGCTCTTTGGTTTCTATAGCCAGAACGGGTATGCTTTCCACCATAACGCCAAACATTATTGACCGTACAAGGCTTATTACAGAAGCAAATCTTTTATCCGGATTCTGTGAGAAAGGCCCTGAAATTTTAATGGGTCTTTTAATCGACCTTGTAAATCACGGCAAATTTAAGATAAAAATGTCATCTCTTTATGTTTCAGCCGGTATATTTACCTCTATTGTCGGCGGTGCATTTTCAATTTATTTTGCTTTTGTCGCAAAAGAGAGAGTTACGCAAACAGTTGATAAACCCAGCATTAAAGCAAGCTTTAAGTCTATTTTCACAAACAAGCCGTTGCTCCTTATCACTTTATCTGAATTTCTCGGTGCATTTGCCCTAAGTTCAGGCACAAACTATTATTATATCAATGTTCTCGGGCTTGCCACAATGTCCACTATTGTAGGTATCCCCGGTGCAATAGTATCCCCCATTAGTTATTCTTACGTCCCTTGGGCTCGTTCAAAATTCTCCACAAAGACACTTTGGATTTTTGGCTCACATATAAGCGATTTCTTGCTTGTAGGTGTTTTCCTTGTAGGTTCAATCAACAAGAACTACAAGAAACTTGCCGTAATGATTCCTGCCTTTATGCTCAGAGAAACCATTTGGATGTTCTTCTGGGGTATTAGGTCTGTTATTCCCGAAGAAATGCGTAACGAAGCTATAGACTACGGCGAGTGGAAAAACGGCTACAGAAATGAAGGACTCACCGGCGTTGCCAAGAGTCTTCCCAGCAAGCTCATTTCCACCTTCGGTGCAACTATCAGAACCCTTATTCTCAGTAAAGTCGGCTATGTTGAGGGCGCAGGCTTCGGTGGCCAAACAGAAAAAACAGAGTATTCTCTTTTCTGGATGTGCACAATTCTTCCTGTTGTTACCAGCATTTTCTCCATTATTCCCAAGCTCTTCTATGACCTTAGCGGTGAAAAGAAAGAAAGAATGTATCGTGAACTTTACGAAAGAAGAATGCAAACAGCAAAACAGGTTGAAGCCTTTAATGAAGAAAGCGAGAAATCTGAAGCCTAAAGCAATCAAATTTATAATTCCAGCTCCTCTAATCGAGGAGCTTTTTTAAAGAATTTCGGCAAATTTTATTTTTTCTTGTTTGGAAAGGAATATAACTTAATGAGCAACTCTCTTAAAAAACGAAATTCAAATATAGAGCTACTCAGAATTTTTGCAATGCTCATGATTATTGCTTATCATATTTGTTGTCACTGTATAAATGTGCAGCTTATGGACGAGGAGTCAATACTCGCTATGCAAAACGGGTGGTTCTGTCACCCGATATTCTACAAAAAGCTCTTATTGCTTGCTTTGATTTCTCCCATGGGGCAGGCTGGAAATGCGATTTTTATTCTTATTTCCGGATATTTTATGGCACAGAAAGGAAAAAATATTGACCTTACCTCTATATCAAAAAAGCTTTTACTGCAACTCGGATTTGCCGTGCTGATGTTGTGTATTGCTTCATCAATCGTTTATGGGGTAACAAGCACATTGCACCTCAAAGTTATCGATGTTAATACTTTTAATGAGAGTGCTTGGTTTGTAGGATACTATTTTGTTATAATCATGATGGCAAAATTGTTTCTTAACAGCTTTCTTGAAAAGCTTGACAGAAAAAAATATCTTATGTTCCTTATGGTAGCTTTTTCTCTTATACAGTTTAAGTGGAGTAGAGAACTCATAAGCAACATTTCAAATGATATTGATAAAGGCCTTGTAGTTTTATGCACAGGAATTTTCTTATATTCTCTCGGTGGATATATTCGCAAGTACAATCCATTTGAAAAGATAAAAACATGGGTAGTAATAGCGGTAATAATCAGTATTAGTTTGCTCATTTGCAGTATTTTTTATGCTGACACCGCAAATGAAATAAGAGCTTTTGATGAAAGCAGCGGAGAAATTTTTTATCAAACAATACACGCTTTTAAAAATTACAGTTTTGTGCCGATTACTCTCGGAGTGACACTTTTTGAATTATTCAGAAGAATCAAAACACCTTACAGCAAAATAATAAACTTTCTCGGTGCATCAACCTTTACGGTTTATCTGCTTCATGACAATAAATTCTTTTACACAATATGGAATATACAGGATTGGATGACACTTTTGTATAATAGTCCAATTTTATTTACTTTGAAATTTTTGGGATATACTCTCGGAACATTTGCCTTAGGAGTTATCACTTATTTCTTATTCTTAGCGATAGAAAAACTTGCAAAACGAATTGCTCCGATGTTAATTAAAAAGGAATTTTCCGATTGCAATTGAAGATAAAGCAATAATTAAAGCCTTGAGCGATATGGACTGCCCCAGATTGTGCAGACAGTACAAAAAAGCCTACTTGATGTAGAAAATTAAATTTTAAGCAACAAACTGATTTCGTTTTTCAAGCGGAGTCAGT
>CAVHYZ010000066.1:0-7525 GCA_963640495.1 Acutalibacteraceae bacterium
GTCGCTTTTTTCTATCTTTTTTTGATTTCAGTCTCACATCAATTGTAACTCTACATATCAGTATGTTTAAATATGACGTTAAGTATTGATTTATTAAGTATTGTAAATAATTATTATATGTGATAAAATGGCTGAAAATATATAGAGGGATGATTATTTGAAGCATGTAGATATATTTACAGATGGTGCCTGTTCCGGAAATCCCGGCCCAGGCGGTTGGGGCTCAATACTAAAATACGGCGAAATTGAAAAAGAAATAAACGGTGGAGAGAGAGAAACAACCAACAACAGAATGGAGCTAACAGCCGTAATTGAAGCATTAAAAATGCTGAAGGAAAATTGTGAGGTTTCAATATATTCGGATTCAACTTATGTTTGTAAAGCTTTTTCAGAAGGATGGATTTGGAACTGGATAAAGAATGGCTGGAAAAAGAAAGATAAATCACCTGTTCTTAATTCAGATTTATGGCAAGATTTGTTAAATGAACTCAACAAACACGAATATAAATTTTACTGGATAAAAGGACATGACGGACATCCGGAAAATGAAAGATGCGATAAATTGGCAGTAAATGCATACCAAAAATACTTAAATGAATAATTTTTCATGTTAATTTTTTCATATTAATAAAGAGAAATGTTAAGGAGATTATCAAATGAATGTGCCTGATTATTTCGGTTGTAAGGTATTCAATGACAAAACAATGAAGGAAAGGCTACCGGCCGATATTTATCAAAAAGTTCAAATTGCTATTAACGAAGGCAAAAGGCTTGATATAGAATCCGCGAATATCATAGCAAACGCTATGAAAGATTGGGCAGTTGAAAACGGAGCCACACATTTTACTCACTGGTTTCAGCCGATGACCGGAATCACAGCTGAAAAGCATGATAGTTTTATTTCTGCAAAGGGAAATGACAGTGTAATTATGGAATTTTCCGGAAAAGAGCTTTTCAAAGGTGAATCCGATGCATCTTCATTCCCATCCGGCGGTTTAAGAGCAACATTTGAAGCAAGAGGATACACTGCTTGGGACCCAACTTCTTATGCCTTTATTAAAGAAGGTGTTTTATGCATTCCCACAGCTTTTTGCTCATATTCAGGTGAAGCGTTAGACCAAAAGACTCCACTTTTACGTTCTATGCAGGCGTTAAACAGGCAAGCCGTAAGAATTATGAATCTTTTCGGTGAGAAAAACGGCAGAGTGAAAACTACCGTAGGTGCTGAGCAGGAGTATTTTTTGATTAATAAAGAAGATTATGATAACCATAAGGATTTAATTTTTACAGGAAGAACTCTTTTTGGTGCTATGCCGCCCAAAGGTCAAGAGCTTGATGACCATTACTATGGCTCAATTAAGCCGAGAGTTGCGGCATTCATGAAAGATTTGGACGAAGAACTCTGGAAACTTGGCGTGTTAGCAAAAACTGAGCACAATGAAGTTGCTCCATCTCAACACGAGCTTGCACCTATTTTCACAACCACAAATATTGCAAGCGATCAAAATCAGCTTACAATGGAAATTATGAAGAAAACAGCGACAAAGCACGGTCTCGTTTGTCTTCTTCACGAAAAACCCTTTGAAGGTGTAAACGGCAGCGGTAAGCATAATAACTGGTCAATTTGCACCATGGACAATAAGAATTTACTTGAGCCGGGTGATACGCCATACGAGAATGCTCAATTTCTTCTTTTCCTTTGCGCAGTTATAAAAGCAGTTGATGATTATCAGGATTTATTAAGAATAAGCGTTGCAACCGCCGGAAACGATCACAGGCTTGGAGCAAATGAGGCTCCTCCGGCAGTAATCTCGATGTTCTTAGGTGACGAAATTACAGGCATTCTTAATGCCATTGAAAGCGATTCGGAGTACGATGCTCTTGAAAAAACACCTCTCAAAGTAGGTGTTCACGTTTTACCGAAATTTGCAAGAGATACAACAGACAGAAATAGAACATCTCCATTTGCATTTACGGGCAACAAGTTTGAATTCCGAATGCTCGGCTCTGCAAGCACAATTTCAAGTGCAAACATTGTGCTTAATACTATTGTTGCGGAATCTCTTAAATCTTATGCTGACAGGCTTGAAAATGTAGAAAACTTTGAAGAATCATTACACGCACTCATTAAGAAGACAATTAAAGACCATAAGCGAATTATATTTAATGGAAATGGCTATGATGACAAGTGGATTGAAGAAGCAAATAAAAGAGGTCTTCTTAATTTGCCTACTACTCCCGATTGCTTGCCATATTTAATTCACGAAAAGAACATTAAGCTCTTTGAAGAGCACAAAGTATTCAGTAGAACAGAGGTTGAAGCAAGATACGAAATATATCTTGACAATTACAATAAAGCCATAAACATTGAAGCGTTAACGGCTTTGGATATGATCAAAAAAGACTATCTGCCGGCGATTTCTCTCTATTCTGCCGACTTGGCGTCTGCAATAAGCTCCAAAAAAGCCGTATCATCAAGTGTGGATTGCTCTTACGAAGAAAAAGTTTTAGAAACTCTTTCAGAGATATGCGGAAAGGTGTTTAAGCAAACAGCCATATTAGATGAAGAATTGCAAAACACTTCAAGAATTACAGATGCATTGGAAAAGGCAAACAGCTATAAATCAAAAATTATACCTATTATGGATAAAATCAGAGAGAATATTGACAAGGCAGAAACTATAACCTCAACTGACTATTGGCCATTCCCCTCCTACGGAAAAATTTTATTTAGCGTATAAAAAACAGGCTGCAGAATATACTGATTTTCAGTTTCTGCAGTCTGTTTACTTTTAATTATTTGTTCAAGTATTTTTCTATTGCAGCAAGTTCAACACACAAGCAAAGAATTTTTACGGCAGTTTTAAGCTCATCTGTTGAAGGGAATGTAGGCGCAATTCTAATATTTCTATCTTCCGGATCTTTTTTATACGGGTAAGTAGCGCCGGCACCTGTAAGAGTTACACCTGCCTCTTTGCAAAGCTGAACAGTTCTTTTTGCTGTGCCGGGAACAACATCAAGGCTTATAAAATATCCGCCTTTAGGATTAGTCCACTGAGCTATGCCTTTATCCTTAAGATAAGTGTTGAATCCATCAATAACAATATCAAATTTAGGTTTAATAATTGCAGCATGTTTCTTCATGTGCTCTTTGATACCATCAAAATTTTTGAAGAAAGCAACATGCCTCAACTGATTTATTTTATCATAACCAATTGTCTGAATTGACATTCTGCTCTTTATAGAAGCAATATTTGCATCTGATGCGGCGAGAGCTGCAACACCTGCGCCGGGAAAGCTGATTTTAGATGTTGAAACAACCTCAATAAACAAATCTTCATTACCGTACTTCTTGGCTACCTCAAAAATATTAGCAAGTTTATCACAATCTTCACTGAGGTGATGAACACAATAAGCATTATCCCAAATAACTCTGAAATCTTTTGCTGCCGGCTTAAGAGAAGCGAGCCTTTCAACAACAGCATCAGAAAAAGTTACACCACCGGGATTTGAATACATGGGAACACAGATTATGCCTTTAACCTTTGGATCTTTAACATATTCATCAATTATATTCAAATCCGGGCCATCTGAATCCATAGGAACATTTATCATCTCAATGCCAAAATGCTCAAGAATTCCAAAATGTCTATCATAACCCGGAACAGGACAAAGAAATTTTATACCTTGCTGAGTTACCCATGGTTTATCACCTGCGCCGAATATCATGCACTGAGATATAAAATCATACATTATGGTAAGACTTGCATTGCCGAAAACAATTATGTTCTTTTCGGGCATACCTAACATTTCGGAGAAAATAGCCTTACACTCCGGTATACCGTCAAGTACGCCATAGTTCCTTGTTTCTGTGCCGTCACTTGCCTTAAAATCACCAAGCAAATCAGGATTAAGCATATCGTTAGATAAATCAAGCTGTTCTGCACCCGGCTTTCCCCTTGCCATATTTAAATTTAATGAAAGAGACTTATAATCCGCATATTCTTTGTTAAGCTGATTATACCTTTCTTCTAACTGTTCTTTACTCATACAAGAAATGTTCATTATGCACAGCCTCCAATAAAAAGTTGCAAATTGTAGTGGATATACTACTATATTTTAAGACATTTTGCAAGTATTTATTATTAATCTTGCAAATTTATTACATAATGCACAAAAAGGAAAAATATTAGTAATCTATTACAGTTTAATTTTTAATATTTTCATCTATCAGTGCGTTAACTTTGTTTCTGATTTCAATTAACCAAGAATTATCATGAGGATAATCGTTAAAGGTAATGTCTCCTAATAATTCCATAACTTTTTGGTTGCCAATGTATGATTCCAAAAATTTAAGAGCTTTGTAATCTTGCAATGCATCATAAAATACTTTTAATCTAAGAGAGCATAAAGCTGTTCCGTCCTTAGCGGGATAAACAGCAAAAGCGTCGCCGGAAGGAAATTTTCCGCCTGCATCGGTTGTCTCATAAGGATCAATATGTTCTAATGAAAATTGTGAATTGTAAAAATTGTAACCCCAATGTAAAAAGCCGGTCAATTTATATTTATACGCAAGTAATCCAAGTACCCTATTTCTTACAGATGGCATAGCTATAAATCTGTTTGGCTCGTTATTTCTACATTGTGAGCAGCAATAGTAAGTCCATAAATTGCTAATTTTACCATAGAAATTTTCTATTTCATTTTCATTTGGGACAGGAATATCAACATAACCCTTACTGAAAAAATCATAATCGGATAAAGCATCAATAATCGGATAATCAGGAAAAGCCCTCTTTACAATTTCGGCTCTGTATTTGTAAGTTATAATATTTTTCATATCAGGCTCATCTGAAATATGAAAAAAGACTTTCCCGGTTAAATTTTCTTTAAGAATAAACGAATTAAGTGCTTTTGCAAACTGTATTATAAAATCTTCATATTTTCGGCTTTTGGTTTTAGTATTCCAACCGAAAATTTGTTTAACTCTCCCCTTTTTGTCTTTCGCGATAATTTTAGGTGAATGTTTTGCCCCCCACTGAGTAAACAAATGGCTCATTTCAAAATATTCAATACCACAGTTTTTGCATAAATCAAACCATTTTTTCAGATTTTTAAAGCCAAATATATATTTGCTGCCTCTGATTTTAATATCAACAAGCTGCATTGTTGTCCTTTCTTTTCCGATAGCTGTATCAAGCGGAGGAGTAAAAAGAGGGGTTAATATACAATTCATTCCATGATAAACAGCAGTTTTAATAAACTGTTCATTTATTCTCCAAAATTCATCGGTAAAAGGCTTAATATGGTAATAATCGCATAAACAATCGGCGTGATACCAATTTGTATAAATAAAATTCACTTCCGGTAAAATTGCATCAATAACATTTACTTTAATATTAATAATCGAATCATTAAATTTCAACGCTAAATTGAGCAACCCAGAGCTTGCGGGGTTAGAAACTTCAACCCAAATTGAAATATATTTATCCATTTTTATTCCTAAGCTGTTATCAATGGGCATTAATATATCCGGATACATTCCGGGCTCTTTACTGATAAAATAATCATCCGAATCATTATATGCAGCAAGATTAACAGGTACATTTTTAACAATGTAAAAATTAATATCACAGTTTATATTTGAGGATTTGCCTATAATAATATCAGAATCTTCATCGGATTTTAAAATAACTTGAAAATTCAACCTTTCATTTTTCATCATAGAAAATGAATTTATCTCATTACAGGAAAGCGTTTCGTTATCAAATACTTTTTCAAGGGAAGAGATTGTTTTTATTTCTAACATCAAATCACCGTCATAAAAGGCACATTGCAAAAACAATGTGCCGTAAAATAAAATTATTCAGATAAATTAGAAGTGCAATGTGGGCATTTAGTTGCTTCAATTGAAATTTCGCTCTTGCAGTAAGGACAAACCTTTGTTGTAGGCTGTTCTACAACAACTTCCTCTTTCTTCTTGGTTTTATCAGCAATTGAATTAATTACTTTAATCAAGCAGAAAATAACAAAAGCCATTATCAAAAAATTCAAAACGGCACTGATGAAATTACCAAAAGCAAGCACCGAAGCGCCTGCAGCTTGAGCTTCGGCAAGAGTGGCATACTTCTCACCGTCAAGGGCAATAAACCAGTTTGAAAAATCAATGCCGCCTGTAAAAAGACTTATAACAGGCATGATAACATCACTTACGAGAGAATTAACTATAGTTTGAAATGCTCCGCCTATAATTACGCCAACAGCAAGATCAATAACATTGCCTCTCATAATAAATTTTTTAAATTCACTAATGAATCCTTTCGATTTTGACATGCAAATTCTCCTTTTGAATATATAATTTCAATTATAAGTTTTCTACTCCTTCAAGGTTAAAATCCGGAATAAAAATTTCATCACTGGAAGATTTTTTTTGAAAATAAATATTTTCAAATCCTATTTCTTCAATTTTCTGCTTTGCTATCTTATACTCTTTAGCTGTAATAGATCTATCTATTGGGCTCATATTCTTTGCTTCGCCGTAAGGAGTATACTGCCTCATTACACTGATATAAGTATCTATAGATATATTATCGGCAACCCAACTAAATATATTTATTGCTTGGCTTATGTTTCCGGGCAACAGCATATGCCTAATTAATATTCCTTTTTTTGCTATTCCGTTGTCATCAATTATTAAATTGCCGACCTGCCTATACATTTCTTTAACAGCTTTAGATGCATAAAGAAAGTAATCTTTTGCTTTTGAATATTTCAATGCCGGTTCATTATCATAATATTTAATGTCCGGAAGATAAATATCTACTAATCCTTCGAGTTCCTTCAGTGAGTCAACAATTTCGTAAGAAGAAGTGTTATAAACAATAGGCACAGGTGAATTAAACTCTTTAAGAACTTTTGAAAGAACATGAGAATAATGAGTTGGTGTAACAAGATTAATATTATGGACACCCTTGTTTATAAGATTGTCAAAAATTTTCATCAGTTCATATTCCGTGACATCTTTTCCGTACGCCTCACGGCTTAACTGATAATTTTGGCAAAAAACACATCCGAGATTACATCCTGAGAAAAACACAGTACCTGAGCCGTTATTCCCACTGATGCATGGTTCTTCCCAATAATGAGGAGCAGCTCTCGCTACACGAATTTTTTCATTTACGCCGCAATATCCTATTTTGTCGGTTCTATCAATATTACATTTGCGAGGGCATAAAGAGCAAAGCATAGAAACTCCCATAAATAACAGTTGAAATTTAACGTTTAATATAGTAAAATAAAATTAATTATTTAAATAAATATATGACCGCAGCAATTACAGCGGCATCTAATAACATTTCAATGGGTAAACCAACCATAAATTTTAAATGTTTGGTCTTATGCCTAATGGTTTTCATTGTAATGTACATCGAAAAAGATCCTCCAAGCAAGCCAACTATCAAAAGAGTGGCTTCAGGAATTCTCCATGTATGATTTACGGCCTTGTATTTATCAAGTATGGTTATAA
>CAVHYZ010000066.1:7535-8308 GCA_963640495.1 Acutalibacteraceae bacterium
GGTTATAAGGGCAGCTACTGCAGACATAATCAAAAGATAAATAATCAAAAATTTAATAAACCCAAAAATCATAAAATCACCCGTACATATTATATTTTCAGAACAAATAACTGTCAATAACAAATTTGAGGTTTTTATGGATAAAAGAAAAGTTTTAATTATTTCAATAGTTTCCGTAATTCTTTTGATTACAGCTGTAATAGTCATTTTATTTGCAACAGGAGCCGTTGACTCATTCAAAAAGCAATTTGAAGAAAACTCAGAGGGTGAGAATAATACAACAGCAGAATATATTGTTGAAGACTCAACTGCTGCAAGGCCCAAAACTGAAACTCCCGCATCTATTGTAACAGTGATATATAATTCATACAATGATAACTCACAAGAAGAAATTAAAGGCATAGCAGAAAACGGTTTTAACTCAATAATATTTGATTTTGATGAGCTAAAAGCTGATAGCATTTCTTCTTTAATTCGTGCATCAAGAGACGAAAAAATATATACAGGATTAAGAATAAACGGAACAGAAAACAATCTTTCAACATTTGTTGCAGATAATAATATAGACTTTGTAATCATCTATGGTTTAGATGAAATGTCAGAACAATTCAGCAATAATTTTACATCACTTAAAAACAGTTTAAAGAAAACCGACAGCAATTTAATGATTGCCTATGAACCATCTGATATCTCCAAAATATCAAATAACATTTCTCAAATTACTGATGATGTTGATTTTATGTTCATCAAACAAACTTCTGATGATATAGAGA
>CAVHYZ010000066.1:8318-10170 GCA_963640495.1 Acutalibacteraceae bacterium
AATCAATACAATTTCATCATCTGCCACAATGACACAATGCAAAGCTTTGGCGTTTTACTACTATGAAAGCATATCAAGCGCAACCGGTGCCGCTGCCAAATCTGTAAAAGAATACATATCAAAGAGAGAAACATATCTTGTTGATAAAGATTTTTCAATTTCAAACTATTCAAAAAATTCTTTTTCTGTTGATACCTCAACAATTTCATTTAAAGGTACCTCAAGCCCGTTATATGAATTAACTTGTAATGGAAATGTAATAAAAACAGCTGATAACGGTGATTTTTCCGTTGATTGCATTTTAAGTGCAGGAAACAATAAAATCGTATTTGAACACAAAGGGAAATCATACACGTATAATGTAAACTATAAAATAAAACTTCTCAAATCCGTTTCACCCAATAAATCAGTTACAGTCCCAGGTGGAATAGAAGTAGAAATAACAGCGGTAGCTCATAAAGACGCCAAAGTGACAGCAGAATTTAATGGGAAAACATATACACTTACAAAGCTATCGGGAGAAAACTCAAACAGTGAAACATTAGCGGATAGTGGATCTGATTTTTCTACATTCAGCGTAAATTTAAAAACGCCTGCCGGAAAATCAACTTCACAAAAGCTTGGTAATTACAAAGTTACGGCAACGCTTAACGGATCCAGCGAATCAAAGAACGGTGCTTCTATAACCGTAAGCGCAAATGAAACTAAAAGCGCAAATACACAAGTTTCGAACGTAGAAACCTCTGCCACAATATCATCTGATACATCCGCAAGTATTACTGAAACGGAATCATCAACCGAGGGCGGAAGAACCACAAGAACAACAAGAATTTTAACTGATAGGACAAGAACAGCATTAAACGGAAATGATGAAACAACATCTTCATCATCTTCATCATCAAGTGAAAATAAATCAAACAGCAGTTTACAACAATACAACTATACAGAAAATTACGGATTAGGAACAACAAAGTTATGTTTAATCACAGATGACTATGTGGAAACATATTCCGGCAACAATACTTCTTCTAAGTCCGTGCCCGATTGTTCGCCTCTCCTTAAAGGGACAGTTGATTACATTACAGGCTCTGGAACTAGCAGCGATGATAGCGATAACGTTAAATATTATTATCTTTCATCCGGAGTAAAAGTACCTTTGTTCAGAGAAGAAAACACAACCTCAGGCTCCGATACAAAAATTACACATCTTAAAGTAATAGATGGCTATAAAATGCCTTCAAATCACATTAACATATTATCTTGTAATAATTCTAACGGAAATACGATTATAAAGCTTGAGATGAACAGACTTGTTGCCTTTAATTCTAAATTAACAGGACAAAGTTACTCATCATATAACGGACGAATGGTTGCCGTATCTAAAGTGGATTGCAGCGGTCTTGAATTTACTTTCAGTGATACATGCAATGTAACCGGTTCACTCAATTTTTTCAATTCCATAATCAAAGGCGGAAGTGCTTCAATTGACGGCACAAGTGCCACTATTAAGCTTTCGTTTGCCAATTCCGGTAAATTTTATGGTTATCATTATGAGTATTCAAATGGAGTTTTAACCATAACAATTAAATCAAAGCCTTCATCTTTAAGCGGTTATACAATAATGCTTGATCCGGGTCATGGTGGATATGACGGCGGAGCAAGTTGCGCTGTATCGTCTTCACAATGGTCTGAGAAAAAAGTTAATTTATCTTTAGCTAATAAAATCAAAGAGCTACTTGAATCAGAAGGTGCAAATGTAATAATGACAAGAAACTCAGATAGTTTTCTTAGTTTGAGTTCAAGAACTATGATGGTTAGAAACCAACAACCGGATTTATATATATCCATACAC
>CAVHYZ010000067.1:0-10170 GCA_963640495.1 Acutalibacteraceae bacterium
CTTACCTTTTTTGCGATAGTTGGCGCACACCATATATTCCTTCTGATTCATGGTATGTACATATATCACTCTAAAGGCACATAATAGCAAGTCAACTATGCAGAAAATGTAGTATTTATTTTGCTTTCAAGCTGTGTTCTAAAATCGGAAGATAGCTGTTTCTCAAAAATGGGAAATAGCTCTGCCGGGAACTTTCGCTCATTTTTGAGCAAAAGAAAAACAGCCATGCAGCAACATCTCTGTTACTACATGACTGCGTTTTCTCCGCTTGAGGCGTGTCAGCCTATGAAAATTTCTTGTTCTCTAAAAATCCCTATGGCGAACCGCCTAATGCGACAGCCTGTAAACTTATGCATTTTATTCTGCTTATTCTGTTGTTTCTTCAGTTATTGTTTCTGTTCCCTGTTCGGCCTTGGAAGCAGCATCGCTCATAATTTCAAGGAACTGTTGCTGCTCGACCTTATCCTGTGATAGAAGAGCATTTGCAAGGGTATGTAGCTTATCAATGTGCTCTGTAAGAATTGTTTTTGTTCGGCTGTAAGCCTCAGTAATAAGGCGTTCAATTTCTTCATCAATTTGTGCGGCAACTTTTTCAGAGTAATTCTTTACATGGTTATAATCTCTACCGAGGAACACCTCATTATTATCTCCACCAAAGGAAATTGGGCCCATTTTTTCGCTCATGCCGTACTTGGTAATCATATTTCTTGCTATCTCAGTTGCACGTTGAATATCATTTGAAGCACCACTGGAAATATCGCCGATGATAATTTCTTCCGCAACTCTACCGCCGAGGAGGGAAACAAGATTATCAAGCATTTCATTCTTTGAAGTATAGGATTTATCTTCGGTAGGTCTGTAAAGAGTATAACCACCTGCCATACCTCTTGGAATTATTGAAATTTGACGAACGGGGTCAACATTTTCAAGATAATAAGCGGAAACTGCATGGCCTGCCTCGTGATAAGCTGTAAGTTTTTTTGCTTTTTCGCTCATCTTATGAGATTTCTTTTCTGCTCCAACTTCAACTTTAAGAGCTGCTTCATCAACCTCTGCCATCGTAATCGCCTTTTTACCGTTTCTCGCAGCAAGAAGAGCAGCTTCATTAAGAAGGTTTTCAAGGTCTGCGCCGGTAAATCCTACTGTTGCATGAGCAATGCTTTCAAAATCAACATCGGGTCCGATTGGTTTCTTTTTTGCGTGTACTTTAAGAATAGCTACTCTACCTTTTTGATCAGGATAGTTTACAGTAACTTGTCTATCAAATCTACCTGGTCTTAAAAGTGCCGGATCAAGGATGTCAGGCCTGTTAGTAGCGGCAATAACAATAACGCCTTCATTTGCACCGAAACCGTCCATTTCAACAAGAAGTTGGTTAAGTGTTTGTTCTCTCTCATCATGTCCGCCACCCATACCTGCGCCTCTATGACGACCGACTGCATCAATTTCATCAATAAAAATAATTGAGGGCGCAGTCTTTTTAGCCTTATCAAAAAGGTCGCGAACTCTAGATGCACCAACACCAACATACATTTCAACAAAGTCGGAGCCGGAGATTGAAAGGAAGGGCACCCCAGCCTCTCCTGCAACAGCACGGGCAAGAAGGGTTTTACCTGTGCCCGGAGGGCCTACAAGCAATACACCTTTTGGAATACGGGCACCAAGGAAATCAAATTTCTTAGGGTCTTTTAAGAATTCAACAATTTCGGTAAGTTCTTCTTTTTCTTCATCGGCACCTGCAACATCATCAAATGTGGTCTTTCTCTTTTCATCATCAACCTGTTTAACTCTTGCTTTTCCAAAAGAGAGAGTTCGGTTGTTTTCATTACCGATAGACTGATTCATTCTTCTAAACATAAAGAAAAGCATAAGTCCCATCAATACCATAAGAACCACTGAAGGCAAAATGCTAATAAGCAATGAATTTGAGGATCCAGAGATATATTTTGCCTCAATCTTATCATCAGGATGTTCACGGTTATATTCAATTACACCATTATGAATATCATCGACAAAAAGAGTTGTGCTTGGAACGGTATATCTATGACCTAACGATGTATCCGGGTCTTCATCCTCAAGATAATATGTCAATGCACCACTGCTAAGATTAAGGGTATAACTTTTTATTTTGCCCTCATCAAAAAGCGCTACAACTTCATAATACTCAAGATCTTCAGTTGACTGCTTATCGGCATAAAAAGAAATACCGACAATAATCAAAAGAGGAATAAGAATATAAGGAAGAATAGAAATAAGTTTTTTCTTTGCTGGCTTTTTGTTGCCTTTGTTGTTTTTGTTATCCACGAGCTACTCCTTATTTATTGTAAATTTCTTCCTTTAAGACGCCAATGAAAGGAAGATTTCTGTATTCTTCAGCATAATCGAGACCATAACCTACCACAAATGCGTCAGGAACCTCTGCGCCCCAGTAATCCGCTTTAAGATCTACCACTCTGCGCTCAGGTTTATCAAGAAGTGTGCAAATTTTTAACGATGCCGGATTTCTTGTGAGAAGCATATTTCTAACATAATTTAATGTACGGCCTGAATCAAGAATATCCTCAACAATAAGCACATCAAGGCCTTCAAGATTTATATCTAGATCTTTTTCAATCTTAACGGCACAAGTTGTATTTTCGGTGCTATTGCCATAGGAAGAAACGCTCATAAAATTGATTTTACAGGGAACTGTAATTTCACGCATCAAATCAGCCATAAATACAACTGAGCCTTTAAGAATACTTACAAGAAGAAGATTTTTCCCTTCGTAATCTCTGCTAATTTCGGTACCTAACCTTTTTACGATATTATGAAGGTCTTCTTCGGAATAAAACTTTTTTTCAATATCATCATTTATCATTGGCGTTATCTTCCTTCCCGATATAACAGATTGAAATTTTTAATATATTTTTTGTATCACTATTTAGACAAACTCTTTTATCAACACCGCATTTCCAAGCAAGAATTAAGCCGTTATTGTCTGCGATAATCGGCATAGTAACTCTAAACTCAGGTGGAATTCTATTTTCATTTTGTATTTTTCTAAGAGGTTTTGTTATACCCCTTGAAAGAAATGAAATTTTATCTCCGTCTTTTCTTGTGCGAGCAACAACATTTCCACATATTTTATCATAATCAACATAAAAACTTGCTAAATCTTTGGAAATATTATGTGAACAAATTGTGTCAGCGGCAATAGATTCAAGAGTTATTTCGAAATCTCCGAAAATATTTTTTCCCTCTGATAAAATAATTTCATTCAGTAAATCACTTAGATTTTTAGTAAAAAATTCAAGATAACCAGCTCTTGTGCGTATGAATAGATTGCCACTGATTTGAATTTTTCTGCCTTCACCATTTTCTTCGTAAGCTCTTATTGCCGAAACAATATCATCAATCATTCTGCTATCTGATGAAAAATCTGTATTTAATTTAATGATATTGGAAATTACTCTTTTAACTATCGGTTTTGGCAAATCATAAAGGACGGAAATTTTATATTTATTTTCCACTTTTGCCTCATTTATTTTTTCGTTGGCAAGGTTAAAAAGATAATCATCATCCTCGTTTATATCTTCAATGCATCTGCTTGCGCAATTTTCAAAAGAAGGATTTATTTTTTTGAGCTCCGTTATAACATTGTGTCTAATTCTATTACGTGCATAAATAATATCATTGTTTGTTTTATCAGTTACAAATGGAATGATATTTTTTTCACAATAAGAGTTTATTTCGGCTTTTGCACAGTCAATTAATGGCCTTATAATATTATCTCTTTTTACAGGAATGGAGCAAAGACCCTTTAACGATGTTCCCCTTGTAAAATTAAAAAAAAATGTTTCAACTCTATCGCTTAAATTGTGAGCAGTAGCAATTAGTGCATCGTCATAAAGAGAATTAAAAAATTCATATCTGACTTTACGGCCCGCCTCTTCAATTGATTCTCCGTTTTTTTTAGCAATTAATTTAATATCGGTTTTTAACAGATGTAGTTTTATACCGTATTTTTCACATTGCTCTTCAACAAAACGCTGATCAGAATCCGCATCTTTCCCTCTTAAACAATGATTTACATGAGCAGCCTCAAGAGTAATATCATATTCATCCTTAAATAAATTAAGAATATGCAAAAGGCTCATTGAATCACTTCCGCCAGATAAAGCAACAATCACTCTGCTACCTTTAGGAATAAGTTGATATTTATCAATTGTATTTTTTACTTTAATATTCATCACGATTTTTTTCAATGGGTTTGAATTGTGTTCTTCCACCATCCCAAGCAAATTCAATTTCACCAGTAGAACCATGCCTGTTTTTAGCAACAATAACAAGAACTTTGTTTATTTCTACCGGCTGCTCACTACGTTCCTCGTTTTCTTTTTCACCCTTATAATATTCTTCGCGATATAGCATTAAAACAATATCTGCATCCTGCTCGATTGAGCCTGATTCGCGAAGGTCGGAAAGTTGAGGCTTATGAGATTTGCCTCTAGCCTCAGTAACTCTGGAAAGTTGTGAAAGAGCGATCACCGGAATATTTAAGTCCTTTGCCATTGCTTTAAGAGCTTTGGTAATTTGAGAAACCTCATTTACTCTGTTCTCTGCACGAACACTTGCAGTAATAAGGCCAAGGTAATCAATTATTACGCATTCCGCTCCTAGCCTACGAGCTTTCGCTTTAATTTCAGGAACTGTAATAGTTGAAGTATCATCAAAATAAAGAGGAGCTGAGCTGAGCTTACTGGTAGCCTCGCCAATATTTTTCCAATCCTCCTCATAAATTCTGCCGCTTCGCATTTTTTCACTCGAAACACCTGATTCTGTACTAAGCACACGGGAGGCAACCTGTTCCTTGGTCATTTCAAGAGAAAAAAATAAAACTTTTCTTTTAGCTAACACAGCCACATTTCTTGCAATATTAAGTGCAAAACTTGTTTTACCCATAGCAGGTCTTGCACCAACAATTATAAGGTCTGAACGATTAAGGCCGGTAAGAAAATTATCAAGATCCGAAAAACCGGTAGTGTATCCTTTATATTTTTCGGCATCTTCGCCGGTAAGATTTTTAAGATTTTGATAAACATCATTTAAGATAATATCCCCGAGCTTTGAAGGAGCGTTGCTTACTTTACCCTGCCTTATATCATAAATTTTTTGCTCAGCACTATCCAAAAGCATATCTGCGGTTTCTTTTTGATTAACAGCGCTCTCAATTGTCTCACTTGAAATGGAAATAAGCTGGCGAATATAATATTTTTCTTTAACAATCTTTGCATACATTTCCACATTTTGAGTGGTCGGTACGGATTGAGCTAAATCCAGCAAATATTGCTTACCTTGGTTGCTTTCAAAAGTTCCATTTTCAACAAGCATATTAAGAACAATAAGTGGGTCTATTTTACTTCCTGTTGAATCAAGAGTAAGTAAAGCGTTAAATATGCTTTTATGCTGAGGCATAAAAAACGAATCAGGTTTAAGTATTAGAGAAACTTGATTTAGGCAAGCGGGTTCACTGAGAATACAACCGAGAACAGCTTGCTCAGATTCCATACTATATGGCATTTGAATGTCATTTAGGGTAAAAAAATTATTATCGGACATAAAATTACTCCGTTAGGTAAATTATTCGCCGACATTCACAAATAGTGAAGCCGAAATACCGTTATAAAGTTTAACCTCTACAGGATAAGTTCCAAAGGTTTTGATATCTTCAACATTTACTTTCTTTTTATCAATATTGGTACTAAAACTTGTGTTAATGGCAGTAGCAACATCCTTTGAGGTTACTGAGCCAAAAAGCTTGCCATTCGCACCTGCTTTAGCAGAAAGTTTAACGGTTTTTCCTTCGATTTTTTTAGCAAGTTCCTTTGCAGTGGCAATTTCCATTTCAATACGATGCTTTTCGGAGCTTTCTCTGTTTTTAAGCTCACTCATAGCTTGACCATTTGCTTCAACAGCAAGTTTACGAGGTAAAAGAAAATTTCTTACATATCCATCAGATGCTGTAACAAGCTCGCCTTTTTTTCCAAGCCCTTTTACATCCTGTAATAGTACTACTTTCATTTATTTAATCTCCTTTATGGGAATTTTGTCTATCTCATTAATTAATAAAGTTTTAGCTTCAGTAATTGATTTATCAACAAGCTGGCAAGCAGCCATAGTTTGATGACCTCCTCCTCCAAGAGCTTCCATTATGAGCTGAACATTTACGTCTCCTAAACTTCTTGCTGAAATGCAAGTTTTGTTCCCATCAAAATAAATTACATACGAAGCCTCAATACCAATAGTGTTTAGCAAGTCATCTGCAGCTTGTGCAGCAATTATTCTTGAATTGGCTGTGCCCTTAGAGACAAAAGATAAAGCACAATTTTTGTATTGCTCAGCTTTACCCATAACCTCACTTTTTATCTTTGTGATTTCAATAGAATTTGAGAAAAGTTTTTTAACAGCAACTATATTAGCTCCTCTTTCTTTCAGATAAGCAGCTGCTTGAAAAGTTCTTACGCCGGTTCTTGAAACAAAATTTTTGGTATCAAGCATAATACCTGAAAGAAGAGCTTCAGCAATTGCAGAAGGAACTGAATTATCATCTACAGTATATGAAATGTACTCTGTAACCATTTCGCAAGCAGAAGACGCTGTAGGATTGTGAAGTAAATGCTTATCTTCTTCGCTTAACTTTGCAGAAAGTCTGTGATGGTCAATAATTGCAAATCTTTCACATTTGTCAAACAAATCAGGAAACTCTGCAAAAGAAGGAAGATGAGTATCAACAAGAACAAGAAAAGTCTTTTTATTTATATGTTTATTTGCCTCTTCTTCATCAATAAATAATTCAGAAAAACCGTTTTTTACAAGTTTATCAATAAGAGGTTTTGCCAAAGTTTGATTTTGATTTGTAACAACATAAGCGGATATATTGTTAAATCTCGAAATTAACGCAACTCCGACTGCAGCGCCGATGGCATCATAATCTGAATATTTATGGCCGCAAATCAAAACATTGCTACTGTCACATATCTCGCTGCGAAGTTTATTTGCTCTCATTCTTGCTCTTGTTTTTGAATATTTCTCAACAGAGCGAGAAACACCACCAACAAATTCATAAGAACCATCCGGACCTCTTAACGCAACTTGGTCGCCGCCACGTCCAAGAGCCATTTCAATAGCTTTGCGCGCGCCTTTCTCGGCATCTTTAATTGTATTACCACCGGAAATGCCAACAGATAGAGTTACACCTGCATTTTTATTTTTAAATTCAAACTCTCTGACATTTGCAAGAATTGAAAATTTCTCGTTTCTCATGGCATCAATATTACTTTTTTCTGTAACAATCATCAATCTGTCATCACTGATTCTTTTAGCGACAGAATTGAATTTATCACACCATTCATCAATCATTGATTCCATACGGCCTTTAATTTCTGTTTTTTCGCTATCCCTAAAATCAGAACGAAAATCATCGATATTATCTGTTTCAATCACAATAACATAAGGCCTTGTTGATTTATACTTTTCTTCAGTCTGTTTGAGATATGTAGAATCAAGAAAGTTAAATACACTGTAATTTTCGCCGTCTTTATGAAAATTTAGGGTGAATACCGAATAATATCTCTCCCCTACTTTTGCAAAGATATTACCGTAAGAGTCAGCATTCATAATATTTTTTTCTATATTATATGACTGAGAAATATCTCCATCTGCAATTTCAGTAATAAACAAATCATTGCACCATGTAACGAATCCTTTTTCGTTACAAACAGCAGATGGATAAGGAAGAGTTGAAAGAACTTTTGAATTGGAATAGTCCATTCTTTGAGAAGCTTTCCTTAGCATACGCTCGTATTGCCTATTTGCAAGCAAAACCCTGACTAATCCGAAAATTACAACAGCAAGAATCACTACAGCCTCCGCAAGAGCAAGCCACATATCGACCTTAAGTCCCGTATATACGGTGAAAGCTGCTGCTGCAGAAACTGATATAATTATAAGCAAGCTGTCATACCAAAAGCCCTTTAGCTTCATTTAAACCTCCATAATAACAGGCAAAATCATAGGGTCTCTGCGGGTTTGGCCGTATACAAATTTAGAAACAGCATCTCTGACTTTACCTTTAATTGCTCCAATGTCATTAATATTCGAATAATAACAGTTTTCCAGAGCCTGCTCAGCAACCTTGCGAGCAGAATCTATAAGCTCTTCGGATTCTTTTACATATACAAAGCCTCTTGAAATAACCTCCGGGCCGGCAATAAGTTGATGTGTTTCATAGTCAATTGAGGCGGTAACAACAATAATGCCATCCTCACCAAGACGTTTTCTGTCTCTAAGTACAACAGAACCTACATCACCTACACCACTGCCGTCAACAAATACTTTTCCGGCGGTAACAGGAGTACCGGATTTTATAGATTTATCAGTAATTTCAGCAACCATGCCATTATCACCGATAAAAATATTTTCTTTAGGAATTCCAATATTTTCAGCTAAGAGTGCATGTTTCTGAAGATGCTTTTGCTCACCGTGAACAGGTATGAAATACTTAGGCTTAACGATACCCATCATCAACTTAAGTTCCTCTTGACAAGCATGCCCTGAAACATGAACATCATACATTTTTTCATATATAACTTGAGCGCCGAGCTTCATAAGCTCATTAACCACGTTACCAACCATTTTCTCATTGCCTGGAATAGGAGTTGCCGAAATTATAACATAATCATTTGGTTTTATTTCAACTTTTCTGTGATCTGAAAAAGCCATTCTTGTAAGAGCAGACATAGGTTCACCTTGACTACCTGTGCAGATAATTACTAACTTTTCAGGTGGATAATTATTTATAACATCCGCACTTACAAGTACATTCTCTGGTACATTAAGATATCCCAATTCTGCTGAAACACTTACAACATTTTCGAGAGAACGCCCCACTAATGCAACCTTTCTGTCAAGAGAATTTGCAACATTTATGATTTGTTGGACTCTATGAATATTAGAAGCAAATGTAGCAACAATTATTCTGCTTTTACCGGCTTTTCTGAAAAGTATATCAAACGATTCACCAACCTTGCGTTCGCTTTCAGTGAATCCGGGTCTTTCAGCGTTAGTCGAATCAGAAAGTAAAGCAAGAACACCCTCATTACCAAGCTGTGAAAATCTTGCTAAATCTATCATGCCACCGTCAATAGGAGTAGAATCTATCTTAAAGTCACCGGTTTGAATTATAGTACCAGCATCACATTTAATTGCAAGTGCAATAGCATCCGGAATCGAATGATTAACATGAATCATCTCAATACTAAAAGAGCCGAGCTTAATTTCATCTCCGGGTTTTATTTCAACTAAATTAGCTGATGAAAGCAAACCGTGCTCCTTTAGCTTACCTTTTATAATTCCGATAGTAAGCTTTGTGCTGTAAACAGGAATATTAACAGTTTTAAGCAAATAAGCAAGGCCACCAATATGATCCTCATGCCCATGAGTGATGACAATTCCTTTAATTTTATCTTTATTATTTTCAACATATGTAAAATCAGGAATAACGGCGTCAACTCCCAGCATATCGGGCTCAGGGAAAGCGAGTCCGCAATCCACAATGAACATTTCGTCGTTGTATTCATACAAAGTCATATTTTTGCCGACTTCGTTTATGCCTCCGAGAAAAGCAATTCTAACCGGTTTAATCTGCTTGGATTTAGAATACTTTTTTTTAGAACCGTTGCGAGGCTTGTTATAATGCTTTTTATCTTTCTTTTCGACAGAAGCGATATTAGATTGTTGATTTTTACGAGTAGAATTTTGAGATTTATTACTTTTTGAGTCGTTTTCAGCTGTTTTTTTTCTTTGCTTTTGCTGATTATTAAAAGATTTATTCTCACTTTCTTTTTGATTGTCTTTTTGATTATTCTTTTTTTGCATAATTTCTCCTATAAATTTATGTATATGAAGGGATACTCAAGTCCCTAAACTCCTTCTAAACCTATAATATAATAATATTATATTGTAGAAATGTCAAGTTAAAATGAACAGGCACTTTTAAAAGAATTTTTATCACAAATAATGTAAAAATTAAAATACCTCAATTGCGACGTTAAAATAAGAAGAATTGAGATGTTTTGTTACTATCAAATGATAAAAATATAAATATTAATTAAAATGAGAACATTATAC
>CAVHYZ010000068.1:0-9731 GCA_963640495.1 Acutalibacteraceae bacterium
AGTAAAGAACTCAATTTAGATTTATATAGATAAATGTAAATTTTAATAAATTATCTTGACATTCATTTAACAGAATGATATTATAATTTCGATAAAAGTACCTATGTGGCGATATTGTGATGTCGGCTGGGACAGTTATATATCTGAGTATTACGCTCGGAGTGTTTGTCCTGCTATTAGGCAGGATTTTTTATTATACGGAGGTAAGCTATGAAAGTCATAAATGCTCAAATCCATCAAAATGAATTTTCAAGCATTGTAGAATCTGCATTTTCAAAATTTATTTCCTGCGATAGCTCATTCTTCTCTTTAAATAATTCTCAATATATTATTTTACCCGGTTTTTGCGATGTGCATGTGCATTTTCGTGAGCCGGGATTTTTTTATAAAGAATCTATCAGAACAGGTACTTTAGCCGCTGCACACGGCGGATATACAGATGTTTGCACTATGCCTAATTTAAATCCTGTACCGGATAGTGCAGAGCACCTTGCACTCCAAAAGTCAATAATAGATATTGAGGCGGCAATTAATGTTTATCCTTATGGTTCTATTACCGTTGGCCAGCTTGGAGAAAAACTTTCTGATATTGACAATATCGCTTCTAAAGTTATTGCTTTCTCAGACGACGGAAAAGGTATTCAAAGTGAAAATTTAATGCGTGAGGCAATGCTTAAAGCAAAATCTCTTGGTAAACTTATTGTTGCTCACTGTGAAGATAACAGTTTATTAAACGGCGGATATATTCATGCCGGTAAATATGCAAAAGAACATAACCACAAAGGAATTAGCAGCGAAAGTGAATGGAAGCCTATTGAAAGAGATATAAAGCTTTCAGCCGAAACAGGCTGTGGATATCATGTTTGTCATATTTCAACAAAAGAAAGTGTTGATTTAATTCGAAAAGCCAAAGCCCAAGGCATTAATATATCATGTGAAACTGCACCTCACTATTTGATTCTTGATGAAAACGATTTACAAGAGGATGGTAAATATAAAATGAACCCTCCCTTGAGATCAAAAGAAGATAGACTCGCTTTAATTGAAGGAATAAAAGACGGTACAATAGATATGATCGCAACAGATCATGCTCCTCATTCCTTAGAAGAAAAATCAAAAGGTCTTGCAGGCAGTGCGTTTGGAATTGTAGGTCTCGAAACAGCGTTTTCATCTCTTTATACTCATTTAGTTAAAGCAAATATAATTACTCTTGATAAGCTTGTTAATCTTATGTGTGTAAATCCACGCAAACGATTCAACATAAAAATGAATAAGTGCTTTACTGTTTGGAATCTAAATGATAAATCTGTTGTGGACACAGTAAATTTCTATTCAAAAGGAAAAGCAACACCATTTGAGGGTGAAGAATTTTATGGCGTGTGTATTGCAACGGTTTGTAATGGTAAAACAGCATACATAAGAAAATAATTCAGTTTATAAATTTTATTCATATATGGAGGCAATTTTATGGCAAAAAGAACAGATGTAAAAAAGGTTTTAATTATCGGCTCAGGCCCTATTGTAATCGGTCAAGCAGCAGAGTTTGACTACGCAGGTACGCAGGCTTGCCTCGCTCTTAAAGAAGAGGGTTACGAGGTTATACTTTGCAACTCTAACCCAGCAACTATTATGACTGATACTTCGATAGCTGATAAAGTTTATATGGAGCCACTCACTCTTGAATATGTTGCAAAAATTCTTCGTAAAGAGCGTCCTGATTGTATAGTTCCCGGTATAGGTGGTCAAACAGGCCTTAATCTTGCCGTTCAGCTTGAAAAAAAAGGCATTTTAAAAGAATGCGGCTGTAAATTATTTGGCACACCATGTGACAGTATCGAAAGAGCTGAGGACAGAGAGCTTTTCAAAGAAATGTGCGAAAGTATCGGAGAGCCCGTTATTCCATCACAAATCACTTATGACATTGAAGAAGCTAAAAAAGCTGCTCTTGAAATAGGCTATCCTGTTGTGCTTCGCCCTGCATTCACACTTGGTGGCACCGGTGGCGGTTTTGCAAATAATGAAGAAGAACTTGTTGAAGTTGGCCATAACGCATTTAAACTTTCTCCGGTTCACCAGGTTCTTATCGAAAAGAGTGTTAAAGGCTACAAAGAAATTGAATTTGAAGTTATGCGTGACTCAAATGATCATGCAATAACAATCTGCGGCATGGAAAATGTTGATCCAGTAGGGGTACATACCGGTGACTCAATTGTTGTTGCTCCTATTCTTTCTCTTTATGAGCATGATTTAAAAATGCTTAATGACAGTGCAATTAAAATTATCAAAGAACTTAAAATCGAAGGCGGCTGTAACGTTCAGTTTGCTCTTCATCCGCAAACAAGTGAATATTATCTTATTGAGGTTAATCCGAGAGTTTCTCGCTCATCTGCTCTTGCGTCAAAAGCAAGCGGTTATCCTATTGCAAGAGTTACTGCTAAAATTGCCATGGGTATGGCTCTTGAGGACATTCCTGTTGCCGGTGGTACAGCTGCAATTGAGCCTTCACTTGATTATATTGTTGCTAAATTTCCAAGATTCCCATTTGATAAGTTTGCTGAAGCTCCAAACACCCTTGGCACTCAAATGAAAGCAACAGGCGAAGTTATGGGTATAGGAGCAACTCTTGAAGAGTGTATGCTTAAATCTGTTCGATCACTGGAAACAGGAGTTTGTCATTTCAGACTTGCTAAATTTGATAATTACACCGATGACCTGCTTTTTGATTACATTTCTGAATTTAAAGATGACAATGTGTATGCAATATTTGAGCTTCTTCGCAGGGGTACATCCATTGATAAGCTCTATGAGATAACTCAAATTACAAAATTATTTCTTGAATCCTTCGCAAAAATCGTTTCAATGGAAAATAAAGTAAAATCATACGTTGGCAATATAGATATTCTTAAAGAAGCAAAAGTTATGGGATTCTCTGATAAATATATAGCTGCTCTTTGGAATAAGCCTGAAATTGAAATATATAACCTTAGAAAAACCAAAGGTATTATCCCTATTTTCAGAATGGTAGATACTTTGCATACAGGAAAATATATTGCTTATCTTTATTCTTCCTATACAGGAGAAAACCAATCAAGACTTACAGATAAAAAGAAAATTATTGTACTTGGAGCAGGCCCAATCAGAATAGGCCAAGGCGTTGAATTTGATTATTCAACCGTACATGCAGTTCAAACAATTAAAAGGGCAGGGTATGAGGCAATTATTATAAATAATAACCCTGAAACTGTTTCTACTGACTATACAACCGGTGACAAGCTCTATTTTGAACCTTTAACTCCGGAAGATGTAATGGCTATTATAGATTTTGAAAAGCCGGAAGGTGTTATTGCATCCTTAGGCGGACAGACTGCTATCAATCTTGCTCAGCCTCTTATGGATAGGGGAGTTATGATTATCGGTACAGACTGTGCTGCTATTGAAAAAGCTGAAAACAGAGATAGTTTTGAAAAAGTTTTACTTAGTCTTAATATTCCTCAGCCAAAGGGCAAAGCGGTAACAAATATTGAGGACGGTCTTGCCGCTGCAAATGAAATCGGTTACCCTGTACTTGTAAGGCCTTCATTTGTTCTTGGTGGTAGAGCAATGCAAATAGTTTCAAAAGACGAAGATCTTAAACATTATTTAAAAACTGCAGTTGAAATTGATGTTGATAAACCGGTCCTTGTTGACAAATACATTATCGGCAAAGAGCTTGAGGTAGATGCTATTTGTGATGGATATGATGTATTTGTTCCCGGAATTATGGAACTTGTTGAAAGAACAGGAGTTCACTCCGGTGATTCAATAAGTGTTTATCCAACATTCAGCGTTTCGGACAAAGTAAAAGGCGTTATTCTTCAATATGCTAAAAAACTCGGATTAGGTATTGGAATTAAAGGACTTTACAACATTCAGTTTATAGTTGATAAAAATGAAGATGTTTATATTATTGAGGTAAATCCTCGCTCTTCAAGAACAGTTCCATTTCTTTCAAAAGCAACTGGCTATTCCCTTGCCGATATAGCAACTGAAGTTATACTTGGTAAAACTCTTAAAGAGCTGGGAATTTTCGGAATTTATCCCGAAGAGAAAAAACGTCATTATGTTAAAGTTCCTGTTTTTTCATATAACAAGATAAAGGGCCTTGATGCTTATCTTTCTCCCGAAATGAAATCTACCGGTGAAGCAATCGGCTATGACGATAAGCTTTCAAGAGCTATGTTTAAAGCTATGATTGCATCCGGCATGACTCTTAAAAATTATGGCACCGTGCTTGTAACTCTTGCAGACGAGGATAAAGAAGAAGGCTTTCCACTTGTTAAGAGATTCTATGATATGGGATTTAATATTGAATCAACAGGACTTACGGCAGAATATCTTAAGAACCACGGCATTCGTTGCAGAGTGAAGAAAAAGCCAAGTGAAGGAAGCGACGAAGTGCTTGAATCTATCAGAAGTGGCTATGTAAGATACGTTATCAACACAAGAGCTATTATGTCAGGAATCCATTATGAAGACGGCATAGCAATCCGTCGCTGCGCAACCGAAAACAACGTAACTCTTTTCACTTCCCTTGACACAGTAAGAGTTCTTCTTGATGTTCTTGAAGAAACAACACAAACAGTTTCAACAATTGATTTTTGAGGTTAAAATGAAACAATCTATTTTCACAATTAAATCAAATGATTATCTTACAGATAGTGTATTAAAGATGTGCCTTGAGGGGGATACTTCTGCAATCACTGCTCCCGGTCAATTTATAAACATTCAACTGAATGATCTTTATTTAAGAAGGCCTATATCTGTTTTTGATAAAGACGATAATTCTGTAACCATCATTTACAAGGTTATCGGTAAAGGTACTGAACAAATGAGCAAATTGCAGGAAGGCGAAAAACTTGACGTTTTAACCGGACTCGGAAACGGTTATGATACATCTGTATCAGGAGACTCTCCACTGCTTATAGGTGGTGGAGTAGGTGTGCCTCCTCTTTACATGCTTGCAAAAAAACTGATTTCAGAAGGTAAAAAAATATCTGTAATACTTGGATTTAATACTAAAGATGAAGTATTTTGCAAAGAGAGCTTTATAAATCTCGGAGCAAAAGTTACTGTAACAACTGCTGATGGTAGTTATGGCTTAAAAGGCTTTGTTACAGAAGGAATGAATATTCCTTATTCATATTTTTACGCTTGCGGGCCACTTCCGATGCTTAAAGCTGTATATAAATCATCTAAAACGGAAGGCCAGTTTTCTTTTGAAGAAAGAATGGGATGCGGGTTTGGTGCTTGTATGGGATGCACATGTAAAACAATCACGGGATATAAACGAATTTGCAAAGATGGACCTGTTCTAAAGAAGGAGGAAATCTTATGGGAAAATTGAGCGTAAACCTATGTGGAATTGAACTTGATAATCCTATAATTCCCGCTTCGGGTACATTTGGCTTTGGATACGAATTTGCAGAGATTTATGATATAAATTGCCTCGGTACATTGTCTTTTAAAGGTACCACAAAAGAGCCTCGTTTCGGCAATCCAACGCCAAGAATTGCCGAATGTACATCCGGAATCATAAATGCCGTGGGGCTTCAAAATCCAGGTGTTGACAAGGTTATAAACGAAGAATTACCAAAGTTAAAAAAATACTTTAACAAGAAAGTAATGGCAAATGTTAGTGGATTTTCTATTGATGATTATGCTTATACCTGTGAAAAAATAGATAAATGTGAGCAAGTTGGCTGGATTGAGGTAAATGTAAGCTGTCCAAATGTTCATGGTGGGGGAATGAGTTTTGGAACTTCTCCAGAGGCTGCTGAAGAGGTTACAAAAGCTGTTAAATCAGTTACAAAAAAACCTATAATTCTTAAGCTTTCTCCTAATGTTACAGATATTGTTTCCATAGCTAAAGCCTGTGAAGAAGCCGGAGCGAATGGAATTAGCCTTATTAATACTTTACTCGGAATGAGAATTGACCTCAAAACTAGGAAACCGATAATAGCAAATAAAATGGGT
Organism: Acutalibacteraceae bacterium; assembly: GCA_963640495.1. GTDB lineage: Bacteria > Bacillota > Clostridia > Oscillospirales > Acutalibacteraceae > CAG-177. The sequence continues at coordinate 6,013 of CAVHYZ010000068.1, forward strand.
GGATTTTCAGGCCCCGCAATTTTCCCTGTTGCACTTCGCATGGTTTATCAGGTTTCTCATGCCGTTAAAATACCGGTTATAGGTATGGGAGGCGTTTCATCAGCGGAAAATGTTATTGAAATGATGCTTGCAGGAGCAACAGCTGTTGAGATAGGCGCAGCTAACTTGATTAATCCGTTTGCTTGTCGATATATTATTGATAGCCTTCCTGCTGTAATGGAAAAGTATAAAATTAATAATCTTAAAGATATAATCGGAGGTACAGACTAATGGGTAAGGATGTTATAATTGCTTGCGATTTTTCAAGTGCAGAGCAAACTTTTAATTTTCTTGATAAATTTATGGGTAGAAAACCTTTTGTAAAAATCGGAATGGAACTTTTTTATGCTGAAGGTCCACAAATAGTCAAGGAAATAAAGAAAAGGGGACATAAAATTTTTCTTGATCTTAAACTTCACGATATTCCTAATACAGTTAAAAAATCTATGGCTGTTTTATCATCTCTTGACGTTGACATTACCAATCTTCACGCAGCAGGAACAATTAAAATGATGGAAGCAGCAATTGAAGGATTAACAAGAACGGATGGTACCCGTCCACTTCTTATTGCTGTTACTCAGTTAACTTCTACCGACCAAGAAAGTATGGAAAAAGATTTGCTTATTAAAGATCCGATTGATAAAGTCGTAATGCATTATGCTCATAACGCAAAAATCGCAGGTCTTGACGGCGTTGTTTGTTCTCCTCTTGAAGCCGGAAATGTTCACGAAATTTGCGGAAAAAATTTTCTCACTATAACTCCAGGTGTTCGTTTCTCAGATGGTGATGTAGGTGATCAAAAAAGAGTTATGACGCCTGCACAAGCTAAAGAAATCGGTTCGGATTACATAGTTGTTGGCAGACCGATTACGGCGGCAGATGACCCTGTTGCAGCTTACGAAAGATGCATTAAAGAATTTGTTGACTGAAAGGATAAAAATTATGGAAAAGCTTATTGCAAAAGATTTATTAAAAATTAAGGCTGTATTTTTCAGACCAGAAGAACCATTTACTTGGGCAAGCGGTATAAAAAGCCCTGTTTATTGTGACAATAGACTTACTCTTACTGCACCTGAAGTTAGAAACGATGTTGAAAACGGTCTTGCTGAGCTTGTAAAAAAATATTACCCTGATTGTGAAGTCCTTATGGGAACTTCCACAGCAGGAATTGCTCACGCAGCTATTACAGGACATATTCTTAATCTTCCAATGGGATATGTACGTTCCGGAGCTAAAGACCATGGCAGACAAAATCAAATTGAAGGCAAACTTGAAAAAGATCAAAAAGTTGTTGTTGTTGAAGATTTGATTTCCACCGGTGGCAGTGTAATCGAAGTTGTAAATGTACTTCGGGATGCAGGCGCAAATGTGCTTGGTATAGTTTCAATTTTTACATACGGAATGCAAAAAGGTCTTGATAGACTTGCCGCCGCTAATGTAAAAAATATTTCTTTAACAAATTTTGATGTCATTGCCGAAGTTGCCGCCGAGGAGGGCTATATCAAGCCCGAAGATGTAGAAAGACTTATTAAATTTAGAAACAATCCTTCTGATGAAAGCTGGATTGGAGGCATAAAATGATTAAAAATCTTATAAACATTTTAGATTTATCTACTAATGAAATTGATGAGCTAATCAAAATAGCTAATGATATTATTTCGAATCCAAAAAAATATCAAGATGCTTGTGCCCATAAAAAACTTGCAACTCTTTTTTATGAGCCTTCAACTCGCACCAGGCTTAGTTTTGAAGCTGCTATGCTTGAACTTGGCGGTAACGTTCTTGGTTTTTCGGAGGCTAACAGTTCCTCTGCCGCAAAAGGTGAAAGTGTAGCTGATACAGCAAAAACAATAAGCTATTATGCAGATATTATCGCTATGCGTCATCCTAAGGAAGGTGCGCCTTATGTTGCATCACAAAATGCCTCGATTCCAGTCATTAACGCCGGCGATGGTGGTCATAATCATCCAACACAAACCCTTGCGGATTTATTAACAATTTACAGAGAAAAAGGAAGATTTGATAATCTAACTATCGGTTTTTGCGGTGACTTAAAATTTGGCCGTACTGTACATTCTCTTATAGAAGCAATGGTGAGATATACCGGTATTAAAATAGTTCTTATTTCACCTGTTGAATTAAAACTTCCTAGTTACATAAAAAAGGATGTATTGAAAGCAAACAATATTCCTTATGTTCAAACAACTTCTCTTGAAGAAGTTTTGCCCGACTTAGATATACTTTATATGACGAGAGTTCAAAGAGAACGCTTTTTTAACGAAGAAGATTATTTGCGTTTAAAGGACAGTTATATTCTCGAACCTTCTAAATTAAAAAATGCTAAAGCTGATTTATCAATAATGCATCCGTTGCCCAGAGTAAATGAAATCAGCATCGCTATAGATAATGACCCAAGAGCTTGTTATTTTAAACAAGTTCTTAATGGCAAATATATCAGAATGGCTTTAATTCTTAAACTTCTTGAGGAGGCTTCCAAATGAATATTGATTCAATTCAAAACGGTGTTGTTATTGACCATATTACTGCTGGAAGCGGTATGAAGCTCTATGATTTATTAGGCCTTGATGAACTTGATTGTTCAGTAGCTATAATTAAAAATGTTAATAGCAAAAAAATGGGTAAAAAAGACATAATAAAAATTGATGCTGATATTCCTATAGATTTTGATGTTATCGGTTATGTTGACCCCGGAGTTACTCTTGATATTATAAAAGACGGCGTAAGAGTTGAAAAGAAGAGAGTTGATTTACCGGAAATTCTTAAGGATGTAATTAAATGTAAAAATCCAAGATGTATTACATCCACTGAGCAAGAATTACATCATATTTTTAAACTTACCGATGTTGAACATAAAGTTTATAGATGCATATATTGCGAAACAAAAGCCAACACATAACTTTACAATTATCTTGAAAAGTTCAAATATTTGATATATAATGCAATTATAATGTTATAGTGTTTTATTTTTGCGCGGAGGTATAATCACTTTGAGTAAAAACAAAAAGAAAAAAAACAAAAAAACAAGTAAGGCTAAGGCGATAATTCTTGGCCTTCTTTCAGCTATTGTTTTAACAGCTTGTATTATAATATCTTATGTACTTTTTAATGTAATCTCATATATCAAAGGAGATTTGAAGGTAAATCTTGAAGAATACAAAGAAAGTCAAAACCAAACCTCCTTTATATATGCCAAAGACAGCGATGGTAAAGATGTTGAGATAGCAAGGTTACATGGAGACGAAGACAGAGTTTGGGTTAATCTTGAAGATATTTCTCCTTACATGGAAAAAGCTTTCATAGCTATAGAAGATACAAGATTTAAAAAGCATCACGGCGTTGACTGGATTCGTGTTCTCGGCGTTATCGTTAAGCCTTCTAACCTTGGTCAAGGTGGTTCAACAATTACTCAACAGTTGGTGAAAAATATTACAAACAAAAAAGATGTTACTATAGTAAGAAAAGTAAGAGAAATGCTTATGGCTCTTAATCTTGAGGAACATTACAGCAAAGATACAATAATTGAAGCTTACATGAATACGCTTTATCTTGGCAGTGGATGTTATGGCGTTAAAACTGCGAGCGAAAAATATTTTGGTAAAGATGTTAGTGAATTAAATGCAGCTGAGTGTGCCTGTATCGCATCTATAACTAAATATCCG
>CAVHYZ010000069.1:0-718 GCA_963640495.1 Acutalibacteraceae bacterium
GTCGCTTTTTTCTATCTTTTTTTGATTTCAGTCTCACATCAATTGTAACTCTACAGATTTTTATTTTTGCTTCTTCTTTGCGGTTGACTTTACAACTTTATAATGATATACTTATTTCACAAGATATAAGTTCGCTGCGACTGACGGAATATGTGGAGCACCACGGAGGAACTGCGAACTGATTTAAGCCGACCGTCTGGGCGCACTGCTTTTATACAGAAGTAGTGTGCCCTATTTGTTTTATTATTTCATTTTGGAGGTAAGATAATGAAAAAAATCGGCATTGTTATGGGTAGTGACAGCGATCTTCCCGTAATTCAAAAAGCAACAGACATGCTTGATACTCTCGGTATTCCATACGAAGTACATGTTTACTCTGCGCACCGCACACCTGTTGAAGCAAGAGATTTTGCACTTTCCGCAAGAGAAAACGGGTTCGGTGCAATTATTGCGGCTGCCGGTATGGCTGCTCACCTTGCAGGTGCAATTGCCGCAAATACCACCCTGCCTGTAATAGGTATACCATGCAAATCAAATACACTTGACGGCGTTGACGCTCTTTACTCAACAGTTCAAATGCCAACGGGAATTCCTGTAGCTACTGTTGCCATAAACGGAGGAGGCAATGCCGCTTTACTTTGTGCACAAATTCTTGCGGTTGAGGATAAAGAGCTTGCCGCAAAGCTTGATGCTAAAAGAGCAGCCGATGCAGCAGTTG
>CAVHYZ010000069.1:728-9630 GCA_963640495.1 Acutalibacteraceae bacterium
TTCTAAATAATTAATAAATAAATTTTAATATTATCGGAGGTTTTTAATCATGGAAAAGACAGTTCAACTTTACGAAGGCAAGGCAAAAAAGGTTTATGCAACAGCAGATGAGAATCTTGTTATCGTTTCTTACAAAGACGATGCAACAGCTTTTGATGGCCTTAAAAAAGGCACAATCGTAGGCAAGGGTGTTGTTAATAACCGTATGTCTAACTATCTTATGCAGATTCTTGAAAAAGAGGGCGTTCCTACTCACTTTGTTGAAGAGCTTAATGACCGTGAAACCGTTGTTAAAAAGGTTAAAATCGTTCCTCTTGAGGTTATAATTCGTAATATTTCCGCTGGTTCTTTTGCAAAGAGATTCGGCGTTGAGGAAGGCATTGTATTTGCAGAGCCTACCATTGAATTTTCATACAAAAACGATGACCTCCATGATCCTCTTATGAATGCATATCACGCAATTGCCCTCGGTGTTGCTACAAGAGAAGAAATTGAACAAATTAAGGCTATGGCATTTAAGGTAAATGACGTGCTTAAGGCATATTTTCTTAAACTTGGCGTTAAACTTGTTGACTTCAAACTTGAGTTTGGTAAAACCGCAGACGGCACAATCGTGCTTGCAGACGAAATTTCACCTGATACCTGTCGTTTTTGGGACGCAGAAACCAATGAAAAATTAGATAAAGACCGTTTTCGTCGTGATCTTGGCAACGTTGAAGATGCTTATAAAGAAATGATGAAGAGAGTATTTGGTGAATAATTTAATTCTTGTATATATTTTAAGGAGAGATTATTATGGGCGGATTTTTCGGCGCTGCCACTAAAGGCGGTGCATTGACCGATGTTTATTTCGGCACTGACTACCATTCACACCTCGGAACCAAAAGTGGCGGTATGGCTGCGTACGATTCTGAAATAGGTTTACAAAGAGAAATTCATAATTTAAAAAATACACCTTTCAGAACAAAATTTGAAAAGGTGCTTACCGAAATGAAGGGCAATACATCCATCGGATGTATAAGCGACACAGATCCCCAGCCTCTTCTCATAAGGTCAAATATCGGTTGTTATGCAATTTGCATAATCGGAATTATAAACAACAAGCAAGAGCTTATAAATCAGTTTCTTTCCTTTAGTGGAGGCCATTTTGGCGTACAGACCGGTGGGGAAGTTAACAACACTGAACTTGTTGCCGCACTCATAAATCAAAAAAGTAGCATAGCAGATGGCATAAAATTTGCTCAAGACAGAATTGATGGTACAGCCTCCATTCTTATACTTACGGACCACGGCTCAATTATAGCCGCTCGTGATAAACTCGGCAGACTTCCCGTACTGATAGGTAAGAGAGATGATGGATTTTGTGTTTCTTTTGAATCTTTTGCCTATGAGAAATTAGGGTTTGAATTCTATAAAGAACTTGGCCCTGCAGAAGCAGTTGAGGTTACAGCAGAAAATGTTACGGTTCTTAACCCGGCCGGTAAGAAAAAGAGAATTTGTTCTTTCCTTTGGAGCTATTATGGCTATCCAACAGCTTGCTATGAAGGAGTAAATGTTGAGGTTATGAGAAGCCGTAACGGCGAAATTATGGCCCGTGAAGAGCAAAAAAGGGGCACACTACCTGAACTTGATTATGTAGGTGGTGTTCCGGATTCAGGTACTCCTCATGCAATCGGGTTTGCGAATCAAAGCCATATTCCATTTGCACGTCCGTTTATAAAATACACTCAAACTTGGCTTAGAAGTTTTATGCCAACAACCCAAAGCGACAGAAATACCGTAGCCAAAATGAAACAAATCCCTGTTAAAGATTTAATTGTTGGAAAAAATCTTCTTTTCGTGGATGATTCCATAGTAAGAGGCACTCAGCTTAAAGAAACAGTTGATTTTCTTTACTCCAATGGAGCGAAATCTGTTCACATGAGATCAGCTTGTCCTCCTCTTGTTTACGGCTGTAAATATCTTAATTTCTCAAGAGCTACAAGCGATATGGAGCTGATTACAAGAAGAACTATCATGGAGCTTGAGGGCGAAGAAGGTTTTAATCACCTTGAAGAATATTGTGACTCCTCCACAGAGAGAGGTCAAAAAATGAGGCAGGCAATCTGCGATAAATTTCATTTTGTTTCCCTTGAATTTCAGTCACTTAACGGCATTATCGAAGCAATAGGCATCGATCCTGAAGACTTATGCACTTATTGCTGGAGCGGAAAGGAATAATAACTTATGAACACAAATTCAAGATCAGACAGCTATGCGGCAGCCGGTGTGGATATTACTGCTGGTTATAAATCCGTTGAGCTTATGAAACAACATATAGCAAAAACAATGACAAAGGGTGTTTGCTCTGATGTAGGTGGTTTTGGCGGCCTTTTTGAGCTTGACCTTGAAGGCATAAACAAACCGGTACTTGTAAGCGGCACCGACGGTGTCGGTACTAAGCTTAAAATCGCTTTTCTTATGGATAAGCATGATACAGTAGGTATTGACTGCGTTGCTATGTGCGTTAATGATGTTATTTGCTGCGGTGCAAAACCTCTTTTTTTCCTTGATTACATTGCTTGCGGAAAAAATTACCCCGAAAAAATTGCAGATATAGTAAAGGGTGTTTGTGAAGGCTGCATTCAAAGTGGAGCTGCCCTTATCGGTGGCGAAACAGCTGAAATGCCCGGATTCTATCCCCTTGATGAATATGACCTTGCAGGTTACACAACCGGGGTTGTGGATAAAGACAAAATAATTGATAACAAAACAATGAAAAGTGGAGATGTGATTATCGCTCTGCCTTCAAGTGGTGTTCATTCAAACGGATTTTCACTTGTAAGAAAAGTTTTTGATGTGGAAAACTCTGATATAAAAACTCCTATTGCGGAACTTAACGGAAAATCCATTGGCGAAACGCTTCTTACTCCCACTAAAATTTATGTTAAGCCTGTTCTTGCTTTACTTGAACAGGTTAAAGTTAAAGGCATCTCTCATATTACCGGTGGTGGATTTTATGAGAATATTCCAAGAAGTATTCCCGATGGCCTCGGTGCGAAGATAAATAAATCTTCCGTTAAAATTCTGCCTATTTTTGACCTTATTGCAAAAAGAGGCAATATAAGCGAGCATGATATGTTTAACACCTTCAATATGGGTGTTGGTATGAGCATTGTGGTTGCTCCGGAGGATAAAGATAAAGCTCTTGAAATTCTTAAAGGCCAAGGCGAGAATGCTTATGTAATCGGTGAAATAATTGAGTCCGATGAAAAAATTACGATTATTTAAAACAGAGGTTAGAAATGGCTGATAAAAAAGCAAAAATTGCCGTGCTTGTATCAGGCGGCGGCACAAACCTTCAGGCAATCATAGATGCCCAAAAAAGCGGAATTATAAATAGCGGAGAAATTTCACTTGTAATTTCAAACAACAAAAACGCTTATGCCCTTGAAAGAGCAAAAAATGCCGGCATAGAATCAAAAGTTATTTCTAAAAAAGATTATTCTTCTGCAACTGAGTTTGAAAACGCTCTTATTTCCGAGCTTGATTCAAACAGCATTGACCTTATTGTACTTGCAGGATTTATGGTCATACTCAGTGAAAATTTCACGAAACACTTTGAAAACAGAATTATAAATGTTCATCCTTCGTTGATTCCCTCATTCTGCGGTGAAGGCTTTTACGGACTTCATGTGCATGAGACTGCTCTCAAAAAAGGAGTTAAAGTAACGGGCGCAACTGTTCACTTTGTAAATGAAATACCCGATGGCGGAAAAATCATAATGCAAAAGGCTGTTGAAGTTGTAGATGGAGATACCCCGGAAATTCTCCAAAAAAGAGTTATGGAACAGGCTGAGTGGATAATTTTACCGGCTGCAACGGAAAAAATTTGCAGTGAAATAATAAGTAAATGATTAATTAATGTTAGGAAAATTATTATGGAAATATATAAAATCAATGATATAGGCGAGCTTATTAAAGATAATTCGTATGTTGGTAGAGGTATTGTTATAGGTAAGAGTGCAAACGGAAAAAATGCTGTTTCCGCATATTTTATTATGGGCAGAAGCGCAAATAGCCGTAATCGTATTTTTACAGAAAAAGACGGCGCAGTTTTTACTGAGCCCTTTGATGCATCAAAGGTTGAAGATCCCAGCCTTATCATTTATGCGGCAATTCGTAAATATGAAAACAAACTCATAGTAACAAACGGTGATCAAACCGACACAATCTATGATGGATTAAAAAATGGTAAAGGTTTCAGCTGTGCTCTTAAATCAAGAGAATTTGAGCCTGATAAGCCCAATTTCACCCCAAGAATCAGTGGTATGCTTACATTCGATAATGGTGACTTCGATTATGATATGAGTATTCTTAAAAGCGCCGATGCAGATGGTACAGCCTGCAACAGGTATATATTCAGCTATTCATCACTTGCAGGTCTCGGCCACTTTATACACACTTATGTTTGCGACGGAAACCCCATTCCCACATTCCAGGGCGAACCGGAAAGAGTAGCAATTCCCGATGATATAGATGATTTTACAAAAAATCTTTGGAATAATCTTAATGAAGATAATAAAATTTCCCTTTATGTTCGTTATACAGATCTTGAAACCGGCAAAGAAACAAACAGACTTATAAATAAAAATAAGTGAGGAAATAAAAATGAAGGAATTTGAATTAAAATACGGCTGTAACCCCAATCAAAAGCCCGCAAAAATTTTTATGGCAGACGGATCTGAGCTTCCTATTGAAATTCTCAGTGGCCGCCCCGGATATATAAACTTCCTCGATGCTCTTAATTCTTGGCAGCTGGTTAAAGAACTTAAAGAGGCACTCGGCTTGCCTGCTGTTACTTCTTTTAAACATGTAAGCCCCACCTCTGCCGCTGTTGGTATTCCTCTTTCAGATACTCTCAAAAAAGCCTGTTTTGTAGATGATATTGAAGGCCTTGATGACTCTCCTCTTGCCTGTGCTTATGCGAGAGCAAGAGGCACAGATCGTATGTGTTCATTCGGTGATTGGGTTGCTCTTTCGGATATCTGTGATGTTACAACGGCGAAAATGCTTAAAAGAGAAGTTTCAGATGGCATTATTGCCCCCGGTTATGAGCCTGAAGCCCTTGAAATTCTTAAAACAAAGAGAAAAGGTAACTATAATATAGTTAAGATTGACCCAAATTATGTTCCCGCTCCCATAGAACATAAGCAGGTTTACGGCGTTACATTTGAGCAGGGAAGAAATAATTTTGAAATCAATAAGGCGCTTCTTGATAATGTGGTAACCGCAAATAAGGAAATTCCCGAAAGTGCAAAAAGAGACCTTATAATTGCTCTTATCACACTTAAATATACTCAGAGCAATTCCGTTTGCTATGCAGTTGACGGCCAAGCTATCGGTGTTGGGGCAGGTCAGCAGTCAAGAATTCACTGCACCCGTCTTGCGGGTACGAAGGCAGATACTTGGTTCTTACGTCAGGCAGATAAAGTTATAAATCTCCCCTTTAGAGATGACATAGGCCGCCCGGACAGAGATAATGTTATAGATGGCTATATCAATAAAAATGAAGAAGATGTTTGTGCTGAGGGTAATTGGCAAAAATATTTTACTACACGCCCTGAACCTTTTACTCAGGAAGAAATGAAGGCGTATCTTGCCACTAAAACAAATGTTGCATTAGGCTCAGACGCTTTCTTCCCATTCAGTGACAATATAGAAAGAGCCTACAAAAGTGGCGTTAAATATATTGCAGAGCCCGGTGGTTCAATTCGTGATGATGTTGTTATTGAGTGCTGTGATAAATATGATATTGCAATGGCATTTACAGATATGCGTTTATTCCATCACTGATTTATTAAAGGGATGAATTTATGAAAATATTAGTTGTAGGTGGCGGCGGCCGTGAGCACGCCATCATTAAAAAAATAAAAGAAAATAAAGGTGTAACAGAGATATTCGCTCTCCCCGGAAACGGTGGTATAGCAAATGATGCTACCTGTGTGAATATAGGTGCTACGGATATAGAAGCAATAGTTGATTTTGCCGTAAAAGAATCAATAGACTATGCAGTAGTTGCTCCTGATGACCCGCTGGTGCTCGGATGTGTAGACGAGCTTAACAAAAAAGGTATTCCATGTTTCGGCCCCGAAGCAAAAGCGGCAATAATTGAGGGCAGTAAAGTGTTTTCAAAAAATCTTATGAAAAAATACGGTATTCCTACTGCTGCTTATGAAGTTTTCTCCGATATGAATGCTGCACTTGACTATCTTGATTCAGCGCCAATTCCCACAGTTATAAAGGCTGATGGACTCGCTCTCGGAAAAGGTGTAATAATTGCAGAAACAAGAGAAGATGCCAAAAATGCTGTTATTTCCATGATGAAAGATAAAAAATTCGGCAAAAGCGGCGAAAATATTGTTATTGAAGAATTTCTTGAAGGCCCCGAAGTATCCGTGCTTTCCTTTACAGACGGCAAAACCGTTTGCCCAATGATTTCTTCAATGGATCATAAAAGAGCCGGTGATAATGATACAGGCCTCAACACAGGGGGAATGGGCACCGTTGCACCTAATCCTTATTATACCGAGGCTGTTGCAAATGAATGTATGGAAAAAATATTCATTCCCACAATAAATGCCATGAATTCAGAGGGAAGAACTTTCAAAGGGTGCCTTTATTTCGGACTTATGATTACAAAGGATGGTCCTAAGGTTATTGAATATAACTGCCGTTTCGGCGACCCGGAAACTCAAGTTGTTTTGCCACTTTTGGAGAGTGATTTACTCACTGTTATGCAGGCGGTAACAAACGGCACTCTTGCGGATACAGAGGTTGAATTCAGTAATAAAAATGCTTGCTGTGTGGTAATGGCATCTGAAGGATACCCTGTTTCATATAAAAAAGGATTCGAACTTAAAATTCCCGATGAAATCAGCGATAAAGTATACATTGCAGGCGCAAAAATTGAAAACGGCAAGCTTCTAACAAATGGTGGTAGAGTTCTCGGCGCAACAGATACTGCCGAAACTCTTGCAGAAGCTATTGAAAAAGCATATAATCTTGTTGATAAAATCAGTTTTGAAAATGCCTACTACCGTCATGATATCGGCGCAAAGGCAATGAAAGCAGGGAGGGCATAACTTTGGTATACAGAATATTTGTTGAAAAGAAGGAAGAACTTGCTAACGAAGCAAAAGCGCTTCTTTCAGATGCAAAAACGCTCCTTGGTATTACCGGCCTTGAAAATGTAAGAATATTTAATCGCTATGATGCGGAAAATATTTCAGAGGAGCTTTTTAATTACGCTGTAAAAACCGTATTTTCAGAGCCTCAATTAGATATTGCAACAAGTGAAATCAAAGATGATAATTCGGTTACTTTTGCCGTTGAATATCTTCCCGGTCAATTTGACCAAAGAGCAGACTCTGCAGCACAGTGTATTCAGATAATTTCTCAAGGAGACAGGCCTCTTGTTCGCTCGGCAAAGGTTTATAAACTTTACGGTAATCTTACAAATGATGATATTGCCGCAATCAAGAAATATGTTATAAATCCAGTTGAGGCAAGAGAAGCCGCCCTTGAAAAGCCGGAAACACTTAAAGTAAATTATAATATTCCGACTACCGTTGCAACTCTTGATGGATTCATTGATTTAAGCAGAGAACAGCTTGAAAAATTTGTAAGCGACTATGGCCTTGCAATGGATGCGGATGACATTGAATTTTGCCAAAATTATTTTAAAAGCGAAAATCGTAACCCCACAATCACCGAAATTCGTATGATTGACACTTACTGGTCAGACCATTGCCGTCATACTACATTCTTAACTGTTATAGATGATGTTAAGTTTGAAGATTCCCTTCTTCAAAAGGCTTATGATGATTATATTGCCGTAAGAAAAGAATTAGGCAGAACAAAACCAATCTGCCTTATGGATATAGCAACAGTTGCCGTTAAGTATCTTAAAGCTCAAGGCAAACTTGATAAGCTTGACGAATCTGAAGAAATCAATGCCTGCACAGTAAAAATCAATGTGGATGTTGACGGCGTTACTGAGCCGTGGCTTCTTCTTTTCAAGAACGAAACTCATAACCATCCTACGGAAATTGAACCATTCGGCGGTGCAGCAACTTGTATCGGTGGTGCTATTCGCGATCCGCTTTCAGGCCGTTCCTATGTTTACGGAGCAATGCGAGTAACCGGTGCCGCAGATCCTCTTAAACCCGTAAGCGAAACAATTCCCGGCAAGCTCCCACAAAGAAGCATTGTTACTACTGCAGCTGCCGGTTATTCTTCATATGGCAATCAAATAGGTCTTGCAACAGGTATTGTTGATGAAATTTATCACCCCGGTTATGCAGCGAAAAGAATGGAAATAGGTGCGGTTATTGCTGCAACACCTGCTGAAAATGTACGCCGTGAGGTTCCTGCACCGGGTGATGTGGTCATATTTCTCGGCGGTTCTACTGGCCGTGACGGAATAGGCGGAGCAACAGGCTCATCAAAAGCTCACAATGCTCACTCCGTTGAAACATGTGGTGCAGAAGTTCAAAAAGGTAATGCTCCGGAAGAAAGAAAGCTCCAAAGACTTTTCAGAAACGGCGAAGCAACAAGAATGATTAAGCGCTGTAACGACTTTGGAGCCGGCGGTGTTTCTGTTGCTATCGGTGAACTTGCAGACGGACTTGAGATAAATCTTAATGCAGTGCCTAAAAAATATGAAGGCCTTGACGGCACAGAGCTTGCAATCAGCGAATCTCAAGAAAGAATGGCTGTTGTAGTTGAAAAAGAAAATGTTGATGCTTTTATAAAGCTCGCCGAGAGCGAAAATTTGCAGGCCTGTGTTGTGGCAGAGGTTAAGGCTGAGCCAAGGCTTGTAATGAACTGGAACGGCAACAAAATTGTTGATATAAGCCGA
>CAVHYZ010000070.1:0-9443 GCA_963640495.1 Acutalibacteraceae bacterium
CGAAAGTCTCCTGGTCGATGATTGCCTCGTGAGTATTCTCGAAAATCTGCCACTCGGAGCGGTCACGCTTAATGGATTTCTTGTTCTTGTAGGACTTGCGATAAGTCCTGCCGTTGACCGTATGACCAAGGTATTCGATTCTCTCTAAAATATGAACCACGGTGCTTGTGTCCCAGATATCATCACCTGCGTGAATTCGGTTATCAGGGGCATTTAATCCAAGGCTTTTGATATGAGCCGTAGGATTCATATAGCCTCGTTCCATAAATACCTTTGCTATCTGAGTCGGACCGTAGCCCTGAACACAAAGCTGAAAGGATTCTTTTACAATGGTGGCTGCCTCCTCATCCACAATCCAATGATTCTTGTCCTCCGGGTCTTTCAGATACCCGTATGGTGGATTTGTGGTGAGCGGCTTGCCGGAGTCTGCCTTTGCCTTAAACACGGCTCGAATCTTCTTGCTAGTGTCTTTGGCATACCACTCGTTGATGATGTTCAGGAATGGCGTGAAGTCGCTGTCCTGCCCATTATCCGAGTCAACACCGTTGTTCACAGCTATAAAGCGGATGTCTGCATTAAAGGCACATAATAGCAAGTCAATTATGCAGAAAATGTAGTATTTATTTTGCTTTCAGACTGTGTTCCAAAATTGGAAGATAGCTGTTTCTCAAAATTGGGAAATAGCTCTGCCGGGAACTTTCGCTCATTTTTGAGCAAAAGACGAACTTTTTGTAGCCAATCCTAAATTGGTATACCCCGCCACATACAATTGCAGCACTAAGTGCTAGTTACAAGATAAAATTTCAAATTATTTTTTTACGTTTGTAGACTCCATAAATCTAACATTGTTATGATAGTTTCTATCAAATGAAGTAAAGGAGCCTAAAATCATGACATTTTATTCGTATTTAAAAGCAGCACGAGAACGATGTGGTATCACGCAAACAGATTTAGCAGAAAAAACAGGGGTATCTACTACCACTATCCAAAACTGGGAAAAAGACACGTTGCCAGACAAGAATTACTGGCAAGTAATCATTGAGCAGCTGAAACTCACAAAAGAGGAATTTGCAAAAAACTATACAGATGCGGTATTACCTTGTGGGAATGAGACAGAAACACAGCCTTTTCCGGATTTTCTATTTCCGGATGATATGATTGCCACACTAAAAAATATCAGGCTTACTGCTGATGAGCAAGAGCTGTTGGGATTAGAGACCATATACAGCATAACTTGTGATATGAAGGGCAATTACAATTTTACGATTACAGAATCAGGAAACCTACCTGTATTACCTTATGAGTATGTACGCAGAGTTGGAGCATTTCAAATCATGAAGCTAAATGATTCACTGTCAAGTAAGGTTGGTAGATTTCGATATTATGTAATTTCACAAATCAAGAAGCACCCAGAGGAGACGTTTGACATTCTTAAATGTTCCCCGGCACAGTTCCTCGCACTCTGTGCATACATTGAAACAGAAGAAATTCAAAGATACGATTATAATAAAAGGATAACCTGGGGTCAAAAAATCCAAACGATCATAAATCTTTTGAGGCAGATTGAGGATGCTGAAAATTCACTCACGATTGCCATGACAGATTCCAACAGTTATAATTACAGCAAATGGAAATCTCTTGATAATTATTATGCTTTTATCGACAATGATGGAAATCTACGCTATGAGCAATTCACAAAACTTGTAGAAAAAGAATGCCAGGATATCGAATATATTGAGGTCAAGGAGAAGTATGAAAAAGATATGCTTTTTTATGAGGAACATTCTTCCATGATGGATCATTGTCCACAGGCTCCTGAATACAGAGGAACAAAAAATGTAGAAATGACTGAACGAGGAAAACAACTTCTAACTTGGTATAAGAACAACTTCTAATTGGTATTATTAATAAAAACGCAGCCATGCAGCAACATCTCTGTTACTACATGACTGCGTTTTCTCCGCTTGAGGCGTGTCAGCCTATGAAATTTTCTTGTTTTCTAAAAATCCCTATGGCGAACCGCCAAAAGCCTTGCCTTTCTTTTAACCTCTCCCTGAGGCAAGCCGTGATAAAGTGCCGAAATTGTATAAACAGCTATAAGAGAAACGCTGTAAATTATACATGATATTACTCCGATTACATCACTGAGCAGCAAAGACTTTTTTACAAGAAATACCATTCCTATGATTGCAAGGGCGACACCTATGACGTGCGTAATGCAATTAAGAGCATCTACAGGCTTTGAATATTTAATTAGTTTAACATCTTTTAGTGCGTTCATTTTTCACCACATAAATTTCGTGAAGTAATAGCTGAATTTTTTGCCAAGCTTCATATTTTTTACGATCTGTTTTTTGCATTTATTCATTTGCTTTGTCAAATATTTATAAGTTTCTTCAGTTGGCTTTTCCCCACTGAATATTGCCTTTTCCAAATCTGAACAAAAATCATCATTTTCACCTGTGAGAATGTTATTTGCTCTCAATAGATTTATGAAATCGCAAAAAGAAATATAAATTTTTTCTTTGTCCTGAGAATATTGCCATACGAAATATAAATGATTATACCTGCTGCTTAAATTTGCACTTAAATTTTTTGTTTTGAAAGTAATATGCCTTGATATAACCATTTTCCCCATTCTTTCAAAATAAAGCAAAACAAGAAACGCGGCAACGATAATACATAATAAAATCAGCCTGTCTTTTGTGTTTGACAAATCAATTTTATTAACCATTTCCGCAAGGCTTTGAGTTGTATTGTTTATTCCGCTGTTTGCACCGAATAAAGATGAAAGCAGGCTTTGATCGCTGTCCTGCGAAGGTGCTGTTGTAGCCTCAACGGTTATCCAGCCAATACCGTCTTTATACACCTCAACCCATGCGTGGCCGCTTGAATCCGGCACTTGAACTTCCATAACCTCGGAATCTGTTCTGTATACCGTGCTTATCCAATCGTCAATATTTTCTTTTTTCAAAGAGGTAGCCGTATAGAAATCTTCTCTGTCTATAGCATAGCCCTCTGCATACCTTGCAGGAACGCCCAGATAACGAAAAATGAGAGTTGCGGCAGAGGCAAAATGCTGACAATAGCCTTTGAAATTTGCATTTAAGAAATAATTTACATAATCCTCGCCGTAAGGTACTTTTCCGGGGCGAAGAGTATATTCAAAATTTTCTTCAAGGGCGGTTGTAACTTTTGTTATTTTATCTTCAAGTGTGTCATCTTGCGAAATATTGTATTTTTCACAGAATTTTTTAAGAGTTTCAACATTATTTTCCGGCACATAAAGAGCATTATTATATGCGTCTTCTTTTATATCCGAAAGAACACTTTCATATTCTTTTTTCAGTTTTTCGTCCCCTATTTCATCAAGTAAGGCTGTATAATCAATTTGGCTTGAATCAAGAGTATACGCCTCATAAGTTTGGGTTTCCAGCACCTTTGCAAAGTCTTCATAATTGCTGACTTTTGCCTCGCCTGAGCTTATAAATGAATAACCGTTTTCTTCAAGAGCGCTATAATAGGGCACGCTGAGTGACTGAGCCGCAAGCTCCGTATCTACCAGCTGAATGGTAAACTTATGCTTACTCTGAGTAACAATTTGTTCATGTTCATAATCATATTTAAGCAGCTTTGCGGTAAAATTATAGAGTCTGCTGTAATCCGTATTATCCTGCGAAAAGCTTTTCCATTGGAGTGAATAGTTATCATAGTAATAGCCTACATATTTACGCAGGTAAATTCTGTCAGTATAATAATTAACGGTTTGAACTTTCAAATCCGTTCGCCCATCAAAAGCAACTGTTTCCGTATTTGAAAGCTGACCGGGACTCGACGCCTCTCTATCCATTGAATACATAGAGCTGAAGCCGTAAGAAAGAAAGTTTTTCGCTACCCGTTCGGTGCTTGTTTTTACGGAATTTGTAGGCAAATCTACCTCAAAATCATTTGCGGGCACCACGGCAAAAACGAGAGCTGTTACGCCGAGAATAAACCAAAGCCACACGGTAGCTATGGAGGAAACATTTTTAGAATCCGTAACAAATCCATAACTGTGCCTATGTTTTTTTACAGATGATTTTGCCACCAATTTATCAGTAAGTCCGTTATATCCATTTGTAAATCTTACTCCGGCCACAAGAATCCAGCTTGCCACAACACAAAGCATACCGAACTTTGAGGCATCAAAATTAAAATACATTCCGAATTGAACTATCGGAAAAGAGAAAAGAAACAACCCCCGAAGGCTCATCTTTTCGGAAACATTTATATTTTGCAACAGCATAAGGCCCACTGCAAGCACACAAATTGCAATAGACATAGCCGTATATTCATCATCATAATAGATTGTATATTCTCTCAAAAACGGTAAATCCACGGAATTATTTATAAATTTGAGAATGTTATTCCAAATTGCACTTATACCGCTGTTTACCACTACAAAAAATCTGAAAGCAACAGTAATAATACTCACCAAAATAAAAAGGTAAGTTATGATTTTCGCCCTAAAGCTGACATACATAAATGAAAACATAAGGGCAGCAAAAACGCAGGTAACAAAAAGCGGGCCAACCGAAAGCTCTAACCCAAAAGACGAGATTAAGCAATAGAGTGAGCCGAAAGTTGCTCCGAAAAGAATCAAGGCATTTACAATATATTTGAGAAAGGGAAAGCCCTCCTCATCGCTTGTAAGCTCTGACGAAAAAAGAATGCCCGTTTCTTTTGCAAGAGAATCCCTATATTCCCGCATTTTTTGCTCTTTTTTCAGTTGTCGTTCCTTACGGCCTAAAGGCATATCAGTGCCACACTTTCTTTATATGTTCCTATTCTTTGTGAATCATCTGCACCGGTGAAGGCATGGGATGTAAAATAAATTGCCGTATCAAATTCTTTGTGAGGCGCTTCTTTATAGTTTTCAAAAGCATAATACTCTGTGTAACTTTCCATCATATACATTTGACGCAGAGCGTCAAGCAAGCCATCGGGCTCATCCACAAATTCACTCATAAACCTATTGGCACGGCAATCATACCACTGCACTCGAAATTTTATTTCCATTTCAAGCAGCTTTTGGGCAGCAGAATAAAAAGCAGTAATTATTTCATCAAGGAAGCCTATTTCTTCCCTGTCTCTTCTAAGCTCAACAAGTAAGGTGAGAGTTTGATTAAATTCCTGCTCATACTCCTTAACATAAAGAGTGTCTTGCTTTGCACTTATTTTCCAATTAACCTTTTGCATACGGTCACCGGGGATATATTCACGGAACTGTTTAATTTGTGTTACATCTTCTGTGGAATTAAGAGTATCCTTTTCTTGCTCGTCACCCTCCGAAACGGTTTTTTCAATAACGCTCATTATTACATCTGAGTCCATGGGAATTACTGAAACGCTGCATTCACATTGCCAATCTCTTGTGAATATAAATAAGCCCAAATAATCCTGCATCCTCATTTTTTTGTCTATAACTCTCACATTGCCGGAGTAAACGGATTTTATATTCCATTTATAGTTATGTTCACCTTTTCTCAAAGGTAAGCTCATTTCCTGAATTTCGTTATTCGGATAAAAATGATTATCTACAATATATTCAAGCCTAACCCCCGGCATTGGCAAAGCAGATTGATTTTTCACCTTGAAATCTATGGGAATATCATTATCTGCTGCAACAGTTATGAGAGAGATACTTGCATTTACTTCTATTTTTGCCCACACCTGTTTTGACACTAAGTAGCTGATTACAGGTAAAGCAATCACCACGCATAAAAGATAGAAAAAGAAAAAATTATGATAAAACAGAAATAAGATTATTGCTGCGGCAAATGCTATGCCGTATTCTATTCTATTTTTAAGCATAACATTCACATCCTTTGATTATTTTGCGGATACTGTGGGCATTGGCACAAGGCCCATAATTTCTTTTATGATTTCTTCCTCGGTTTTGCCTGCTGCCTTTGCCTTTGCACTGAGAGTAACACGGTGGCAGGAGGTTAGAGGCATAACAGCAAGCACATCCTCGGGTATAACATAATTTCTCTTTTGCAAGAAAGCTCTTGACCTTGTCATTCTTAAAATTGCCTTTGCGCCCCTTGGGCTTATCCCGCTTTTAAGCCATTCGGAGTTTCTTGATTTAAGGGTAAGGGTAGCAATATAATCAAATATGCTGTCGTCAACAAACAAATCATTTATTGTGCTTTGCATTTCTTTTATTTCTTCGAGATTGATTATGGCTTTAAGGCTGTCCATTTGGTTATGATTCTCACCTTTAAGGATAAGCGCCTCACTTACTGCATCGGGGTAGCCCATGGAAAGTTTAACCATAAATCTGTCAAGCTGAGATTCGGGCAATTTTTGAGTACCGGCAGAGCCTAATGGATTTTGAGTTGCAATTACAAAAAAAGACGCCGGCAAGGGATGCGTAACACCGTCAACGGTAACCTTGCCCTCCTCCATAACTTCCAGCAAAGCAGATTGCGTTTTGGGGGACGTGCGGTTAATTTCATCTGCAAGGAAAAGATTGCACATCACCGCCCCTTCTCTGTATTCAAATTCTCCTGTATTTTTATTATACATTGAAAAGCCCGTTACATCCGATGGAAGAGTATCGGGAGTAAACTGCATACGGCGATATTCCAAAGAAAGAGTTTTTGAAAAAGCAAGAGCAAGGGTGGTTTTGCCTACTCCCGGTATATCTTCAAGCAAAACATGGCCCGATGAAAGAATTGTCATAAGCACTGCTTCAATAACTTCATCTTTACCTATTATGACTTTTTTAATTTCCTGCCTTACAAGAGCTAATTTTTCCTGGATATTTTCGTTTTGAGTCATAAAATCACCTGCTTAAAACATATTACCCTATACTTCGATTTTTATTGTATAAAATTTTTACAAGTTTTTCAATATGTTAATTCACATATTGCCTTTAATTTTTTTGGATGATATAATAGATATAATAATTTTTGACAGAAGGGGTAATCATTATGAAAAAAAGAATACTTGCTTATGTTAAAAGAATTAACGGCTGTATTAACGGTGAAATACCTGTTGACAGTTGGGAAGAACTTCTTGAGGAGCATATTCTGCAGCTTGGCTGGTTTCAACACGAAAGATTTGTGCATATGTTTATTATGCTTGCTTTCGCAATTTTTACCGTTGCCTGTATAATAACAGAAATTGTTACGGGCTACACACCTTTACTTGCGGTTATTGTACTTTTTCTTATTCTTCTTGTCCCATATATCAAGCATTATTATCTTATGGAAAACAAATGTCAGGAAATGCTTGAACAATATGATGCCATTTGGGCAAAAGTTAAAGAAGAAAGACGAAATAAAGAAAATAAAAAGGAGAATTAAAATGGAAAGAAACGTAAAATTTTGTCCTATATGTGCAGCAAAAAAAATTCTTCATTCAGTTCAGTTAAAGCCCTTTGAAGAAGAAAAATATGATAAATCAGCCTGCCCCACGCCTCCGATGGGCTGGTCAAGCTGGAACTTATTTCGCACAAAAATCAGCGAAGATTTAATTAAACAAATTGCCGACGCCATGGCTGACAGCGGTTTAAGAGATGCAGGTTACAAATTTGTAAATCTCGATGACTGCTGGCAAGATTCAAGAAGAAGCGAAACAGGCAAAATTCAATGCGACCCTTACACTTTCCCATCAGGCATTAAATCTCTTGTGGAATATGTTAACTCAAAGGGATTAAAGCTCGGTATATATTCATCAAACGGCACTTTAACTTGTGAGGATTATCCTGCCTCTTACGGCTATGAAAGGCAGGATGCGGAAACCTATGCAGAGTGGGGCGTTGAATATTTCAAATACGATTTTTGCCACCATGTTCCGATGCCCACCGAGGCTCCTCTTGTGGCTAAAATTACATTTTTATGTGAAGACGGAAGTGAAACCGAAGTTTTTGCAAAGGATGCATTTTTCACCGGCAACGCAAGAAAAGTGGCCTGTGACAGCATTGAAGGCGGATATTATATTAAAGGAATTTCATCAAGAAACGGCACTGCAATTATTGATGTAACAGTTAAAAAAGAAGGGTTTTACCGCACCACCTTCACAATTAAAAAAGAGGGCAAAAGTGATAAATTCATGCTTGCCACAGTTAACGGAAAAGACACTTATGAATTAACTGCTCCCGGCACAAAAAGTCCAAGCCCCGAGGGAAAAATTCACACAGATATAAAACTTAACGCCGGTAAGAATACAATTGTGCTCACAAATCCCATAGGCTCTGCAAGTGAGGGCTATGCCTATCAATACACCCGTATGGGTAAAGAGCTTAAAAGAGCAACCGCAAAATATGCAGAAGAGCACAATGTGCCTGAAAAGAAAATTGTTTACTCTATTTGTGAATGGGGATTTAATCGCCCATATAAATGGGGCCCCGTTGCGGGAAACCTTTGGCGCACCACTCCGGACATAAACGCCTCTTGGCTCAGTATTTTGGGAATTTACTCAATTAACGTAAGGCTCGGCAAATATGCGGGTGTAGGTTCTTACAATGACCCTGATATGCTTGAGGTTGGCAACGGCAAATTAACCTATGACGAAAATTTCAGTCATTTTGCCACTTGGTGTATGATGAGCGCTCCTCTCATTTTAGGCAATGATATAAGAAAATTCATAAGAGAAGACGGCAGTGTTGATAAAGAGAATGTAATATACAAAATTCTCACAAATAAATATCTTATCTCCATAGACCAAGATAAACTCTGCACCCCCTGTAAAGTATTCAAAAGTGAAAAAGGCGTTGACACTCTTGCTAAGCCTTTGGAAAATAAGAGAACAGCTGTTTGCGTGTTCAACAAAACCGATTTCAGCACCACAAGAACCATTTCATTCCGTACCATCGCAGGCACGGCGGGCATCGGCCTTGAATCAAAGGGCTCATATAAAATTTTTGATGTTCGCAGAGAAGAAGAATTTAATTCCGACTTTGTGGAAATCACTCTTAAGCCCCACGCCTGTGAAGTTTATATTGTAGAATAATATAAGTAGCCCCCTTCTCCAAATCAACGGCGAAGGGGACTTATAAAATCAAGTAAAGGGTGCAGGCAAAGCTTGCACCCTTCGATGTTCTCCTCTCGTCAAAAGCGAGAGGACCTTGTCTGATTTTACCCTTTTGTATCTTCGAGTTATCACTTAATGGTCAGAACAGTATCAGTATAGTCGAATTACATATTTTCGGTAATTGCATTGCCTGTGACTTCGTTGTCGTTTACAAAGAATTCGCAAATTTTTGCTGTATCCGTAAACCATGCAAATGTGGTGCCGATGAGCATTGCTACGCACATAAGAATTGCAAATGCGCTTGAAATCAACGCTCTTCTTGTGTTTTTGCTGTTTGTCATTTTGAGTTTTCCTCCTCTATCATAATTAATGACATTAATATGTAAACCCGGCTTTTTGCCATGTTTACATCCCCATAAACT
>CAVHYZ010000071.1:0-9202 GCA_963640495.1 Acutalibacteraceae bacterium
CGCCAGAGAGAACGATCACATAAGTGATCGTTCTTTTTTATACTATGTACAATTTATTTAGGCTCTATGTCAATAGTTGGGGTAGAAAAAACCAAATAGATAAAAAATCAGCAGCAACAGCAGAAAGCTGCAGCCGATAAGATTAATTGAACATAAAAAGAATTCTTTTTCTAAAGCACTCAAAATTACGATAACCGTAAGCGTTTCTTTTGAGATCTTTAATTTTGTTGTTGCACCCTTCGGTAAATCCGTTGGTATATTTGGTATCAAAAAAATTAAGTATACCGGTAAACCGGTTAAACATAGTGTTTGCACATTTAACGAAGGGAATAATGTCTGAATCTTTTGCGATATCAATCCATTTTGACAGCATTATCTTAGCTGTATCTCTGTCTTTACAATCAATAACAGCAAGGAATTTTTCTTTTAAATAGCAAGCAGAGTATAATGTTGATGACACAGAAAGCATAACTGAAACTACATCTCGCAATCCGAGAATTTTTTCGTTAAAATAATAATCGTTGAGCATATTTACACTCTTTCATTGTATTTCTATCATCTACATTTTAAAGGCTTTTTCATTTATGCTCAACTTATTTTTTGTTGGGCTTACTACTTACCCCAACATTTATTATAGAACCTATATTATATATGTTCACTTTCTATAAAAATTTGGAGCAATTATTATGTTAATTAAAATCAGAAAAATTTCGTTTGTGATTGTTTTTTCCTTTTTAGTTTTCTTTGGTAGCTTTGCATGTGCTTTGTTTGCAATTGCAGAGGATGTTTATTCTTTTAACAATTCCACCGGAGTGTTAACTATAGGCGACGTAAAAGAAATTACCGCAGATAAAGTAAATTCTGCTGTTGGTAATAATAAATCTGCAATTAAATCTGTAGTATTTGAAGGTAAGCCTACAATTATCTGTGATGAAGCTTTCGCAAATTGTATAAATCTTGACTGCATCACAATTCCAAATAGTGTTACTAATATCGGTGTGGACGCATTTAGAAATTGTACCAGACTAATAAAACTTTCTATTCCTTTTGGGGTTACTACAATTGACAGTTGTGCTTTTAGTGATTGCACAAGGCTTGCTTTAATTTCTCTTCCTGACAGTGCTGTAAATATCAGCTGTGATGCTTTTGATAATACTGCTTATTTCAATAATTCACTAAACTGGGAAAATGATGTTTTATATATTGATAATTTCCTTATGGAAGCCAAAGATGAAATTTCCGGTAATTGCATAATTAAATCAGGTATAAAAAATATTGCAAATTTTGCCTTTGATGATTGTTCAAGCCTTACAGGTGTTACCATCACCGAAAGTGTAGCGTATATTGGTATGAGCGCTTTTACGGGCTGCACAAGTCTAAAAAATGTTTATTATACCGGGGCAATTGACAAATGGTCAAAAATTATAATTGAGTATAATAATTATAATTTAACCGGATGTTCTATTTTATATGGATGTGATTCCGAAAATCCTTATTACGGTAAAGGAGATTGCGGATTAAATTCAACATGGATACTTAATTCTAACGGAGAACTTGTAGTCAGTGGTTCAGGAGATATCTCATTTTGTCTTTGGGATAACTGTAAAGATATTATAACCGAACTGAAAATTGACAGGCAAATAACCGGTATTTGTGATGGTGCTTTCAATAATTGTGCAAATTTAAAAAATATATATTATGCCGGTACAGAAGAAAATTGGAATAAAATTTCAATTAACCAAAATAATAACAGTTTAATCGGCGTGACTAAGCATTTTTATTGCTCCAATAGCAGCCACAGTATCAAAAGCGGAAAATGCACAAATGATGGATGTTGGTTCACATGCAGTCATAACTTCGGAGAGTGGAAAATTACAAAAAAATCTTCTTTCTTCAAAGACGGAGAAAAAGTACGGACTTGTATTGTTGAAGGATGCGGCAAAACCGAATCTGAGGCTATTCCATCAATATTAAAAACAATTTTTAATTCAGTCACGAACTTCATAAAAAAACTCTTCTTTTTCAATCTATAATATTTCAATTTGATATACCAAAAGCTACATCTCAAATCGAGGTGTAGCTTTTTTGCGTGTAAAAATTCAATTAAATCTATAATATTAAATTGAAGGAAAAAAAATTCTATGATATAATCATGCAAGTAGGAGAATTTATATGAGAATATATATTGATGCCGATGCATGCCCCGTTGTGCGCATAGCTGAAAAAATTGCAACTAAATATGAAATACCTGTTACTCTCTTATGTGATACAAATCATGTGCTTATATCTGATTACAGCGAAATAAAAATAATCGGTGCCGGGCCTGATGCGGTAGATTTTGCACTTGTAAATTTATGTAAGGCAGGGGATATTGTAATTACTCAAGACTACGGAGTTGCCGCTATGGCGCTGGGCAAAGGCGCATATTGCATACATCAAAGTGGAAGATGGTATACGGATGATAATATAAATTCTATGTTGAATGAAAGATACATGGCTAAAAAAGCACGCATGTCCAGCAGTAAAAATCATTTAAAAGGTCCCCGGAAGCGTACAGCAGAGGACGATAAACGTTTTGAAGAATCTTTTGAAAAGCTTATACTGAAAGTTAAGGTGTGAATATGAAAGAATATATAAACGAATATATAAGGCCAAGAATACAAGGTGACGGCGGTGAAATTACTTTTGTTAAACAAGAAGAAAATGTTGTTACCGTTTTGCTTCAAGGTGAATGTTCAAAGTGTTTGATTTTGGATAGATGCCTTAAATGGATTGAAGAAAGAATCGCAACCGATAAAGGCGAAAATGTTACTGTTGTCGGTATACGCAAGAAACCCTACTTTCAGGATAAATGAGGTGAAATAATGGCACATATAAAGGTTGAACGCCGTAGCATGAGGCCGGAGGAATGGACTGATCTTCGTTTTGGCTGGCTTAAAAGATATATATATTCAGAAAAAATTGAAATAGATACCTTTAAAATCAAAGAGTCTCGCCAAGTTTCTGAATTGCAATTTGAATATTATGATAAAGAGTTCAGAACTCTAAAAAAGGGAGATATGTATTTTACCCCTGATGGTACGGCTTTTATAGAAGCAGATTTTACAGTGCCTGAGCATCTTAGAAATAAAAAATATTATTTTTCTCTTAAAACAGCTGCCGAAATGATTGTAAAAGTAAACGGTAAGTATGTGGGTGGCATTGATCCAAACCGTGAAAGAATGGAACTTTCAAATTATGTGGACAGCGATAATCTCCATTTTGAAATAATGGCATATAATCGCTCAAAACCTGATGATGAACGCAACCCGGAAAGTCTTTCCGTAAGAGGTTGTCGTCAAATATTTGAGGGCGGCTATATTGCTGTTGTTAATGAGAAAGTTCAATCTCTTGTTTATGATATCGAGCTTTTGATTGATGCTGCACAATGTGGACTTTTTAACGAGGATTTTTCTGCTCTTGTTAATAATCACCTTGATAAAGCACTAAATTTTATAGATTTTGAAAATGTTACCGACGAAGATGTTGAAGCTGCATCAAAATATATTGAAGAAAATATTTTCTCAAATAAAATTTATAAAGGCAATGGAAAGGTAGAACTTGTTGCTCATTCACATCTTGATATTGCTTATTATTGGCGTAGAATTCACACTGTACAAAAGAATTTGCGGACGATTCTTATTCAGCTTCGACTAATGGATAAATATCCCGATTTCAAATATACACACACGCAGGCGTATACTTATGAAACTGTTGAAAAATATTATCCCGAAATATTTGAAGAACTGAAAAAGAAAATTGCCGAGGGGAGATTTGAACCTGTTGGAGCAATGTATATTGAACCGGATTGCAATATTCCATCAGCGGAAAGCCTTATTCGCCAATGCCTTTATGGCCAAACATATTTCAGAAACAAATTCGGAATTACAGTTGATAATGCTTGGCTTCCGGATGTTTTCGGTAATAGCTGGATTTTACCCCAAATTCTCAAAAAGAGTGGTGTAAATTATTTTGTATCAAATAAAATGTCCACATGGAATGATACAAACAGATTTCCTCACAACAACTTTATTTGGAAGGGTATAGATGGCAGTGAAGTTTATGCCTGTGTACCTCCAACTCATTTTATTTCGTGGAATATGCCTTCGCAAATTCAATCTAACTGGGATGCTTTCCAAGATAAGGATACAGGCACCGCAACCCTTCAAATGTTTGGTTATGGTGATGGAGGTAGTGGCTGTACCGAGGAAATGATTGAGCTTATGCATAGGTTTAATAAACTATCCGTTATGCCTGAAACAAAGCATACCACCGGGAAGGATTTTCTTCATAGAAATTTTGACAAAAATAAAAACCTTGCCACATGGGATGGAGAGCTTTACCTTGAAATGCACAGAGGCACTTTTACTACAAAAGCTAAACTGAAAAATTATAACAGAAAAACAGAGTATCTTCTCCGTGAGACGGAGCTTATTTCATCCCTTCGTATGAACGAAGGGAAAGATTATCCTGCAAAAGAAATTAGGGATTGTTACAAAAAACTGATGATAAATCAGTTTCATGATATTCTCCCCGGTTCTCACATAACTCCCGTTTATCGTGATACTATCGCAGATTTTGAAGAGGTTACCGAGAAATTAAACTCAATAATCGGTACCGGAACCGATTATTTCAATTCTTTGAATTTTACAAGAGATTCCGTTACTTTTATTCCTGATGAAAAGGGAATATTTACTCGTGACGGCACGAATGGCAGGTTCGTAAAGCTTGATATGTCTGCTCTTTCTTGCGGTAAAATCCCTGAATCATGTAATGAAAAATGGTATAGTACTAATGATAATATAATCGAAACTCCTTATTATATTGCAAAGCTTAAATGTGACGGCAGTTTTGAATCAATTTATGATAAGGAGCTTAGCAGAGAATGGATAAATGGTGAATTTAATAAACTGAAAATTTACCATGATACACCGGGAAATTATGATGCTTGGGATATCCTTCCGAGCTATAAAGACCGAGAAGCAGAGATAGAAGTATGTAGCAAGCTTTCCTTTATGCGTGCAGACGGTGAATGTGCCGAGTTTTGTGCCTTGCTGAAAACAGGGGAAAGCTATTGGTGTAGAATTATTCGCTTTTTCCACCACTCAAGAGGCATAGAAATTGAAAATATAGTTGATTGGAAAGAAAAACACAAACTTGCTAAGGTTCAATTTGATTGCAATGTACTTTCAAGAGAGCTTGTTTGTGATACCTCTGCAGGTATGATACGCCGAGAAACACACAAAAATACTTCTTGGCAGCAAGCAAGGTTTGAAACCTGTATGCATAAATGGTGTGATATGTCTGAAACAGATGGTGGAATTGCCATTATAAACGAAAACAAGTATGGAGTAAGCGCCGACGAAAATTCATTTGCAATTTCACTTCTTAGGGCAACTATTCGCCCGGATCCTACATCTGATATGGGCGTGCATGATTTTTGCTATATGATTTATCCTCATGCTGATAATGCTGTTAAAGCAAATATAAATAACATTGCTCTTGAATATAATATCCCGTTGATAAGAGCAGATGTTAAGTCTGATATACCGGATTTTGCACCTCTTTGGTTGCAAGCTGTAAAACTTTCCGAAAACGGCAAAATGAGGGTGTATAGACTTAGTGAGCAAAATGGTTCAAGAGGGAAAATTAAGCTTGAAAATAAAATGAAAATTCTTAATATGCTTGAGGATGAAATTGAAGAAACGAATATTTTAGAGTATAAGCCTTTTGAAATTATTACTTTGGGAGTGGAAATATGACAGATTATGAATATTGGCTTTCACTTGATAAAGATACAAAAGCAGAGCTTGAGTCAATAACTGATATAAAAGAACTCGAAGATAGATTTTATAAAAATCTTGAGTTTGGCACAGGCGGTATGCGTGGTGTAATGGGTGCCGGGCCAAATCGTATGAACAGGTATACCATTGCCAAGGCAACGAAAGGGCTGTCAAATTATCTGAAAAGCATCTATAAAGAAAATATAAGCGTTGTAATAGCCTATGACAGCAGAAATAATTCTTCTTATTTCTCATCTATTGCAGCAGGTGTACTTGCGGCAGATGGCATAAAAGCTTATCTTTTTGATTCGTTACAGCCCACGCCTATCCTTTCTTATGCTGTTAGATATTTGAATTGTAATGCTGGAATTGTAGTTACTGCAAGCCATAATCCAAAAGAATATAATGGCTATAAAGTCTATGACAGTAATGGCTGCCAGTTTGTGACGAAACATGCAAACGAGCTTATTAAATATGTTAATGAAGTTAGTGATATAGGAAAGATAAAGGTTTTAGTAAAAGAAGAAGCAGGGAAACTTATTGAACTTATAGGTGATGATGTAGTTGAACATTTTCTTAATGAAGTTAAAGAACTCAGCCTGTACAGTGAAAAATCAGACCTCAAAATAGTGTATACACCCCTTCATGGAACAGGTAATATTCCTGTGAGAAAAATTCTTTCCGACAGGGATTTAACCGTTGTTAAAGAGCAAGAATTTCCTGATGGCAATTTTTCAACTGTTCGCTCACCTAACCCTGAGGAGAAAGATGCTCTTAATTTAGCTATTGAAAAGGCCAAAGAGATAAATGCCGATATTGTTATAGGTACCGATCCTGATTGTGATAGGGTAGGCGTTGCCGTTAAGTATAAAGATAACTATATTTTACTCACAGGTAATCAAACGGGTGCTTTGCTTATGGATTTTATTTTAAGCTTCAAAAAAAATAATCTCGGTAATAATCCTGCTGTTGTGAATACGATTGTTACAAGCTCTTTAGGCGTTGAAATTGCAAAAAAATACGGTTGTACCGCTATCCAAACTCTAACAGGATTTAAGTATATCGGTGAAAAAATTTGCAAATGGGAAACAAACAAAAAGTATAACTATATTTTCGGCTATGAAGAAAGCTACGGGTATCTCGCCGGCACTCACGCAAGGGATAAGGATGCGGTTTCTTCTTCAATGTTAATAGCGGAAATGGCAGCTTACCATAAAAACAATGGCCGAACCCTTATCGATGCTCTTAATGAAATTTATAAAGAATATGGATATTTTTATGATTCACTTGAAACAGTTATTTTAAAAGGTAAAGAAGGAGCAGAGAAAATTCAAAAATCCATGGAGAATTTTCGTACTGAAGGAAAAGAACTTTTTTCCGATTGCAATAACATTGTTGATTATTCAAAGGGCGTTGATGATTTACCGAAAGAAAATGTGCTTCGCTTTAATTTCAGTGACGGTTCGTGGGCTGCCGCAAGGCCTTCTGGAACCGAGCCAAAACTCAAACTTTATTTTTCAATAAAGGGGAAAAATAAAGATGAGGCAATTATAAAACAAAAAGAAATAAGAGATAAATTATTTTCTCTTATATCCTAAAATTTTTGTGGGTGTATTTATGAAAAAGGTAATTTCTTTCTTGATTGCGTTTATGTTCGCATTTTCATGCTTTTCTTGTATTAAAGTTATTGCCGCATCAGAAAAACTTGAAATATGGTTTGGCGGTGAAGATGTAGATAGCAAAAGTTCTGATAAAGCTGTATCTTGGTGGAAGGGTGATAACAATGAGTATTATTTGTTTGTGCCTTCTTATTGGAATGCTGCAGAGCTGAAAATTTTTATAAATACTGCCGCTGAGATTAAATTAGGAGATGCCATTATAAAAAATGGTGAGGTCTATAATCTTGGCACTTCCGGCACACTGATTTGTGGAAAACGATCCTATAAATATAATGTCGTTTCTTCATCAAATGTTGGTACGATATTTATTAAAACAGAGAGTGGTTCTCTTGATGCAATTCATGAAGATAAATCTTATTCGGAATCGGGAAATGTTTATATTTATGACGAAAACGGAGAATGTCAAACCGTTATAGAAGATAAAAATGGCAATAAAGTTGAAGATAATGAATTAAAATCGATAAAGGGTCGTGGAAATCAAACATGGGAATATCCAAAAAGACCGTATAATATCAAACTTGAGAATAAGTATAGAATTTTCGGTATGGCAAAGAGCAAAAAGTGGTGCTTGATTGCAAATTATGATGATACCACTCTTATGAGAAATTCCATAGCTTACGGTGCTGCGACGGATGCCGATATGCCATATACCCCGGAATATGCACCGACAGACCTTTATATTAACGGTGAGTATAAAGGCTCGTATATCCTTACAAGTAAAATTGAGGCCGACAGCAAGAGAATTGATGTTAAAAATTTTGATGATATAAATGAAGAAATATGCACAGATAAATACGGGGAAGATTTTGATATGGATTCTCTTACAAATGGGGGAACATACGGCAGATTTGCAGGCCTTCTTGAAAATACATACAAATATGTAGAAATCCCCGAAAGTGAAAAAAATACCACTGATGGCGGATATATAATTGAAATGGAGCTTGCCAACAGGTATAAAAATGAAAAAAGCGGTTTTGTTACATCTCATAGTCAGCCCGTTACAATGAAAGAACCGGAGTATTCATCAAAAGCACAAATCAAGTTTATTAGTAACTATTATCAACGCTTTGAAGATGCCGTTTACAGTGACAATGGTATAAATAGTAGCGGCGAATCTTACTTAGAGCTTGCAAATCTTGAATCTCTTGCTAAATATTACACAATCAGTGAATGGTACTCCAATATGGATTCAGGCCTAACAAGCACATATTTCTACATTGACACTACAAAAGGCGGTATGCTTTATGCCGGGCCGGTTTGGGATTATGATTCAGCTTTAGGCAATAACGCAGAGAATAGATACGGCTGTGATTATACAAATCCTGAGGAATTCACAGTTTGCTTTGGTGAGCAATACAGAAATACGATTTTCGGTAGGTTGAACGTTAATGAGCAACCCACGCTTTTTAATAAACTTGCTCAAAAGTCGGAATTTATTGCTACTTGCAGAAAATATTGGGATTCTGATATTTATACTGTAGCTTTAAGTTGGTCAAACGAAAAACTTGGCAGTTATAAGGAACTTATTAAAAATTCTGCAATTATGAATCACATTCGCTGGAATACTTATGAGACATATGATGTAAAAATTATCGCAGAAGAATATGAAAATGATGTTTCATCTCTTAAGACATTTGTTACAAAGCGAACTGAATTTATAAATGAGAATATCGGGAATATTCCAAAGAAAGTACATACCAC
>CAVHYZ010000072.1:0-7321 GCA_963640495.1 Acutalibacteraceae bacterium
CTATTGCTGCAGCTATAATCATTATGAGACATTCGCGCCCGATTGCTTGGCCGTTTTCAATAGCTTCATTTCTTGTGGCAGAGTAAACAATTATACAGCCGAAAATTGAAGTTAAAATACAGGTAAAATAAAGTATAAAATCTGTTTCTTTGAGCGCAGTTTTTAATCTGTTACTCATATCTTACTCGCTTTATTTATTGAATTCTTTGTAAAGTCCAAGGTATGCTTCTGTAATTTGAGCACCGGCATTTCTTCCACATGAAACGATTTCCTCGTTCTCTGTGAAATATGAATGCCAGTTATTATCGGTGAGAAGATAACCTACTTGGTCGTTTGTTAATCCGAAAACTAAAAGTTTTCTGTCACCTGCGGTACTCTGGAATGATTCATATTTCCAATCGGTTCCATACCAAGACGTAGAGGCTTTATCTGCTCCTCCGTAAGCAATTTCGGGTGCAAGCTCACCGGGAATGATTGATATTGCAAGATCTTTGCCTATTTCTGCATATCCAACCTCCGTTAAAATCTCATATTTACCTATTCCGGCCTTGGCAACATTATTAACAAGCAAACCGCCTTTTGCAGCAAGTACTAAAATGTTATTATCAATTTCAACCCAAACCTCTTTGAAAGCAATATTAAAAATAGGGTCAAGTTTCTTTTCACTTTCAGGTTTGATTTCCTGAAGCTTTTTTGCAAGAACTGTTCCGTAAGCAGCCATACTTGCATATCTTTCACCATATTTTTCAGTCATTGCTTTATCCGCAACTGTGTCAGCATAATCGCTTGTAATAGCAAGCTCTGCGCCTTGGATATATAAGAAGTTAGCATTGTTGTTTTCGTTAATGTATTTCTCCATATAGTATGGATAATCGCCTGTAAGCTCTGTGCCACCTGCACCGTTACCAACACAGTGAATACCGCCGTTTACAATCCAAGTTTCTTTTGAAGTGTCCGAATCTGGAACAAAGCGAAGTCTGTTAAGATTACCATCAAAAACAATGGGATCTCTCTTATCGTGAATATATTTGGATACATCTACAGTTCCGTAATAAAGATTTCCCTTTTCCATATTGTTAACTGCATATTTCATTGATTCAACAGTTACATTATAAAGATTATTCATGTAGTCTTTATTTTGACCGCTGGGAAGGTCTTTGCCAAGGAAACTTCTTATTGATGATAAGAATAAAGCACTTACTATATCACCGTTCATACCGAATGTATCAACGCAAGAATGCTGATGGAGAGCGGAAATGTTAATGCTGGTGATATCTTTGCCTTGCTCTTTTGCCCAACTTGCAAAAATTTCTCTAATAGCTCTTACATCTGAGTTTGCAATTCCGTAAGCGTCAAGAACGGCAAAAATAGAAATGCCTCTGCCATCTGAAATGGCAATGGTTCTTACTTTTTGGTCATCATATTGTTTCGTAGCGAGTTTCTTTGTTACAGAAAGACTGCCACCGACATAATACTCGCCCTCAAGCTCTTTTCCTGTGAGTAGTGATGCATTTGAATATCCTAAATACCATGCTGCGTTTTCATCAGGTTCATTAAGAAATTCATCCTCTGAATTTCCGGCATAAAAATTTTCGGATTTGAAATCCGATTTACTTCCCCAGCTTCTCGGGGTTTTGATCATTGCGGCAATACCGCCAACAAGGGCATTCACAACCTTATCAAGCACAGTGTACATTGTTTGTTCAGATGATTTTGTTACAACAGTGTTTGCATAAGTAGGAATTGTGAATAAGGAAATTGCCAATGCTACTACAAGAATTATTGCTGTGATTTTCTTTTTCATAATGTCCCTCCAATTTTATAAATCAAGTTTCATGTCACCAAAGTGAATAAGATTTTTCTTTCTCATAAACTCTGATACAATTATACAAATTATCGCCGGAGCAATAAAATGCATTATTATCATTTCAAGAATTACTGTAAGTGAGTTTACGCCAGCATCTGTCATTGAGGCATAGGTCATAAATTGCCCTACAAGGCCGGATGTGCCCATGCCGGAGCCTGATGAGTAACAGGTCATGCCGAGGATTTTAGTTGAAACCGGTCCTAAAATCGCACTTGCAATAATCGGCGGAATCCAAATTTGAGGATGCCTCAAAATATTTGGCATTTGAAGCATTGAGGTACCTATGCCTTGTGCAAGCAGACCGCCGATTTTATTTTCACGGTAGCTTTGAACAGCAAAACCCACCATTTGACAGCAGCATCCTACTACCGCAGCTCCGCCTGCAATTCCGTTAAGGCCTAAAATTATTCCCAACGCCGCACTGCTGATAGGAAGGGTTAAACATATACCCATTACAACACTAACAACTATTCCCATTAAAACCGGTTGTCTTTCAGTTCCCCAAGAAATTATTTCTCCGATTTTTGTAGTGAAATTACTTATGGGAGGGCCGAGTAATAAGCCAGCTGCCGAACCTACTATAATTGATAATGCAGGGGTGAGTAAAATATCAAGCTTTGTTTTACCACTAATTAGTCTGCCTGCCTGAATCGCAAAAAATGCACCAATAAATGCACTTAGCGAATCTCCGGGGCCTGAATAAAGCATGCCTGCGTCACTTATTACTGTGCCTGCAATCAACTTTGAAGCAAATGCGCCAATCATTCCCGCCACACCGGCTGAAACGCCAACAAGAGGGGAAACTTTGTATTTGAATGCCATTCCGGCACCTATTCCTGCACCTGTAAGTGATTTTGCTACTAAAGCTGTGTAGTTTAGATATGTGCCTATAGTTCCTGGCACAAAGGATGCAATTTGGTCAAGAATTGTACCGATTATGAGAGTGGCAAATAAACCCATTGCCATGCCTGAAAGGCCATCAATAAAAACATAATTTAATGCTTTTTTTACTTTTGCCATAATATCACCTGTATATGATATAAGTTTAGGATTATTATATCATAGTCTCATTTCAAATACAAGTTTACAATGATTATAATATTTGATAAAACTTTCAAAACAAAACTCATGGTTAACAAAACAAATCGTAGCAGTTCATCCCGTAACTGCTACGATTTTCAGCATATTAGTTATTTCATTTTTCTTCTTTTTTTCTTGTGCAAACAAATGCTACAGCAGCGGCTGTTGAAACAGCTGCAAATGCAGCAACACCAATTGCAGAAGAGCCTGTTTCTGCCGGCTCTTCAACTACGGTTGTTTCTTTATTGCCTGAATAAAGGTCTTTAATCTTCTGCTTAAGAGTATTTATAAGATTTTCGCAATACTCAAGTATTTCGCCTACAAGACCGAGGTCGCCAACTTTCGTTTCAAGTTCGGCAACAGCTCCGGCAACGTCCTCTTCCGTGTATTTTGGAAAAATGCCTGAAACAAGAGTCTCTACCATATCTACAAGGCGAATAATTATATCATCTATACCATCCCACTGAGCTGCATGAATATCGAGCACTTCTATGAGTTTGTCAAGAAGATCAGTAGCTGTTAATCCACTGAAAAATTTGAGACTTTCATTATCATTGGCTAAGTCGCCGCCCAAGCCGGAATGAAACTGTTTAAGATGCTCTGTAAGTGCTTCCTCTGTAACAAATGTTGAATTGCAATAACCGCAAACAAGATTTGTTGAACCCTTTGTTGAAGTTTGGGCTTCATCTGCAAATGCTATCGTTGCACAGCTGAGTGTAAGCATAAGTGCAAGCAAAACTGCAAAAAATTTTTTCATAATACCATCATATCCCTTCATCAATTTTCGGATTGCTTGATAGTGAAACAACCGCTCAATTATATTATCATATATTAGTGTTAAGTCAACAAAAAAATACTACAATATGTGCATTTATTTTTGTACAATGCAACATATTGTAGTATTATCATGGTTTCAATTATTATTTGTTATCTTTTGCGGCTCTTTCAAGTGCAAGTTTATAATCATTTTGATATGTGAATATCTCATGTTTATATGGGTTTGTTTTGGTTTCTTTTGCACGTTTTATAATCATAGCAAAAATTACTACATTTACTATTAATGCAAGCACTGCAAGGACGCCCTGTGCTTTTGGATCGGCACTTGTAGGTGCAGCGGCAGCATCCATTACATAGCCTTCCGGATATACTGATGAGTAAACCGAGAATTTATCGCTGAGCATAAACTGCGGAACGATTTGAGCAAACATACACCAAAGTGCAAGGGTGTTTGCTCGGTTTTGGATCCAGCCACCTTTGTTCCAAAATGCATTTGCAAATGTAGGAGCAAGAAGAAGAGCAAGGCCACAATACCAGCTGTGAGTGGGAAGGTTATTGTAAGTGTATTCAAAATTCCAAATGTCATAGGCTAAAATGTAGCACCAGGTCATATCAGGCCAAAGCATATCTTTTTTGTCGCTTGACTGATAAATGCCCCACCAACCTGTCATGCAGAAAATGTTGATGATACCGGCAATACCGTTAACCCAGTTCCACCAACCGCCGTAAAGCCAAATGCCCTCATTTGAATACCACCAAGCAGCACCTGTTTCTTCAAGTGCTTTTGCGCCTTTAATAGCAGATTCAAAGTCAGAGGCAACAGCGATAAGAATGTTAATTGCAACGATTACAAAGGGAAATACCTTGAACCAATCTGTTTTACCTATGCCCCATTTATATTTAAGGAACATAAAGCCGATACAACCGATTGTTGCTGCGTAAAGCTTTGCGTAGTGGAACCAACCGTTCATATGAACGTATGTCGGGTTGTTTAATGCCCACTCTGCACCGGTCTTAACACCGATTGCAATAGCTAAAAAGTAAACTGTTAAAGCGGCGGGAACAACTATAAAGCAGAAAATTCCACCGGCTTTACTGCGGCGAGCTATCTCGTTTAAAATAACAAGACCTGCAAATGCCATTAACCAGCCGAGAAGCTGAGTAATAGAGGCATCACCATAAATGTGAAAAAACATCTCATTATCCTCCTCTAAGATGTACAAAATTTCGGCACATTTCGTGTCTGAAGAAATTTTAACACCGATTATCGTAGCAGTCAATATCTTACGTAACAAAATATTAATATTTTATTCATAATTTTCTTGTGGAAAGTCTAAGAAAGACTTCATGCAAATAAATACATAAAGTCTTTAGTAGTTAATATTAAGTTGTCATTGCTTTGTAAGCTCGGTAGCTAAATTTTCAATTTCCTTTATATTTACATCATTAATAGTTGAAAGAATCTTTACGTTATTCTCTGCAAATGTAATATTTTTACATTCTTCAAGCATAGCTTTCATTCTTTTTGTTGCCATTGGGTTCCAAGAACCATTCTCAATAAAACCTATAAATCTATTTTGATAATTATGTTCTTTAAGTATATCTATAAATTGTTTCATAAACGGGAAAATTTCGCCGTTATAAGTTGTAGTTGCTAAAACGATTTTTCCATATTTGAAAGCGTCTTCTACAGCTTCTGCCATATCATCTCTTGCTAAATCAGATACAGCTACTTTTGAAATGCTTTTTTCTTTGAGTTTCTTTATAAGTATGTTTACTGCTTCTTTAGTATTTCCGTAAACGGATGTGTAAGCAATGAAAACGCCGTCTGACTCAACACCGTAAGAAGACCAAATATTATAGAGATTGACATAGTGTTCAATATTTTTATTCAAAATAGGTCCGTGAAGGGGACAGATTGTATTTATATCCAGTGTAGCAGCCTTTTTAAGAAGAGCTTGTACTTGAGCGCCAAACTTACCTACAATGCCAAAATAATACCTTCTTGCTTCACATTCCCAGTCAATTTCGGTAATATCCAAAGCACCGAATTTTCCAAAGGCATCAGCAGAGAATAAAATCTTATCCTTTAAATCACAGGACAACATAACCTCCGGCCAATGCACCATGGGGGCGGATACAAATTTCAATGTGTGTTCACCTAAATTTAACTCACTGCCCTCTGATATAATAATTCTTCTATTTTCAAAATCGTTTGAAAAGAAGTTTTTCATCATTGAAAAAGCTTGTTTGGACGATACAATTACGCATTCAGGGTAATCGTTCATAAAGTTAACAATGTTTGCTGAATGATCAGGCTCCATGTGATGAACAACTAAATAATCCGGCTTTTTGCCATTTAATGAAGCATTGAGATTGTCGCTCCATTCATTGTAGAAGTTTTTATCTACTGTATCTAATACCGCAACTTTCTCATCATGAATTATGTAAGAGTTGTATGACATTCCGTTTGGAACATTGTATTGACCTTCAAACAAGTCAATATTTTGGTCATTTACACCAATATATTGAATATCTTTTGTAATGAACATATTTAACCTCAATTTTTTGTGATTTTTTTTATTGCATTAAAAGTTTCA
Organism: Acutalibacteraceae bacterium; assembly: GCA_963640495.1. Classification (GTDB taxonomy): domain Bacteria; phylum Bacillota; class Clostridia; order Oscillospirales; family Acutalibacteraceae; genus CAG-177. Next base: position 6,325 of record CAVHYZ010000072.1, read on the forward strand.
TCACTTATATAATGCTCAATTTTGCACGCATCTGAAGCTGCTGTATCCGGGGTTACACCTAAGCTTTCCAAAAACGATGAAAGTATAGTATGCCTTTCGTATATTTTGTTTGCTACGCCAAGTCCTTTTTCCGTAAGAATGAGAGCACCATCGGGGTTTACAATCAAATATCCTTCAGTTTTTAGTTTATTAACAGCCCTGCTAACGGACGGCTTTGAAAAATTCATATAGTCACATACGTCTATAGAACGAACTTTTTCATTTGCTTTAGAAAGAACAAGTATGGTTTCAAGGTACATTTCGCCGGATTCAAGCAATTTCATAGTTTACACTTCCTTTATGTGTTATATTAGCACATAACAAAAACAAATTCAATATTCAAAATATTAAAAAATCCCACAGTATAGCTGATTTTTACTGTGGGATTTTTGACAGTTATTCGTATTTAGCTCTTTCTCCGCCAATAAGTTTCGGCCTTGTTTTTGCACCATTAATACTTGCATATCCTATCTTATCGTTTTTGAGCCTTAAGGGTATGGCAACCCTCTTTAAGTGCATACCGATTAATGTATTTCCAATATCAATACCTGCATCAGCTTTTATTTCTTCTACCATAACAGGATCTTTCATTGCATGATAAATGCACGTTCCAAATGAACCGCCTGCATGTGGATGAGGAACAACAGATACAATTTCGTAATTATATTTTTCCGCAGTTTTTCTTTCAACCACAAGAGCTCTGTTAAGATGCTCACAGCATTGAGCAGCAATTTGTATACCGTTATCGCAAAAAATTTCAAAAAACGCCTTTGCAAGCTCATTTGCAACATCAGTGGTCCCGGATGTGCCTATTTTTTCTCCAATGATCTCGCTCGTTGAACATCCGATTACTACAAGTTTGCCTTCTTTTAAGCTTGCCAATTCAACAAGTTCCTTTGCGACGGCTTTTGCTTGATTATATATTTCACTCATATCAATCACCTCAAAGATATTTTTC
>CAVHYZ010000072.1:7331-8903 GCA_963640495.1 Acutalibacteraceae bacterium
ACCTAAAGCTATGATAATAAAAATTGAAATAAATGCGGATATAGCACCTTGTATCAAATTAAACGGAAGATTTGCTATTGCCGATGCACCATATTTCAAAATTGCATATTCATAAAAAAGATACAAAAAAGGCATCGGGAGTTCTCCAAAAACAGAGCCAATTGATATACCCACATTTTTATGCTTTTTTAATACCTTACTTATAAAATAAATAGCTACTGCCATAAGACCTTTGATTATTGCCGTTGCAGGAATATATGCGGCATAACCGAGAATTAAATCCGATAATCCGGAACCTATTGCCGCTGCAAGTCCCCCATATAGAGGCCCGAGCAATACGCCTGCCGTCAGTACAAAGGCATCACCAATATTTATGTAACCGTATCCCGAAGGAAGAGGAATGTGAACTGCAATTGTTACAACGCAAATTATTGAAGCGAATAAAGCTGAAATCACAATTTTATTAAGTTGCTTAGATTTCATGAATTTTACCTCTTGTGTTTTTTCTGTAAATGATTATAATAAAAATTGGCATTAAATAAATATCCAAAATAAGATTATAAATTAAGGCCAGATTGGAGAAAGAAATGCTAACTTATTCTTTTGATAAAGAAAAAGGGAAACCGCTATATGAGCAACTTTATAAACTTATCAGAAATGACATTTTGTCAGGAGTAATCATCGGCAACGAAAAACTACCATCAAAAAGAGAACTTGCCGAACATTTGAATATTAGCAAGGTTACTGTTGAAAATGCATATTCTATTCTTGTTTCAGAAGGATATATTTATTCTAAAGAGAAAGTAGGCTACTTTGCTGAAACGGGATTAACTACTCCTGTTCCCGAAAAATTTAATAGTGAAAGTAACTATGTTGTAAAAAAGAAAAACAAATATAATATTGATTTAGTGTCAAATACAGTACCTCCGGCCCAATTTCCTTTCACAACATGGGCTAAAATAATGAGAAACATTTGCCTTGAAGAAACCGAAGAATTATTGAAACAAATAGAGTTTAAAGGAGCTGTTTGTTTAAGGCAGTCTATTTCACGTTATCTTTATGAAGAAAGGGGTATGAAAGTTTCCTATGAGGATATAATAATAGGTGCCGGTTCTGAGTATCTTTATGGTGCCATCGGTATAATTCTTGGCAAAGAAAAATATGTTGCTGTTGAATGCCCCACATATCCTAAAATATTGAATGCTTACAAAAGCAACAAAATAAAAATATTAGGTTTAAATATGGATAATGAGGGTGTTGCATTATCTGATTTAAACAATAAGGATTGTAATATCATTCATATTTCTCCGTCTCATAATTTTCCAACGGGTATTGTAACAAGCCCTAAAAGAAGGCAAGAAATTCTAACGTGGCTTTCAAATCAAAAAGACAGATATGTTATTGAAGATGATTTTGACAGTGAATTAAGATTTACGGGGAAACCGATTCCGGCCCTTTACTCAATGGATAAATCAAACAGAGTAATTTATATGAACACATTTTCAAAAACCATTGCTCCATCTGTGAGAATAAGCTATTGCGTGTTACCCCACGCTTTAGCTCTTAAGGCCG
>CAVHYZ010000073.1:0-6905 GCA_963640495.1 Acutalibacteraceae bacterium
AAATACGGCGATTTGTTTTATGCTTGGCGTGTTTATTTTGATAAAACATATAATCCAGATTTAAAAACTTCATTTGAAGTTTATATGTATCATGAGTGTGAAAAAGGACTTTCATGGTGCTGTACAAATGATAACACAGTTGATATTCTTATTGGTAGAATTTATAAGCTCACAGATGAAAAAATTGACGAGCAATTAAAAATATTCCGTGAAGACCACGATTGGATTGGAAATAAGATAATTAATGGCGGAAATTATGGAATAATACCTGTCAGAAGACCCTTGACACTTATGGTAGGGGATAATTATGCAGCAGTTGGTGACAGTGCTTTTATGACTATGCCCATGAACGGCATGGGTATAGATTTGTCATTGAATGCCGGTAAGCTTCTTGCTGATACAATTATAAAAAATAAAGGTAAATCTTTTTCTTCTTCTGTATTATGGGAGTATAACAGAAATTTTCATATTAAGTATGGTGCATTTGCTTCAAAAAATGAAGGATTAAAAAATGCTATTCTTTCTATTCCCTCAGAAGGTGTTGATTTTCTTTTTGAAAATGAAGTTATTCAATCATCGGATTTGGCCGGAGCCGGAAAAAATACAGATTTTAAATCTTTACTCGGTAAATTCCGGAGAGGTATGAAAGAACCAAAGTATTTCTTTGCTTTAATTAATGGCCTTGTACAAGGTGGAGCAGCATCTAAGCTATATAGTAATCCACCTACAATTTATAATAAAGAAAACATTCTGAAATGGAGTAAATCAATAGAATCCAAAGATATTAGAATTTCAGAATAAATTAAGAGGGCTGCAATGCAGCCCTCTAATATTACATAAGATCTTTAAATAAGTTTATATTAGAGCGGTCAAGAGGTAATTCCTTCGATTGCTCTTTTTTAACAACTTCTACTATTCTATTATTTACCGGTGTCGGAATATTAAGCTTTTTACCCCATTCACATACTATGCCATTTATTGCATCAATTTCACAAGGCTTATTCTTTTTTAAATCTTGAAGCATTGAAGGCTCAAGCAATCTATGCTTTTTCATAGCTATAGGCATTAAAAACAAACCGAATGCTTTTTTTAGTGGATTTGTATAATAGAATAGCTTGGTAATATCCTTTCCTTGAACCGGAGCAAAAGTAACACCCGAAGCTCTACCAACATCTATGCATTCCTTCATACATTTAATCGCAATTTTTCTTACTTCTTTATCTTCTGAAACACTGCCGAATGTTCCGCCAACGACTGTTCCTAAGCCTGAAAAAGTTGCATTTATGAGAAGCTTTGACCATCGTGCACCAAGTAAATTATCCTCTGTATGAACAGGGCACATTTTCTCTAAAATATTTTTAACAGTGTTATATTGTTCATTGGTGATTCCTTCCATTTTGCCCATATGGAAAGACAAACTGTCTGGTTCACTTGTTAATATGCTGACACCGGGTTCAGCAAGTGTTGCACCCCATTCTACGGTACAGCCCATTGTATGATTATTCCCTACAATCTCTGCAATACCGGGCTCAGGAATACCATTTTGTAAAGTAACAATAACTCCGCTCTCTGAGAGAAATGGTTTTAAAAAATTAACCACATCTTTATTAAAAAGTTGCTTAGTTAAAAGGAAAATAACATCATATTTGCCTTCCATTTCATTGGGAGTAATTGCATTTACAGGAACATTCATCTCTACAGTTCCTTTAATTGTAGCACCATTTTTCTTTAATGCTTCTGTATGTGCTTTATTTCTGTTTACAAGTTCAATATCAACACCGTTTTTAGTGAGATATGCCCCCAAAACTGTGCCAAGAGAACCCGCTCCGTAAATAGCGTATTTCATTTAAATTCACCTTTATCTGCTTGTAGAAGCGGTCGATCTGAGCATAACGTCATGATAACCACCCTCAACAATGCTTGTAGAGGAAACTACAGTTAATTTTGCATTCTTTTGAAGATCGGGAATATTTGTAACACCGCAATTGCACATTGTGGATTTTACTTTATATAAACTTTTTGCAACGTTATCAGCAAGAGGTCCGGCGTAAGTTACATAAGAGTCAACACCCTCCTCAAAACTTAATTTTGTTTTGCCGCCAAGGTCATATCTTTGCCAGTTTTTAGCTCTATTAGAGCCTTCACCCCAGTATTCTTTAACGTAAACGCCGTTAACCATAATTTTTTCTGTGGGGCTCTCATCAAATCTTGCGAAGTATCTGCCGAGCATCATAAAATCAGCACCCATTGCCAGAGCTAAAGTCATGTGATAATCATGAACAATACCACCATCAGAACAAACAGGGACATATATACCCGTTTCTTTGAAATACTCATCTCTTGCTGCAGATACTTCAATTAGAGCGGAAGCTTGACCACGGCCTATACCTTTTGTTTCTCTTGTAATACAAATTGAACCTCCACCAATACCTACTTTAACAAAATCAGCACCGGCTTTTGCAAGGAAAAGGAATCCGTCTCTGTCAACTACATTACCTGCGCCGACTTTTACTTTATCGCCATAATTTTCTCTTATATACTTAAGAGTTTCTTCTTGCCAGCAAGTGTAGCCTTCTGATGAATCAATGCAAAGAACATCTGCACCGGCTTCAATAAGAGCAGGAACTCTCTCTCTGTAATCACGAGTGTTAATACCTGCACCAACAACATAGCTCTTGTTTTTATCAAGTAATTCCTGAGGATTATCTTTGTGCTGTGAATAGTCTTTTCTGAAAACAAAATAAAGCAACTTTCCTTCTTTATCTATAATAGGAAGTGAATTTAATTTGTTTTCCCAAATTATATCGTTTGCCTCTTTTAAGGATGTGTTTTCAGGAGCGGTTATTAGTTTTTTGATAGGAGTCATAAATTCAGAAACTTTTGTAGATGGATCCATACGGCTTACTCTGTAATCTCTGCTGGTAACTACTCCGAGAAGCTTACCGTTTGATGTGCCATCATCTGTAACAGCCATTGTGTTATGGCCTTTTTCATCAAATAAGTCAAGAACATTTTGAAGTGTTGAATCTGATTTAAGGTTGGAATCACTCACAACAAATCCTGCTTTATAATTTTTAACTCTTGCAACCATTGCTGCTTCACTTTCAATGCTTTGAGAACCATAAATAAAGGAAATTCCGCCTTCCTTTGCAAGTGCTATCGCAAGCTTATCGTTTGATACAGATTGCATAATTGCAGAACACATTGGAATATTCAATGTTATAGGGCATTCTTCATGTCCCTTTTTATACTTTACAAGAGGCGTCTTAAGACATACATTATCAGGTATGCAATCTCTTGAAGTATATCCCGGAATTAAAAGGTATTCGCTAAATGTTCTTGATGGTTCATTGCAATAAATGGCCATAATTTATCACTCCTTAAAATTATTTACAAAATTTGTCTATGTAATTATCAATTGCTCCTGCTATAATTTCTACTGCTTTTTCTCTGTTTTGAACTTCATCAACAACAGTTTCTTTACCTTCAAGAGTTTTGTAAACTGAGAAAAAATGTTTCATTTCATCAAAAATATGTGTAGGCAATTGAGATATATCTTTATACATATTATAGTTAGGGTCGCTGAATGGAATAGCGATGATTTTTTCGTCCATTTTTCCGGCATCCTTCATTATAATAACCCCAATAGGATAGCACCTTACAAGTGTAGATGAATCAATAGGCTCGCTACAAATTACAACTACATCCAGGGGGTCGTTGTCGTCACCGTAAGTTCTCGGAATAAATCCATAATTAGCGGGATAGTGAGTTGATGTGTACAGAATGCGGTCAAGAATCATAAATCCGGTTTCTTTATCAAGCTCATATTTCTTTTTACTTCCTTGAGAAATTTCTATAACAGCAATAAAATCCTCCGGCGTTATTCTTTTAGGATTAATATCATGCCAAATGTTTCCCATATTTCCTCCTTATGCCCATGGATCTTCTGAAGCAGGTATTCTGATATCCGGTAAAAGATAAATTTCTTTCAAAAACCATTCACCTGTGCTGGGCTTTTTTCTTAATTTTATTTTTCTTTCACTGTCAGCTCCACTTGATTTAAGCAAAAAATCGGCATAGTCATTATCTAAAAATGAATAACTATTAGTATAAATTTCAATTCTGTATGGTGTAGAAGGAGTGTAACCGTTTTCGGGAGTAGCACCTTTAAAATAGGAAAACGGTTTATATTCTTTGCCTCTCAGTCTATCCCTTATAAAATGTTTTGTGTATTCTGTAATAGGTTCTGCGGGATTACAAAGTGCATTTAACATTTCATAACATTCATCAGGACTTGATTTATACTTGCATAAAGCTACTACAGTCAGTGCACAAACCATATTATAATCGGTTCGTTTGCCTTGCAAAATGTTATTTATATCATTAACAGAAGAGGGTAAGGTGTTGAATTCTATAGTCGCCATATCTTTCTCCTATTTTAAAAATTTAAATATTTTTGTAAGTTGTAAACTTGTATTTAATTCCATTGTATTCTTGAATTTCGCCTTCTTTAACGCAAGCCCAATCTTCGTCTTCATCAAGGTTCGGGAAAAATTTGTCAGCTTCCTGAGATGCATCAACTTTTGTTACATATACCGTATCGCAATAAGAAACAAGCTGGGCATAAACAGATGCACCTCCAATGATATAAATAATATCGGTTTTATATCTTTTCAGGACTTCAAATAAATGCTCAATAGAGTCAACTTTTACAATATCATCTCTGTCAAATGAAGGGTCATCGCATAACACAATATTTACTCTGTCTTTTAGTGGTTTACCACCGGGAAATGACTTTAAAGTTGCAAGACCCATAACAACAACATTGCCGATTGTTTTATCTTTAAAAAATTTCATGTCTTCGGGAATATGATAAAGTAAGTCTTGGCCTTTACCTATACCCCAATTTTTGTCTACACAAACTATTGCTTTCATTTTTTGCCTCTCAATTAAACCGCTACGGGAATTTTAGTTGTAAATTCATGATATTTATAATTTTCTATTGTAAAACTATCCTTAGTAAAATCATAAAAATCAGTAATAGATTTATCTAATGTTACCTTAGGAACATCATATGGCTCTCTTTCAATTAGCTCCTTAATTATCGGAATATGTCTATCATAAATGTGCGCATCAGCTATTACATGAACAAACTCACCCGGCTCAAAACCTGTTACTTGTGCGAGCATGCATACAAGAGCAGAATATTGTGCTACATTCCAAATATTTGCCGCAAGCATATCCTGACTTCTTTGGTTAAGTATAGCATTAAGCTTGTTTCCTGTAACATTAAATGTCATACTGTATGCACAAGGGTAAAGTGACATTTCACTTAAATCCTGATGAACATATATATTGGTTAATATTCGTCTGCTTCCGGGGTTGTTTTTTAAATCCCAAATTACTTTATCAACTTGATCCATATCGCCTTCGGGATAATGATGTTTAACTCCAAGTTGATAGCCGTAAGCTTTACCTATTGAACCGTTTTCATCAGCCCATGCGTCCCAAACGTGACTGCTTAAATCATTTACATTGTTAGATTTTTTTTGCCAAATCCAAAGAAGCTCATCTACGGCACTTTTAAGAAACGTTTTTCTCAATGTTAAAATAGGAAATTCTTTGCTTAAATCATACCTGTTAACTACACCGAATTTTTTTATTGTGTGAGCAGGCGTCCCGTCCTCCCAGTGAGGTCTTACATTGATGTTTTTGTCACTGATTCCATTTTCGAGAATATCCTTACATGTTTCGATAAAGACTTTATCTGCATAACTCATATTTGACCTCCGAATGATTTTATCAGAAAAGGCAGATGGCTTTCAAATGCAACGCCAAACCTTGTATCTGTTTTATCTTCAAATGTTTCTTTAATGGCTCTTCTGACAAATTCCAATGCAATTTCGGCTGAATAATAACAATCATAATTTTTAGTGATTCCTGCAGCTATCACAGACGCAAATATGTCACCTGTACCATAATATGTACCATCATATTTTTCGCTGAAAAGCGAATTTATTTTTTTGCTTTCTTTATCAAAAATCGAACAGCCTATTTTATCTTTTGAAAAAGAAATTCCGGTAAGAATGACAAATCTTTTTGTGAAATTACTCAACTTATAAAGAAGACTCTCAACGTAATGCATGTCATAATTTGTTTTGTATTCTATGCCTGTAATCAAGCAGGCTTCTGTAATATTCGGAATAATAATATCGGCTTTTCTACAAAGTATAGACATTTTTGATGGGAAATCTTTATCAAATCCTTTATATAAAATGCCGCTATCTGCCATTGCAGGGTCTACAATAATTTTAGTATTATCTTTCTTCAATAAATCAATCGAATCCATCACTATTTGCACTTGCTTTGCGGACCCGAGATAGCCTGTGTATATTGTGTCAGGGAAAATTCCAAGAGAATTCCAATGTTCACAGTACGGAATGATATCATCTGTTAAATCCGTAAAAGTATACCCTTTAATATTGCCTGTATGAGTTGAGAGAACGGCTGTCGGAATCGGATTACACTCTAACCCAGCACAAGATATAATAGGTATAGCCGCAGTTAATGAACATTTTCCAACTCCGGATATATCGTGAATTGCAGCGACTCTTTTAATTGAAATCATCCCCAGTTTATATTTAATTTATTATACTAAACCATTTGCTGATTTTCAATAAAAATTTGATATTTTGTATATAATGTATAGTATAAATATCGAATGATAAAAAAATTTATTAAATTATTATTTTTTTCTTTACAGTGTGTTGATTTAATGGTAAAATTTATTTAATAAATTCGGAGGGATATATATGAAAAAGATAAGTTTAAAGATTATAAGTGTTTTACTTGCTGTTTCAATTATTTTTTGTGGCTTTTCAGCTGTAGGAGCATCTGCTGCATCA
>CAVHYZ010000073.1:6915-8761 GCA_963640495.1 Acutalibacteraceae bacterium
GTCTCTGCTCTTGAAGGAGTCATAAGAGTTTTATTAAGTGGAATTTGCGCTGCTGTTCCGGATAGCAAAAATATTAAAAAATTAAGTGAACATATCGAAGATACATTTTATACAGGAACAGATGAATTTCTTAGTGAGCCTGCCAAAGATGCCGAATGGCAGCTCGGATACTCAAAAGCTTCTCTTGTTCCCGATGATATTCTCGAAAAAGGTACAGAATATTATCTCGGTGGTTTTATGACCATCGATAATGGAATGAATAATAAAATCGAAGAAGTAATAGATGACATGCAGGTACGCATTATTGCCGTTTCCGACTGTTCCGGCAGGGGCGTATCAATATTTGCAAATATTGATTGTATTGGTTTTTGCAATGAAGATATAAAAACTGTAAGAAAATACCTTGAAGCACTTAATGTAGGCGTTGAATTAAATTCTGTTAACATAGCTTCTACTCACTGCCATAGTTGTATTGATACCCAAGGCTTATGGACTAACACATTCAAAAAAGTTCTCACAAATATGGCAAAAGCTTATTTACCTTTCATTAACAAAGAAAGAGGAGTAAATACAGAGTGGCTTGACTGGGCCTGCCATGTGATTGCTAATTCAATGAAAGATGCAATTGCTAATATGAAAGACGGCACGATGACTTACGCTAAAAAGACTCTTAACAAAGAATACTTTAATAATAAAAACAGAAAATCCTCAACAAGCCTTTGCTCTGATATTTCAAGATTTGTATTTACTCCTAACGACGGTTCAAAATCCACAATGATGGTAAATATTGCTGCTCATCCCGATGTTGTCGGCCTTGCTACAAGTGATAAACAAGATAATGGCAGACAGCTTTCCGGAGATTATGTATATTACATGGGTGAAACAATTGAAAATGCCGGATATAATTTTATGTTTATGAATGGTGCAATAGCCGGTATTTATTACGGCAGAGGCTTAACAAATGATGGCGTGAATACCGGTAGAAGATATGGTCAAGCTGTTCGCTATGGCCATGAGATGGGCAATATAGCGGTTAACCTTACTAAAACTTATGATGAAATTTCCGCTGCTGCCGATTGGGAAACAATAAAAAAGGAGCAAGCAGAAGGTGGAGATGGATATACTTTATGGTTTGAAGATTGGGAGCCTGTTACCGAAACAAAACTTGATCCTATTCTAAATATAAGACTGAAAGAAGTACAAATAGAAGTAAACAATCCATTAATGGCTCTTGTAGGAAAAATAGATATCACTTGTTACAAGATGTATAAAGAAGGCATAAATAAGTATTATATGTTTACCGAAATCGGTTATGCTGAATTTGGTAATATAAAGGTTGCTATGGTTCCCGGCGAACTTGTTCAAGATATAATGTACGGAGGTGCATCGTTGACTGCAGAAGGCTCGTTTAAAGGAGAAAACTTTGGTTATCCTTCTATTACCGAAATTTTCGGCGATGATACAATTTGTTTTGGCCTTTGTAACGATGCGATCGGTTATATAGTTCCGGATAATGATTATTCTCTTGGCATTGTTGGTGATCATTATCAAGAATTAATTTCTCTTGGTAGCAAAACTGCATCATCTATTGTTAAAGGATTTGTAGATTTACACGAGGAAATAAATTAACTAAATTTTTAGTGAAATTGCTATACTCCGTTGAGATTTTTGCTACTCTCGGAGTATAGCTTTTTTAATTCTAAATGTAAAAGATAATAATGAATAGTTTCAAATAATTATAAAATGTGCATTTGTCAATGATGTGAGACTAAGAAAATTGAGAGAAAAAAACTAATTAGAATGTTTTTTCGGGACAGAGAGAGTAAGCGACGGAGCGTAGCGGAGG
>CAVHYZ010000074.1:0-8631 GCA_963640495.1 Acutalibacteraceae bacterium
ATTCTACCATAGGAGGTCTCTTTTTTCTATTGTCCATTTTTTACGGACTTGTTCAATTTGCAGAGGCTCATAACTATATAAAAATTCAATTTTTTACCATCTGTTTTCAACATATTCGCAGAAAGCGTACATATCTTTAACTTCTATTTTTGTGCCGTCATCAAGTGTCATTGTTCCATTCCAAAGGCCGTGAACTTGGTGACTGTTCATTCTCATAACCAAAGCATTTGTATCTGCATGGTGGTCAAAGAAAGGCGTCATAGTCATATCAAATCTGCCGTCCTCCGATATAAAGTGCCAAGGCTCCATATATTTATCGGGCTTCGGGAATGTTTCAACATCTACTGCGCCGAATTTATGAGCTTTACCGTCGTAGAAAATGCAAGTTTCCGTTGCATTGCTTTCATCGCCGATACCCCATGTGATTTCAAAGCCTAAAATGTGTTTTTTGCCTTTTTCGTCGGTAACATAGGTCGAGCCATTGCCCCAGTACCATACCATACTGTAAGGAGCGTTTACTCTTCCCCAGTCAAGCACACAGAAAGTATCGTCTTTTGAAAAATCGTATATATCGGCACCTATTCTGTAAGTTCCTTCGCAGGGCATACAGTTTTGCTTAATTGTCATAAAGTATTTATCGGGCTTCCCTGCAAAAGGAATGAGTGTAGTAATATTTTCGTGGTCAGGGAACATATCCATTGTGAAGTTAAGCTCAACCTCATCCATTTTGAAATACAAAGAACGTCTTGTTGCTTTAGTGTCAAATTCAAAATGAGCTCTGCCGAGCTTGCCCTTAACATTATTTACAACATCGCCTTTTGGGGGCAACACATATTTGTCACCACCACCAACAAAAACAGACATTTTTGTGTTAATGATTTTACCAAGCTGTAAATCCACGAGCACAGCTGAAATATACCCGCCGAGCTGAATGTTAGCAAAACTGAGCTGCACCATAAATCTGCCGTTTGAAAGCTGATAAAAATCCCACTCTTTGCGGCGCTTTTTATCTTTAACAAGGTTGCGATTATATTCAAACACATCATGCCTTGCCCAGCCTGCGGCAAGTAAATTGCCGTTTTCGTCAAATATGGGGGTATCCTCAGTGTATTCTTTTTGAATACTCTTCCATTTGCCGTCCATAAAGCTGTCATAAGTTTTTTTCATAATAACATTGCCCCTCTCCATAGTTTTCGAAATCAGTATATCATTAATATCGTTAAATTACAACCTTGACATTTTCAATATTTCTATGATATAATCCACACACAATATGACACTGCCACCGGGTAGAGAGTGATTTTTCGTTCGTTTGCATTTCGTTAGGTCTTTGAAGAAATGCAGGCGACCTATTTTTTTTGACGGAGATAATATCATGAAAAAAATAAAAAATTATTTCATAAAATTTGAATTATGTCTTTGGTGCCTGTCTGTGTGTTTAATTACAGTATCTTTCTTTGCTTTTAACGGGGAGAGTTACCTTAAATTTATTGCGTCGCTTATAGGTGTAACATTTATTTTGTTTAATGCAAAGGGCAACCCGATAGGCCAGTTTTTAACAATTGTTTTTAGTGTGCTTTATGGGATAATTTCCTATTCTTTTGCTTATTACGGAGAAATGATAACCTACCTCGGTATTTCTGCTCCCATCGCTCTTTTCGCTCTTATATCATGGCTTAAAAATCCATATCAAGGAAATCATTCTGAAGTTAAAGTGAACCGTTTAAAGAAAAAAGAAATTATATTTATGCTTATATTGACAGTAGTTGTTACGATTGCCTTCTATTTTATTTTGTCTGCTTTTAATACTGCAAATATTATGCCAAGTACTATATCCGTTACCACCTCCTTTCTTGGCGCTTATTTAACTTTCAGACGCAGCCCATATTTCTCTCTCGCTTATGCGTCAAATGATGTTGTGCTGATAATTCTTTGGGTGCTTGCATCAATAATAGATAGGCAATATATTTCGATGGTTGCCTGTTTTTCCGTATTTTTAATTAACAATATTTACGGCTTTGTGAACTGGCGTAAAATGGAAAAAAGCAAAAAACATCAGATTAAGTGTTTATTTATAAAATATTATGTGATATAATACCTACGATTATGTCTGTTTATGGGAGGCGCAACAAGTGGATAAATTTAAATTGGTTGCGCCCTATAAGCCTATGGGTGATCAGCCCCAAGCTATTGAAGACCTTGTAAGAGGTATAAATGCCGGCTATAACGAACAAACTCTTTTGGGAGTTACCGGCTCCGGTAAAACTTTCACAATGGCAAATGTAATAGCTCAGGTAAACAGGCCTACTTTGGTGCTTGCTCACAATAAAACTCTTGCCGCTCAGCTTTGCAGTGAATTTAAAGAATTTTTTCCGGAAAACGCAGTTGAATATTTTGTATCTTATTATGATTATTATCAGCCGGAAGCATATATTGCCACAACGGATACATATATAGAAAAAGACTCTGCAGTTAATGATGAAATAGATAAATTGCGTCACTCTGCCACCTCTGCTCTTTCTGAGAGGCGAGATGTTATAATAGTTGCTTCCGTTTCTTGCATTTACACATTAGGCGACCCTATAGATTACAGAAGCATGGTTATCTCTTTGAGAACGGGTATGGAAAAAAACAGGGATGAGCTTATTTCAAAACTTATTGCCATACAGTATGAAAGAAATGATATAGATTTCAGCCGTAATAAATTCAGAGTAAGAGGGGATGTAGTAGAGGTTTTTCCCGTTTACTCAAACGAAAATGCATTTCGTATTGAATTTTTCGGAGACGAAATAGATCGTATAAGCGAGATAAACGCTCTTACGGGTCAAGTTAAAAATGTTCTTTCTCATGTGGCAATTTACCCTGCATCTCACTATGTTATTGCTCCAGATAAGATGGAAAGAAGCATAAAAGATATATTAGCGGAGATGGAAGAAAGAGTAGCTTATTTTGAAGAGAACGGTAAACTCCTCGAAGCCCAGCGAATAAGAGAAAGAACAGAATATGATATGGAAATGCTCCGTGAAACAGGCTTTTGCAAGGGCATAGAAAACTATTCAAGGGTTATGTCCGGCAGACCTGCAGGCTCATCTCCATTTACATTGCTTGACTATTTTCCTGATGATTTTATTTTGTTTGTTGATGAATCTCATGTAACTCTGCCTCAGGTTAGAGCCATGTACGGCGGTGATAAAGCCCGTAAAGAAAGCCTTGTAAAGTTCGGCTTCAGATTGCCCTCCGCTTTTGATAACAGACCATTAACCTTTGATGAATTTTATGCAAAGGTTGGTCAAAAAATATTCGTAAGCGCCACTCCGTCAGATCTCGAAAAACAAAAAAGTGCACAGATTACAGAGCAGGTTATCAGGCCTACCGGACTTCTTGACCCGGAGATATCCGTAAGGCCTATCGAGGGCCAAATTGATGACCTTGTTTCGGAAATAAATGAGAGAACGGCAAAGAAAGAAAGAACGCTTGTTACAACTCTTACAAAGCGAATGGCAGAAGATCTTACAGAATATCTTGATAATCTTGATATAAAGGTCAGATATATGCACCACGATATTGATACCATTGAGCGTATGGAGATAATCAGAGGCTTAAGGCTCGGAGATTTTGATGTGCTTGTAGGTATTAATCTTTTGCGTGAAGGGCTTGATATTCCCGAAGTTTCTCTTGTTGCAATTCTTGATGCGGATAAAGAGGGCTTTTTGAGAAGCGAAACCTCGCTTATTCAAACCATAGGCCGTGCCGCCCGTAATGCAGAGGGTAAGGTTATAATGTATGCGGATGAGGTTACTCCTTCAATGGAGAAAGCTATCACCGAAACAAATCGTCGCCGTAAAAAGCAGATGAAATATAATAAAGAAAACGGTATAATTCCAAAGACTATTGTAAAAGATGTGCGTGAAATTATTGAGATTTCCGCAAAAACAGATGATGACGGCAAGTCTTATGCAAAGATGAGCCATAAGGATAAAGAAGCACTTATTGCGAAACTTACTGCGGAAATGAAGGCTGCCGCAAAGATTCTTGAATTTGAGCACGCAGTTTATCTTCGTGATAAGATAGAAAAAATCAAAAATTCCGGCAAAAACAGCAAGAGGTAAATATGGCAACGGATAATCTCATAGTAAAAGGTGCCGCAGTGCACAACCTCAAAAATATAGATGTTACAATTCCACGTGATAAACTTGTGGTTTTTACAGGGCTTTCAGGTTCGGGTAAATCTTCCCTTGCCTTTGATACAATTTATGCCGAAGGGCAGCGCAGATATGTGGAATCTCTCTCGTCTTATGCAAGAATGTTCCTCGGGCAGATGGATAAACCCAATGTGGAAAGCATTGAAGGCCTTTCGCCCGCAATATCCATAGATCAAAAATCCACATCAAAAAATCCACGCTCCACCGTTGGTACTGTTACTGAAATTTATGATTATTTGCGTTTGCTTTATGCACGCATAGGCATACCCCATTGCCCTGTTTGCGGTAGAGAGATAGCAAAGCAAACCGTAGACGATGTTGCAGTAAAAGTGCTTTCTTTAGATGAGGGAACCAAGGTTCAAATTCTTTCTCCTATTGCAAGAGGCAAGAAAGGTCGTTTTGAAAAAGAACTGGAAAGCACTCGTAAAAGCGGATTTGCAAGGGTTCGCATAGATGGCAGTATTTATGATTTATCCGAAGAAATCGCCCTTGATAAAAATATAAAACATAATATAGAGGTTGTTGTTGACCGCCTTGTAATCAAAGATGGGATTCGCTCACGCCTTACGGATTCAATAGAAACTGCAACAAATATTTCGAATGGCTTGCTTATTATTGATATTATAGACAAAGAGGAACTTTTATTTTCTCTTAATTATGCTTGCCCGGAGCACGGAGTTTGTGTTGAAGAGTTGGAGCCTCGTTCCTTTTCTTTCAACAATCCCTTTGGCGCTTGTCCAAAATGTTTGGGACTCGGTGATTTCGTAAGAGTTAATGCGGATTTAATTGTTGACGACAGTTTGTCTATAAACGATGGTGCCGTGAAGGTAAGCGGATGGAGTACAGAGAGCAGCATAGCTCGTATGTATTTTGAGGGTCTTGCGGAAGAATATAAATTCTCTCTTGATACATCTTTTAAGAAACTTTCAAAAGAAGCAAAAAAGGCTCTGCTTTATGGCACAGATGGCAAAAAAATTAAATTTAAACGCCCCGGAGTTTACGGCTCCGGCAACTATACTTATATGTCAGATTTTGAGGGGATAGTGTCAAACCTTGAAAGAAGATACAGAGAGTCAAGCAGTGAAGCTGCCCGCTCTGAAATAGAAATGTATATGACAGCCGTTGATTGCCCTGAATGTCATGGTGCAAGGCTCCGTAAAGAATCCCTTGCCGTAACCGTAGGGGGGATAAATATTGATGAATTTTCCCGTAAGCCAATAACAGCAGAGCTTGATTTTATAAAAAATCTTCAACTTACAGATAGGGAACACTTGATAGGCGACCAAATAATAAAAGAAATACGCACAAGATTGGAATTTCTTGCAAGTGTTGGTCTTGATTATCTTCAGCTTTCCCGCTCTGCTTCCACACTTTCAGGTGGCGAAGCTCAGCGTATAAGACTTGCCACACAAATAGGTTCTTCACTTGTGGGAGTTTTATATGTGCTTGATGAGCCAAGTATAGGTTTGCATCAAAGGGATAATCAAAAGCTCCTTCAAACCCTTAAAAATTTACGAGATTTAGGCAACACTCTTATTGTTGTAGAGCACGACGAAGAAACCATATTGAATGCAGATTATGTGGTGGATATAGGTCCCGGTGCAGGTGTTCACGGAGGCGAGCTTGTTTGTTCAGGTACACCTCAGGATATTATGAACTGTGAAAGGTCTGTTACAGGTCAATATTTAAGTGGTAAAAAGTTTATCCCTGTTCCCGAAAACAGAAGAAAAGGTAATGGCAATTTCTTAACCGTTTACGGAGCAAAAGAAAATAACTTAAAAAATATAGATGTTAAAATTCCTTTGGGTGAATTTGTAAGCATAACCGGTGTATCCGGCAGCGGCAAATCTTCCCTTATAAACGAAATCTTGTATAAATACCTTGCCAACGAGCTTAACGGCGCAAAGAAAATTTCGGGAGCATATAAGAAAATAACAGGCACGGAATATCTTGATAAAGTTATAAATATAGATCAATCTCCGATAGGTAAAACTCCTCGTTCTAACCCTGCCACATATACGGGTGTGTTTACGGATATTCGTGAGCTTTTCGCTCAAACCGTTGATGCAAAACAAAGGGGATACAAAGCAAACCGTTTCTCATTTAATGTTAAAGGAGGACGCTGTGAGGCTTGCCAAGGCGATGGAATTGTTAAAATTGAAATGCAATTTCTTGCGGATATTTATGTTCCCTGTGAGGCTTGTAACGGTCAAAGATATAACCACGAAACTCTCGAAGTTCGTTACAAAGGTAAAAATATTTATGATGTGCTTGAAATGACCGTTGAAGAAGCGTTAAACTTTTTTGAGAATGTTCCGAAAATCCGCAGAAAGATTGAAACTCTTTATGATGTGGGCCTCGGATATATAAAACTCGGTCATCCGGCAACCACTCTTTCAGGGGGCGAAGCTCAAAGAGTTAAACTCTCAACAGAGCTTTCAAAGCAAGCTACGGGCAAAACCATATATATTCTTGATGAGCCTACCACCGGCCTTCATACCGCCGATGTTCACAGACTTATTGATGTGCTTCATAAGCTGGTGGATAAAGGAAATACTGTTGTTGTTATTGAGCATAACCTTGATGTAATTAAAACATCTGATTATATTATAGATCTTGGCCCCGAGGGCGGTGACGGTGGAGGAATCGTTGTTGCAAAAGGTACTCCGGAGCAAGTGTCAAAGGTTAAAGAATCATATACAGGACAATTTCTTAAAACTTTATTGAAAAAATAATAAATAATAGCATTTTGCTGAAAATCACTTAACCGAAAGGAAATGATTAGTTGGAAATCGAATCCGTAAAAATTGATGAACTTATTTCCGCTTTCGCTTTTGATGGGAAATTTAAGAGCGTAAGAAGAATAGAAGACGGCCATATAAATGATACTTTTGTGTTTGAATTTAAGGGCAAAGACGGCTGTATACACCAGTATCTTGTGCAGGAGCTTAATACAGATGTTTTCAAAGATCCCGTAAGAGTTATGAATAATTTTGTGGGTGTTAGTAATCATCTTCAAAAGAAAGTTATTGAAAATGGTGGAAATCCGGAAAGAGAATGTTTACAGCTTTATGTGTCAAAGGATGGTAATCCATTTTATGTTGACACTAACGGCAAGTATTGGCGCTGTATGAACTATGTTTATAATGCCCATACAGTTCAGCAGGTTGAAAATCCTGAAGTTTTCAAGAAGGCAGCCGAGGCTTTCGGTAAATTTCAATGTCTGCTTGCAGATTATCCCATAGAAGGCCTTGAAGAAACTATACCCAATTTTCATAATACCGTATCAAGATTTGCGGATTTTAAGAGGGCTGTAAAAGATAATCTTTCAGGCAGAGCAGATAATTGCAAGGAAGAAATCAACTTTATTCTTAAAAGGGAAAAAGATTGCAGCGTACTTGTGGATATGCTTGAAAAAGGGGAATTGCCCCTAAGAGTTACACATAATGATACAAAACTCAACAATGTTATGATAGATAACGAAACAGGGGAAGGTATATGCGTCGTAGACCTTGATACCGTTATGCCCGGCCTTTCACTCTACGATTTCGGTGACAGCATTCGTTTTGGCGCCAGCACCGCAGCTGAGGATGAAAAAGACCTTGATAAAGTTCATTTCAGCCTTGAATATTTTAAAGCCTATACAGAGGGTTTTCTTTCTGCTGCCGGTAAATCGCTTACAAAAAAAGAAATCGAAAATCTTGCTTTCAGTTCAAAAATTATGACTCTTGAGTGTGGTATGCGTTTCTTAGGAGACTATATTAACGGCGACACTTACTTCAAGGTTGAATATCATGAGCATAATCTTGTAAGAGCACGCACACAGCTTAAACTTGTATCTGAAATGGAAGAACAAATGGACGATATGAATAAAGTTGTAGCAGATGTTTGCCACATTCTTGGAATAGAATTATGATTACCGATGTTTTAAAAGAAGATGAATTTCGTCAAAAACTTGCTTTTTGGATGCTTGAAAATGACAAAGGCACACTTTTACCACTTAATATATCAAAAGAAGACTTTGCCTTGAATTTTCCTATTCCACAGATAAATCTTATTCATACCCAATCTGTCATGAATTCCGACGGCAGCGTAACAAGCTTACTAAAAGGTAAAATTTCTGTTTTGTCTTCAAAAAGCAGAACCGGGAAAGAAGCGCATCTTACTTTCTATAAGATTATGAATACAGTGGGAGATAATGATCCTGTTTGTGTTGGATACATAATTGCGTATTGAATCAAAATTCTATTTCATGCTAATTGCCAATTGAGTGTTGCGACTGTATAAGAGAGGCACAGCTTACAGTTAACGCCTACTAAAAACTAATGCAACCGGAGCGGAGCGACCCATCATTCCCCATTCTCCATTTCACGTTTCACATTGTCACTTTGCGGCATCTTTCCCCATTTTATATTATTTGTGGTAATTC
>CAVHYZ010000075.1:0-8627 GCA_963640495.1 Acutalibacteraceae bacterium
CTCAAAAAGTACGCAAAATGGTTGAAAATGTTGCAGACTTTGACTATATTTTATGCGGCAGCGAATTTGAAGCTCTTGTGCTTGAATGTTCTCTTATAAAACAGCACTCTCCAAAATATAATATTTTGCTCAAAGATGATAAAGGTTACAGCTACATAAAAATAAACCAAGGTGAATGGAAAAATTTTTATGCCGTAAAGCAAAAAGATGATCCAAGCGCCGAATATATTGGACCATATATGAATTCTTTCGGAATATCCAACGCAATTTCAAATGCGAAAAAAATATTCAAAATTCCATCATGTAACAAGAAATTTCCGAGAGAATACGGCAAAAGCCGTCCTTGTCTTAACTATTCAATAGGTCAATGTTCCGCCCCATGTGCCGGAAAAGTCAGCAAAGAAGCCCATAACGAAGCTGTTAATCAGGCTCTCGATTTCATAGTAAACGGCTCAGGAACGGTTGTAAAAGAGCTCACAGAAAAGATGAAATCAGCCGCCGAAAATTTTGAATTTGAAAAGGCCGCAAAGCTCCGTGACACGATAAACTCCATAAAAAAGGTTACGGATAAGCAAAAAGTTGTAGCTGCCGCAGTTGAAGAGCAAGATGTTTTTGCAATAGTCGGAGCAGCTGACGGTATAAATCCAAAGGCCTGCCTTTCAGTGCTTAGATTCAAAGAATCCCGTTTATACGAAAGTGAGCATTTTTTCATAGATTACCCCGAAGATTTATCCTCGGCAAGGTATGAACTGCTGAGAAGTTATTACTCAATGAGAGATTCAATACCACCGAGAGTAACGGTCGACGGGGATGTAGAAGCAAGCGAAGTGCTGGAAGAATGGCTTTCTTCACTTGCAGGTCGAAAAGTTCATATATTTGTGCCCCAAAGAGGGGAACAGCATTCTTTAGTTGATATGTGTCGTTCAAATGCAGCGCAAAAGCTGTCAATTTATCTTGGAAGAAAAGGCAAATATACGGCTGCTCTTGATGAATTAGGTCAATTATTAGGCCTTAAGACACCACCACGATATATTGAATCTTACGATATTTCACACACTGCCGGTTCAAACAATGTGGCAGGTATGGTCGTTTTCAAAGACGGATTGCCGCTGAAAAAAGCTTATAAAAAATTTGCAATAAAAAGCTTTTCGGGTCAAGATGATTATGGCTCCATGGCAGAAGTTCTTGACCGAAGATTTACTGAATACGAAAATAACAAAGGCAGTAATGAAGGCTTCGGTATTTTGCCGGATTTGATACTTCTTGACGGCGGTAAAGGTCAAGTAAATGCCGTTATACCAATTATGAAAGCTCACAATATAAATGTGCCTATATTCGGTATGGTAAAAGACTCTCACCACAGGACGAGGGCAATAGCCACCTCCGGTGAAGAAATTTCCATGACATCAAAAAGAGCTGCTTTTACACTTGTTGGCTCAATTCAAGAAGAAGTACACAGATATTCCGTGGCATACCATCATCAAAAGAGCAAAAAATCCACTATATCAACAACTCTGACATACATTGAGGGCATCGGAGAAGGCAGAGCAAAAGCCTTGCTAAAACATTTCAAAACATTGAAGGCGATATCCGAAGCAAGTATAGAGGATCTCTCAAAAGTTAAAGGAATGACTACTTCCTCTGCGCAGAATGTTTATAACGCCTTTAATGAAAAATAAGTTCTTGTAAATTTATCGGACTTATTGTATAATTCACCATCGGAACGGAGGTTCACAATGTTTATAGATGTAGCCAAAATTAAGATAAAAGCAGGCAACGGTGGTAATGGTGCCGTCAGTTTCCGCAGAGAAAAATATGTAGCTGCCGGTGGGCCTGACGGAGGTGACGGCGGTAAGGGTGGAAATATCGTGTTCAAGGTTGATACAAATCTTGCCACTCTTTCGGATTTCAGATACAAACGTAAATATACCGCTCCAAACGGTGCTAACGGTTCAGGTGGCAGAAAAAACGGCAAAAACGGTGAAGATCTTATTATTTATGTTCCTAAGGGTACAATTATCCGTGAAGCCGAAAGTGGTGCTGTTATGGCGGATATGTCCACAGACGAACCTTTTGTAGCGGCAAAAGGTGGCAGAGGCGGCTGGGGCAATCCACACTTTGCAACCCCAACAAGACAGATTCCAAGATTTACAAAAGACGGCACTCCCGGTGAAGAATGGGAAGTAAGTCTTGAATTAAAACTCCTTGCGGATGTCGGACTCCTCGGTTTTCCCAACGTAGGAAAATCCACTCTTATTTCTGTTGTGAGTGAAGCTAAGCCTATTATTGCAAACTATCACTTCACCACAATAACCCCCGTGCTTGGAGTTATAAATATGGGTGGTGGTAATTCCTTCGTTATGGCTGATATTCCCGGTCTTATTGAAGGTGCCGGTGATGGAGTAGGCCTCGGCCATGAATTTTTACGTCATGTTGATCGGTGCAGGCTTCTTCTGCATATACTCGATATTGCAGGCAGCGAAGGCAGAGACCCCATAGAAGATTTTGAAATAATCAACAAAGAGCTTGTAAAATTTAATCCGGAGCTTGCTGAAAGGCCACAGATTGTTATCGGCAATAAAATAGACCTTGCTACAGATGAGCAAAGAGAGTCTGTAAAAAATCACTTTGAGAGCTTAGGATATGAATATTATGAAATGTGTGCTCCCATACAGGAAGGCACAACCGAAATAGTAAATGCTCTTTGGAATAAACTACAAACTCTTCCACCCATAAAACAATATGAGCAGGAATCAATTCCTGCCGAAATATTTGAGAAAACAGATGATAAGAGCTTCACAATACGAGTTGAAGATAATGTTTATTTTGTCGAAGCCCCTTGGCTTCTCAAAATTCTTCAAAGATGCGACCTTGATGATTATGAATCCTTACAGTATTTTCAAAGGGTTTTATTATCAAGCGGTATTATAGATGCCCTTCACGAAAAAGGCATAAATGAGGGCGATACCGTTTCAATTTATGACCTTGAATTTGATTTTGTTAACTGATTCGGTGATTTTATGTTAATTGATAAAGAAGTAAAGCTTACATCTCTCAGCCCCTTGGCTCTCGCTTTTATCGGGGATACGGTTTTTGATGCTCTCATACGAAGTGAACTTGTGTGTGAGGCAAACAGGCCGGTTAAAGAGCTTCATAAAGAGGCAGTCTCAAAGGTTTGCGCTGCTGCACAGGCAAGATATATAAAAAAAGTGCTTTCCCTTCTAACAGAGGATGAAGAAGAAATATTTAAAAGAGGCAGAAATGCTCACACAGGTACAGTACCCAAAAATCAAAGCAGTGCCGATTATCATTACGCAACAGGTCTTGAATGTCTTTTTGGTTGGCTTTATCTAAGTGGAAAAAACGAGAGAATCAAAGAACTTTATGAGCTTATGAAAGAGGAGAAAAATGACGAAGATAACTAAAAATGCTGCATCAAATCTTCTGAAAGAAACAGGAATATGGGTTATAGGCTGTCTGCTTTATTCCATAGGAGTAAATGTTTTTGTACTGCCAAATCATCTTGCTCAAACGGGAATGACCGGTGCATCAGTTATAATTCACAGATTAACGGATTGGCCCGTTGGCACTGTAGGCTTAGTGCTCAATATTCCGCTTTTGGTTTTAATGTGGCTATTTCTCGGAAGAAAAAGTTTTGCCAAAACCGTATGGGTAACAGTGCTTCTTTCGCTTTGCCTTGATGCTGTAGCTTTTATGGTTTCAAAATACGGAATCGAGTATACAAACGATAAAATTCTTGCCTCACTTATTACAGGTGTGCTTGAAGGCTCCGGCCTTGGATTGATAATGACTACAGGTGCCACAAGTGGGGGAACGGATATTATAGGCAAGCTTGTAAACAAAAGATGGTCTCACATTACCGTTGGCACAATAGTTATGCTCAGCGATGCTACCATAGTTTTAATTTATATGATAGTTTTCAAAAACATTGACAGCGGTCTTTATGCTCTAATTGTTGCATTCGTAAGTTCAAGGTGTATGGATTCTCTTCTTTACGGTATGGGCAACGGCAAATGTATAATGATATTCACAAATAAAGCAGATGAAGTTTCCAAGGCAATGATTTCAAACTCTCCCAGAGGTGTTTCAATTTTACCCGCAAAAGGTGCATACAGCGGAGAGGACAGAAATATGCTTATATGTGTTGCCCGCAAACACGAAATCAGAAGACTTATAAAGATAGTTAAATCTGTAGACAGCAAGGTATTTGTCATAGTTAGCGAAGCAAATGAAATTTTAGGCAACGGGTTTAATACGGATTTTTAATATTGACAAGTGATATATTCCGGTATTATAATTTTAAAGTTAAAATTCGATTTGAAGTGAGGTTTATGTATGTCAGGACATTCCAAATGGAGTACCATTAAACGCAAAAAAGAAAAAACAGATAACGCTAGAGCAAAGGTATTCACAAAGATAGGCAGAGAAATTGCGGTTGTAGTTCGTGAAGGCGGCCCTGATCCTGCGAATAATTCAAAGCTTAAGGACGTTATTGCCAAGGCAAAAGCAAACAATGTTCCAAATGACAATATTGACAGAATTATCAAAAAGGCTGCCGGCGAGCAAGGCGGAGCAAACTATGAAACAATAATTTATGAAGGATATGGTCCCAAAGGGGTTGCCGTTATAGTTGAGGCTCTTACAGATAACCGTAACAGGACAGCCGGCGACGTTCGTCATTATTTCGATAAATACGGCGGAAATATGGGTCAAAGCGGCAGCGTTTCCTTCCTTTTCACAAAGCAAGGCGTTATACTTGTTGAAAGCGAAGACGTTGATGAAGAAAAGCTCATGGAAGATGCTCTTGAAGCAGGTGCAACAGACTTTCTTACCGATGAAGGAATCTTTGAAATCCGCACCGATCCATATGATTGCGGTGCAGTAAGTGAGGATCTTGCAGCAAAGGGTTATAAATTTCTTTCAGCCGAAGCAGCATATATCCCTTCAACTTTTGTAACTCTTACTGAAAAAGAAGATATGGATAATATGAACAAGATGCTTGAAATGTTTGAAGATAATGATGACATTCAAGGCGTATGGCACAACTGGGAAAACACAGACGATGCCGAATAATTAAAAATTAAAAGCTGTATTTCATTTGAATTTTTGAAATACAGCTTTTTTCATTATGGGGTTGAATTATAAAAAGTATTAGAGTATAATCTCCAATGTCAGTTCGCAAAATCCTGACCAGGCGGAATTTTATTTCGTCTTCTAAAAACAAAACTAAGGAGAAAACTCAATGAAAAACAAACGCACTGTATTTATTACCCAAGCGGCAATTATTGCCGCTATGTACGCAACACTAACTTATGCACAAAATTTTTTACTGCCGGGCACAACATCTATGGCAGTTCAATTCAGAGCATCAGAAGCTCTTAATGTGCTTGCGTTATTTACTCCGGCGGCCATCCCCGGTTTAACCATAGGATGTGTTATCTCAAACCTTTACAACATCGGTGCAGGGCTTCCTCTTGATATGGTTTTCGGAACCCTTGCAACTCTTTTTGCAACTATATGTATATATCTCCTCAGAAAAGTATGTTTAAAGGGGTATCCCTTTGCAGCTATGCTTATGCCGTCATTATGGAACGGTGCCATAGTAGGATGGGAAATTGAGTATTTTTTTGTTGAAGGAGAATTCGAATTTATCGGCTTTTTAACTCAAGGCGGTTTAGTGGCTCTTGGCGAGCTGTTGGTAATGCTTACATTAGGCACATTTCTTTACTTTATCATCAAAAAAAGAAAGCTTAATAAGCAGCTTTTAAACAGGTAAAATAAAGGCTCTTGCAGTTTTTGCAAGAGCTTTTTTAAATATTAAATGTACTGTGCAAGTTCTTTTAGATTCGCTACTTCAACACTTGCTTTTATATTTTGCGAAGCATATTCTTCAGGA
The DNA here is from genome assembly GCA_963640495.1 of Acutalibacteraceae bacterium. Lineage (GTDB taxonomy): Bacteria > Bacillota > Clostridia > Oscillospirales > Acutalibacteraceae > CAG-177. Next base: position 5,918 of record CAVHYZ010000075.1, read on the forward strand.
GTAGTTACACCACTGTAAACCAGTACACAGGGTATGCCGTGATTCGCTCCTATTGCTATATCCGTTGCAAGTCTGTCTCCGACAAAGGCAAGTTCTTCACCTTTACAGTTAAGAAGCTCTGTTATATAGTCTATCGTAGCTGTCATAGGTTTTCCAAGCACTTGTGGACGCTTGCCTGTGGAAGCGGCAAACATTTCTATCATTGAACCCGTGTCAGGCATAAATCCGTCGGCAGTGGGGCAGTTAACATCCGGATGTGTTGCAAGATAAATTGCGCCATCGTAAATGTATTTTGCTGCTTTTCTGATTTTTTCGTATGTTAATGTAGTATCAAATCCAAGTAAAACTATATCCGGATTTTCTTCCACAAGATTTATCCCCGCTTTTCTCATGTCCTCGGTTAATCTTTCATTGCCGAGAAGATAGACTTTCTTTTTCGGGTAATATTTGTTGATATAAGATGCGGCAACATGAGAGGAAATTATTACTCTTTTTTCATCTACAGGGTAACCCATTTTTGCAAGTTTTTCTCTGCATACTTCTACATTATTTGAAGAATTATTTGTAAAAAAATAAAAATCTCTGCCCGTTTCTCTCACTTTGTTAAGAAAATCTATTGAGCCTTCTATGATATTACCGCTCAAATAAAAAGTTCCATCCATATCAACGATGAAATATTTTGTCTTTTCAAAAATTCTTTTGTCCATATATCCCTCAAAATACGCCACTCAAAGCTGAATGGCGTACTTTTTTATTCCGTTAAATTTGAATTTGCTTCGTTTGCCGTAAGTGACCTAATACTGTTTCGAGCTGACTGCAATTCTTTTAAGCTATTTGTAACTGCCTCATCCGCTTGATTCATAATGCTGTCAATAAATTCCGTTGCCGAAAGTCTGATTTCAGATGACCACTTGTTTGCCTTTTCAACTGTTTGAGCAGCTTTATCATCTGCCTGTTTTGTGGTATACTCAAACTGTTCGTTTGCTGCATTTATAATAGATTCGGCTTGTGCATTTGCGTTTGCCATGGTCTGCTGTGCCTGAGCATTTGCAGACTCCATAAGGCTATCCGCCTTCGCCTTAGCCTCAATAACGATTATGCTGTCATCAACCATTTGTGCCGCCTGTGTTTGTGCCTCTGCTTTGATTTCAACCGCCTCAGAATTTGCGTTATTAACAATTTGAGAAGCCTGTGCATCAGCCTCGGCGACTTTATTTTTGCAGTAATCTTCTGTCTTGAGAACAAGTGTTCTTACTTTGTCCTCGGCTGTGGAAACAAGAGCTCTGGACTTTTCTTGTGCTGCAGTAACCACATTAACGCTCTCGGATTTCGCCTTTGCAAGAATATTATTTCTATCTGCAACAATAAGCTTAGCCTGAGCAATTTCTTTTGGGAGACCTGCACGGATTTCATCTATTGTAGCCCTGATAGCTTCTGCATCAACGGCAATTTTACCGCCTCTGAGAGTCTTTGAGCCGGATTCAATAATATCATCAATTTGATTCAAAAGTTGATCTGTATTCATTGATATTTATTCCTTTCTTTTATTCGCTTGATAATGTCATCACATACTTCTTCAGGCACAAATTCTTTTATATCTCCACCGAATTCGCAAACCTGTTTTACAACGCTTGATGAGAGGAACATATTTTCCGCATTTGTTGTCATAAAAACAGTTTCAAGCTCAGAATTGAGCTTTTTATTGGTAAGAGCTTGCTGAAATTCATATTCAAAATCCGAAACTGCTCTAAGTCCTTTAACGACGGCGCAAGCTCCCCTTTTTTCTGCGTATTCCGCAAGAAGTCCACCGTACATATCAACCTCGGCATTTTCAATATCGGATATGCTTCTTTTAATAAGCTCAACACGCTCGGAAGCCGTAAAATAACTATCCGGTTTATGAAAATTTATCATTACAACGACAATTACTTTATCAAATATTTTTGATGCCCTGCGAATAATATCCACATGGCCTTTTGTTACGGGGTCAAAAGAGCCGGGGCATATAGCAATACGCATTTTTATCAGACCTTTCTGAAAATTGTTACCGCTGTTTTGCTGTATTTGTAAGTTCTGTATTCGTTAAAGCCTTCGGGAGAAACGGGTACGGTATCTTTAAAGGGATACTCGCAAATAACAATTCCGCCCTCTGCCACATAATCTGTAACTCTTTCAAGAGATTTTTCAAGAAGTCCAGTTGAATAAGGAGGGTCAAGAAAAACTATGTCATAGGTGCGAATATTCATATTAAGAAATCCGATAGCATCCATTTGCACTATTTGTGATTCTTTTGTAAATTTGGTTTTTTCAACATTTTCCTTAATAACACCAATAGCTCTTTTATCTTGATAAACAAATGTTGCGCTGATCGCTCCCCTACTGAGAGCTTCAATTCCCATTTGGCCTGAGCCTGCAAAAAGGTCAAGAACTCTGCGTCCTTCTATTTCAAACTGAATGGCGCTGAAAACCGCCTCTTTAACTTTTTCTGTTGTTGGTCTTGTAGTTTCACCCTCAAGGGTTCTAAGGCTCATTCCTCTTGCTGAGCCGGTAATAACTCTCATATTATTCCTCCAAAAACGGACAAAATAAATCAATATATTATTGCACTTTATTACGCTACTTGTCAAGTATTTTAGGCATCTTATATTATTTATCTGTAGAGTTACAATTGATGTGAGACTGAAATCAAAAAAAGATAGAAAAAAGCGAC
>CAVHYZ010000076.1:0-8537 GCA_963640495.1 Acutalibacteraceae bacterium
CCGTGAAAGGGCGGTGTCTTAACCGCTTGACCACCGGGCCGTATTGGTAGCGGAAGGTGGATTTGAACCGCCGACACCCCGGGTATGAACCGAGTGCTCTAGCCACTGAGCTATTCCGCCATTTACCGCTTCGCTTATCGTAAAGCACTTATATATTATATTATGAAGATTTGTTTTTGTCAACAGTTTTTTCAGAAAAATTTTTTAGCCTTTGTGAAAAACAAATTTTTTAATTTTTATTGTAGAACATTTTTAAAAATGATATAATCAATGCGAGAGAAAATAAAAAGTCAAAAGGGATGAATTTTTATGTCAAAAATAATTGTGGCAGGTGCAGGGCACGGTGGCGTTGTGGCAGCAATGCTTCTTGCAAAGGAAGGTCACGATGTAACTGTATATGAAAAATCTTCCGAGGGTGAATGTGGTCTTGACCAAAGAGATTCCCTTGATGCTTCTGCCCTTGATTATGCCGGAATAGAAATACCGGAGCATTTCAATGCACCTTCAAATCAAATCACCTTTGTTCCTCTCGAAAAAGAGGTTGAGTCGGTAACAATACCGGTTAATGAAAATTACAGAAATCTTACAGTAGAAAGAAAAGAATTTATAAATTATCTCATCTCCCTTGCAAAAGAGGCTGGAGCGAAATTTGTTTATAATACAGAAATTGAGGGCCCTGTTATGCTTGGCAGCAGGGTTGCGGGAATTAAAATAAATCTTGGAGAAATTACAGGGGATTTTATAATTGACTCTTGCGGACTTCATTCACCTCTTCGTGAGAATTTACCAAAATTCACTCATATTGAGAGAGAAACGGGGCCATACGACACTCTGCACGCTTACAGAGCATATTTCAAAAAGGTTCCCGGAGTACCGGACCCTGAAAATAAATATAACCTTTATATATTGGAAAACGGCACCGAGGGTTTCAGGTGGGCCATAACCGAAGAAAATTTTGTGGATGTACTTCTAATCAGATTTCCAAAACTCAACTATTCGGATGTGGCAGAAGGTCTCAGAATTGTAAATGAATTTAACCCTCAAATGGACAAAGAAATGATAAGAGGCGGCAAATTCACGGAAATCCCCGTTCGTCAACCTTTATCTGTTATGGTAGCAGACGGCTATGCAGCTATAGGGGATGCAGCATTTATGACTTATGCCGTTAAAGGCTCGGGTATGGCATACTCCATAAAAGCCGCAAAAATGCTTGCGGATACCGTTATTGAAGACAGCGAAGGAATGTATAATGTGGAAACTCTTTGGAATTATGAAAAAAGATTTTTCAAAGAAATCGGATTTTCCGCTTGTAATATTGCTCTTGCAAAAAATCTTTTGCCATTCATGACTGCAAAAGAGGTTAACAATATGTTCAAAATGGGCCTTGTTTCAACAGAGGAACTTGAAGCGCTCATAAGAGGCGATTTGCCAAAAACCAAGATTCCTGCTTATATAAGAGATAAAATTAAAATTCTGGGTGATGTGCCTGAATTTCGTGGTCACATGATGAATTTATTAGGATGGGTAGGCAGATTCACTGCAGCCGTTGAGCCGAATTTTCCGGAAAAATACAGCCGTGAAAATGTTATAAAATGGGCAGAAAAATATGATAAGTTTTTCAATTCCATTAAGAGAAAAGACGAAGAACAATTAGCCGAAATTAAAAAAGATTAAAGGTACTGCTATGCTGAAATTATATGATTTAGAATGTGAAAATTTTATATCTTCCATAGGTCTCGGAACGGCTAAGCCCCGTTTCAGCTGGAAAATTCACAGTGATTTGCAAAACTGTTTTCAAAAATCATATCAAACTCAAGTATCAAGAAACAGTGATTTCAGCACAGTATTGTGGGATAGTGGAATTGTTGCAACCGAGCAAAGTCGCCTTTGCGAGTACACAGGAGAATCTCTTTCTGCCGATACAGAATATTTCTTTCGTGTGCAAATAGAAGACAATCACGGTGAGAAAAGTAATTGGGAAACATCAAAATTTGAAACAGGTATTTTTAATTGCACCGATTTCACTGCAAATTTCATTTCATCCCCTCTTGATAAGCCGGAGGATTCCCATGCCATTTATTTCAGAACCGGTTTTGAAATAAATAAAGAAATCAAAAAGGCAAAAGCCTATGTTACCGCTCTCGGTATGTATGATTTTTACACAAACAGTCAAAAAATCGGCGATGCATATTTTGCTCCGGGCTTTTTATCTTACAACAAGCACTTACAAGTGCAGGCTTATGATGTAACACAAAATATACTTCAAGGTAAAAATGTTATTGGTGCAATTGTAGGGGCCGGCTGGTATAAAGGAGATTTAATAAGCAGCGGTAATCGCAATCACTATGGCTCAAAAAATGCTCTGTTTGTTCAGCTGCACATAACCTATACCGATGGCACAAAGCAGGTTCTTATATCGGATAAAAATTGGGAAAGTGGCTTTGGCCCCATAATTTACAGCGAGCTTTATCATGGCGAAACTTTTGACGCTCGAATTGATAATTCCGATTGGTGTAAAGATATAACAAATGGAAATTTTACTAAATGCGAAAAATTCAACTTTGATAAATCCGTTATGTGCATGCAAACAGGTGAATTTGTCCGTGAACAGCAGACTTTGAATCCTGTTAAAAAAATCAAAACTCCTTTGGGTGAAACCGTTTTTGATTTTGGGCAAAATATGGTTGGCTTTGTTCGTATAAAAGTCAAAGGCAAAAAAGGTGATCGTGTTCATCTTAACTTTGCCGAGGTTCTTGACAAAGAAGGCAACTTTTATGCTGAAAATATGCGTTCTGCCCGTAACGACATAATTTATATTTTAGCCGGCAACGGTGAAGAAATATTCCAGCCTCATTTTACCTTTCAGGGCTTCAGATATATGAAGGTTACAGAATTTTCCGGTGAGCCTGAAAATGAAATTTTTGAGGGCGTTATTCTTGATTCGGATATGTCTGAAAACGGTAAATTTGAGTGCTCAAGCCCTCTTGTAAATCGCCTTGTACAAAATGTCAGCTGGGGGTTTAAGGGCAACTCTGTTGATGTGCCTACGGATTGCCCTCAGCGTGATGAAAGGTTAGGCTGGACCGGTGATGCGCAGGTATTTATAAGAACAGCTTGCTTTTTAAGAGATACGAGGGCTTTTTATTCAAAATGGCTTACCGATATGGCATACGACCAAAAGCCAAACGGTGCAATACCGAATATTGTTCCTAACATATTTACCGATGACGGCGGTGCCTGCGGCTGGGCAGATTCCGCAACAATTTGCCCCTGGACTTTGTACATTTGTTATGGTGATAAATCTGAACTTAAAAAGAATTATCCGATGATGAAAAAGTGGGTTGAATACATTCGCTCCGTTGCCGAAAACGGCGTTTATTGGAACAGCGGTTTTCACTTTGGGGATTGGCTTGCTTTGGATGCAAAAGAAGGCAGCTATTTTGGCGCAACGCCTAATGATTTAACAGCCACGGCTTATTATGCATACTCATCGCTAATATTGAGCAAAGCGGCGGCTGTGCTTGGATACACCGAAGACAACTTTGAATATTTAAAGCTTCATAATAATATTGTTGATTTCTTCAAGAAGGAATTTTTCACGGAAACAGGCCGTCTTGCCGTTCCCACGCAAACAGCTCATGTGTTGGCTCTTATGTTTGACCTTGTACCTGAAAACACAAAGCAAAGAACTGTTGATGACCTTGTGGAGCTTATCAAAGAAAACGATAATCATCTTACCACCGGATTTTTAGGCACTCCATACATTTGTTATGCTTTAAGCCGTTACGGGCGTTTGAATGTAGCCTTACATCTTTTAATGCGTGAAAAATATCCATCATGGCTCTATCCCGTTAAACAAGGTGCAACTACCATTTGGGAGCATTGGGACGGTCTTAAACCCGATGGTTCTTTTTGGAGCAAAGATATGAATTCATTTAATCATTACGCCTACGGCTGTATACTTGATTGGATGATTCAAGATTTAGCAGGTCTTAAATGTGACGAAGAAAATCCCGGATACAAGCATTTTTCTGTTTCTCCGAATTTGCCTGATTCTTGGGAATATATAAATTGTGATTATAACAGTATATACGGCAAAATTAAAATTCATATTGCAAGAGAAAATGATATTCTTAATATTAAGCTCTCCATTCCCGAAAATACTGTTTGCTATTTCAGCTTAGGTGATTACTCAAAAGAATTCGGCTCAGGCACTTACGAATTTTCCTGCACGAATATTTCAATTCCAGTATTTATGCCCGATAAAAACAATTAACATAGTAAAAAAACAAAATCCCTGCCTTAATCGACAGGGATTTTGTTTGGAAAGAAATGAGAATCATTTTTCCATTTAGCTTCCTAAAAACATTTAACTCAACCACATGCCTATATTATACGGATTTTGTTAAATAAAAAAAGGGTCAAATGACCCTATTTTAAGATTTTTTTAAGTATTTTTTAAGAATTTCTTATTGTAATTTCTTTTTTATAACAATACCCGTTCTTGCAGCTTCAACTGCAAGCTCTGCACGAGTATGAAATCCGGTTTTATCAAGCATCCCCTGCACATAATTTCTCACGGTTTTTGTGGATAAGCCCAGTCTTTCAGCTATTTCCTGATTACTGTCACCGGTGGTTAATTCACGTAGTATGTCAAGCTCTCTTGCCGTAAATTTATGGTTGCTTGAAAGGCCTATTGTAACTTCGGGTGTGGAATCCGGATAAATACTCTCACCATTGCAAGTCCTATCCATCAAAGCAAGAATCGGCTCCTTAGAGGTTTCCTTATACCAAAAAGAATCAACGCCTATCTCTTTTGCCCTTTTTATCCATGAATATTCAGGCATGGAGGTTACAATTATTATTTTTATTTTAGGCATTTCTTTTTTTATTTCTGCCGCTGCCACAAGCCCGCTGTTATTACATTCCGTAATAACATCCATCAAAATAAGATCTACCTTATTCTTTTTACAGAATGGCAACGCTTCCTCGGAATTTGTAATAGAACCTACAAGATTATATTTTTCCGATGATGAAACAAAAATTTCAAAAAGTTGCCTTGGCATTTCCTGATCTTCTACTATAAGCACATTACACATCATTCTTCCTCCTCAAGTTTTAATGTAACTGTAACAGTGAAATGTTCACCGCAATCAACACTCATTTCACCGCCTGCCTTTTCAATTTTACTGCGTAAGCGAAGCAGTCCACCACCCTCGCCTAAGAATGTTCCTTCGTTTTTTCCGTCATCCGTATAAACAGCTGTACATTTGTTATCATTCTTTACAAAAGATATGTATAAATTTTTCGCATTACCGTGCTTAATGGCATTTATAGCCATTTCGAGCTCAAACTCATAAAACAAATCCGCCATTTCCGAATTATTAAGAGGCAGTGCATTTTTAAAATTGACTTTTATTCCCAGGTCTTCGGTTACATTTATAAACTTTTCAACAGACGTATGAGAATAACTGTCAGCTTCTTTACAAAGCATCATAGCATTTGATTTCCATTGCAAAAGAAGATCTGATTTTTCTTTTTCACTGCAGCCTTCAAGACTTTTCTTCGATCGTAAAAGCATAAAATTCAAAACATCATGAATATTGGATTTTGCCTGCATTATTTCTCGCTGACGGGTAACCTCAACAATATGCTCGCTGTATTGTTTTATTTTTTCGTTTGTAATTTTAGCCCTTTCTTTGCTTTGGATAAGCTCATGTCCTTTAATATAAAGTTCGGTAACTATGCTTATAACAATTTCATAAACGCCTTTTTTCCCGGGCTTTATCTCTCTTCTTATGACCCTGTAAAAATTTCCGCTTGGAGAAGAAACAACAATTTGACCCTCTTCAAAAAAAACATTAAATCCTTTTTTTAACTCACCGGAAATTATTCTGTCATAAAAAACATTTCCGTTCAAGACATAACCGCCCATAAAGGTTAAGGCAAATTTTTTCATTAAATCATTTACAAGAATAACTTTGCCGTTTTTATAATAGCAGCAAATTGCAACAGGAAAAGAATCAACCGCCTGCTTTATTGAATTTAAACTGATATTTTCTGCATACCATGTATTAGCATTTCTAATCATTATTGCTACTATAACTGCGGAAAGAATCATATAAAGCAAAGAAAAAGCAATTGAACCTTTCCCTTTGTGGCGCAAAATTAAGCCGTAATATTCTGTGTTTATTATAACTTGAAGAACAACATAATTTATAACGGTTATCAATATACTCAACACTATCGGCCCGGCACGCCTTTGCCTAACAAATTGTGCAACAGAATAAAACATCAGCAGCACAAGAAAATAAAACCAAATAAATACCAAATTATAAAAAACAATATTAAATGTTAATCCTAAGGTCATTTTTAGGCACCTCCTTTTTCAAGGGTAAAGGTGATATAAATCGTTTCATCCTCGCAAAAAGAAAATGCTTTTATAGCATTATAATAAGACAATAATTCAATATCGTCAACGCCTTCAACAGCAAATTTCAAAATTATTTCTTTTTCTGTTTCGGAGATGCTGAAAATAACGCCTGTCATTGTATCAATCACAGACTCCAAAAGGCTTTTGATGTAATCTATTATATCAATAATCTCTTCTGCATTTATATACCCGTAGGCACTGCCGTTTATTGCTGTTTTAACTGAGCAAAGAGAAAGATAATTAAATATTTCTACTATTGATACTCTTATTTCCGCAACAGATATTTGTTTATTTTCTGATGCAAGAATTGTAAGGTTTGCCCGTCGTTTTATAATTGCACCGTAAAAGCATATAAGAGCTATGTTATGCTCATATAGCTCCGGATTTTTCTGCGCCTCCGTTGCAAGCAGAGAAATTTTTGAAGTTTCAGGCAAAACCGATTGAGAGATTTTATCATATATCTTATTTTTTTCTTCTATTTGGATTTCTTCTTCTGTTAATTTGTTTTCGGCCATAAGTACGGCATTTTCTTCTTCAAGCGTATTTTCAGATTCTTCAAGCGAAGCATTTATTCTGTTAAGTTCCGAAATATCTTCGCTATATATAAGATAGCCACCGTTTAATAATATTTTATGATTTATTTTATCTTCTTCCGGAAGTTCACTTTGAACTACAGATTCATATACAGGTTCATTTTTGTTGTTGTAAATTACACAGCGAGATGATAAATATTTGAACATTTGATTATATCCGGAATTAGATGTAATAATACCCGACTGTATTGCGGCCTCCCAAAAAGCCATAACAGAAAAGCAATATATTTCAGGCAATTGAAGGATATGCTTATGAGGAAAAACAACAAGAAAAAGGATACCCAAAAGCAAACCCAACAAAGATACAGAAACAAGAATTATAAGAGATCTTCCGTGTCTGTAATCATAATGAAGATTTTTTATTAAAATTAGAGTTGACAGAAAAAGTGCAGCCATCCATATAACCGCTAAATAATATATGAAACCGTGAGTATATTCACTATTCCAATTCACAAAATCTTTATTGAAATTAAAAGCCCCCTTGTGAATATCGTTTGTAAGTATTAAAATCATAATTATTATGCTTATAGTTCGGCAAAAAAATTTTGCGTTTCCAAATTTGACCTTATTTGAAATCCTTCGCACTTCAAAGCCGATTTTGGCTGCAAATTCAAAAGACAATTCTGCCATTCCAATCATAGGTATGTAATAAGCATACCAAAGAATACGAGAAATAGAATTCACATGCAAATTAAGGGAATATTTTATAAACCTTAATGTAAAATAAAAAGCCATCAGAAAAGCTATAGATTGAAGCATTTTAACCATATACTTATCAGCTATGCGCCATCTGATGGCAAAAACCCACACCATAACAAGAAAGCTGTACTCTATGCTTTTATTAAGTAAAATCATGTGTGAACCATTTGATATATGATTGCTAAGCGGAATGGCAAACAGCAATATAAGGTAAATAAGAGTATTAATTTTTGTTTCTCGTGTTCTATACACTCCTATCCCTCCATAAAACATTGTGTAATTATTGCCTAATGTTAACCAATATATTATACCATATTAGCAGTAAAATCAATATTTTAATTTAGAAAAATAAAGATAATTGAATAAATCTTTTTTATGTGTTATGATGTTTATAAACAGATTGGAGAAAAACTATGGTAAAAGGTATTATTTTTGACGCAGACGGTACGCTTTTGGATTCTATGATCTTCTGGAATGGGCTTATGGGCGAAGCACTCGGAAGCCTAAATGTTAAGCCAAATAAAGAATTAAACAGTGAAATAGAATACATGAGTCCATTTCAAGCCTGTGAATATGTTATTAATAAGTTTAATATTCCCATTACGCCGGAAGAAATGATGAATAGAATGAAAATGAGAATTTTTAATTTCTATAATTCGGAGGTCACATTGAAGCCGGGCATCAAAGAGTTTCTTGAAAAATTAAAAAATGCCGATATTAAAATGACAGTTGCAACGGGAACGGACTCTCCCCTTGTTAGTGCCGGATTAAAGCTAAACGACATACTTGATTATTTTGAAGAGGTTCTTTCG
>CAVHYZ010000077.1:0-8517 GCA_963640495.1 Acutalibacteraceae bacterium
TTTCTACTTTAGGTAGTCTTTTTTTGTACTGTCTGCACAACTTGGGGCAGTTCAGTTACTTATAGGTATGCTTATTTTTATCATTATTTTTGAGGGGATTATCATTTTAAGACTCAGTGACAACGGGGATTCTTCAAGCAGCAAAATATCCGAGAAAACCACAAAAGCCGATTCTGTATCAAACAATAATGTAATAAGCACTACCGATTCAAATCTCGGTATGTATAAAGTTGAAATCAAAGGCTGCAGTACAACAACAAACTATGCTGGAAAACCTATTGCAATCGTAACTTTTTTTTACACAAATAACAGTAGTGAGGCAGCAGCTTTTGACTGGACATTCGTAACTCACGCTTATCAGAATGGAATTGAAGCTGAAAATACTTGGTATGACGATGATTTCGGCGGAGAAGATAATCAATCAAAAGAAATAAAAACCGGTACTACAATTGAGGTTAAGGAGGCATATTTGCTTAATGACACCTCTTCTCCGTTGGAGGTCGAGGTAGGGCAGTCCTTTAGCTTTGACAGCACAAAAGTCACTAAAACATTTGCCTTTAAATGATACAAAACTGCCCAATGGGCAGTTTTGTAAGTGTGTTATACGCAAGAAATAAGAAGGAAGAATCCACAAAAAAATGCGGCTAACGAAACAAAAGTTCTTAAAAAAATCTTTTGAGAATCTTTCATTCTTGAATATATATTGAATTTTCCTAAGAAGTTAAATGGGTTAAATGTCATACAATAAGGAATTACGATTGAAATAACCTGTGCCGTGGCTGAAAAAAGAGCTTTTTTAACACCGCCGTTCTCATAGAAGGCGTATATAATACCTGCAAAGGCAATTAAAACTGCAAGATAAAGAACAACCGAAAGTGTTCTTGTAATGATCGATTTACTTCTGAAGCCCGGGAAGCCTTCCTCATTGCTGTGTATAATTTCTTTGCATAGAATTTGTTCTTTTATTTCTGTGACGTTTGCATATCTGTTGGCTAAATCCATGGATATGCATTTTTCGATGATTTTCTGAAATTTTCCTTTGCAAAGTTCTTCGTTCGGAAATTTGCCTGTTAAAAGCACATTTAGTAAAACTCCCACAGAGTAAACATCCGCTCTTTCGTCAGTTTGAAAAAAGCCGAATTGTTCCGGCGCTGCATAACCCGCCGTGCCGAGTATATGAGTGTCACATTCTGCGTTTTCTCTTTTTGCTCTTATGATGCCATAATCTATGATTTTAACATTGCCGTCATAGGATAAAATAATGTTAGAGGCGGTAATATCACGGTGAATTATTCCGTTTGTGTGTAGAATTTCTAGGCCATTGCAAACACTTAAAATAATAGTTTCAGCCTCTTTTACCGAGAATATTTTGCCATCATCAATATAGCTTTGAAGGGAACAACCGGGCACATATTCGGAATAAGAATAATTAACTCCATTTTCGTTCGTTATCTCTATCACGGCAGCTAAATTTCTGTGCCTTATAGAACAAAGCTTTTCAGCTAAATTTATGTTTACATTTTCAAGCTGTTTCTTTATATATATTTCGCCACTTTGAATATTTCGTACAATGGAAGTGCTTTCATTCAAAGGTTTAAGTTCTTCTGTATTCCAAGCGAAAAGCTGTTTTGTAATGTCACTCAAAAACATACACCACCTTTAAGATAGGAGAATTATAGCATGAAAAGGACTACAGCGCAACTACTTGAAATTTTAAAAAGTCAAAAAAAATATGATGATTATGTTAAAGAGAACGAAGAGAATTTTGTAACGGCCAATCCTTGTGATTTACTTAAGACCGAAATAGAGAAAAGAGGCTTTTCTAAAGCCGAAGTTATAAAAAAATCCGGGCTTGAAAGGCATTATGCTTATCAAATTCTTTCCGGAGCAAAAAATCCATCAAGAGATAAAATTATCATGTTTTGCTTCGGCATGGGAATGAATATTGAAGAAACCCAGCATTTTTTGCTTGAATGTTCCGCCTCGGCTCTTTACGCAAAAAACAAGAGAGATAATGTTACCCTTTTTGCCATTGATAAACGCCTTTCGATTGGTGATCTTAATGACTTACTTTATGAATTTAATTTGGAAATTTATAACTGATTTGAGTATAATACAGTCGGAGCAAAGCAACCCGACAGTACTCGTTGATGATTACTTGCTGAGCAGAGGCTCCTAACTTGAGCGCAAGCGATATATTTCCCTTGCTTAAAATAAAATCTCATATTATAATCTTTTTCAGTAATGAAAGCAGGTGAAAATATGGCAGAAAAAAAGATATATCCCCATGTAAATCACAGGCACAGGGTGAGAGAATCCTTTAGAAATATCGGCGCTGATAATATGCCGGACAGAAGCCTTTTAGAGCTTTTGCTATTCTATTCAATTCCCCGCCGTGACACTAATGCCCTTGCCGGAAAACTTTTGGAGAATTACGGCAGCCTCAGCGGAGTTTTAAACGCCTCATACGATGAGCTTATTCAAGTTGACGGCATGGGTGAAAGCTCTGCACTGCTTTTAACTATGTTGCCCGGTCTTAGCAGGCGCTACATGGGAAAAACAGAGAAAATAGTCACCCTTTCAGAGCCTGCCGAGCTTATGAAATTTATTTCCGAAAAATTTGAGGGCTTAGATAAAGAAATGCTCCTTATGGTTTGTCTTGATCCATTGGGAAACGCAATTTCCTGCAAAGAACTTGCCAAGGGAGATGAAACCTCTGTTACGGCAGATAAGCGTACCATACTTGAAACTGCTTTCAATTCTGATGCAGACAGTGTAATTCTTGCCCACAATCATCCTAACGGAGATGCAGCACCATCAAAAGAGGATATTGAACTTACAAAAGAGGCTGCAAGGCTACTCGGCGAAACAGGTATAAAGCTCTCAGATCATATAATTATCGGCAAAGACGGGGCTTTGTCCCTTGCATCCACGGCAAAATTTTCAAATCTTTTTAATTAAAGTATCAGAAGTGCTGTTCTCATAAGAAAGTTCTAATGAGGTTGATATTCAATGAATAATACAAGTCGTTTTGACGGCAAAGGTGACATCTACGCCAAAACAAGGCCCGGATATGCTGCGGGATTATTCGATTTTATAAAAAACACCTTAACTGTTCCTGCCGACAGTACTTTTGCCGATATAGGCTCAGGGACGGGTATATTCAGTGATTTATTACTCAAAAGTGGTTATAAAGTTTACGCTGTTGAGCCAAACGAGGATATGCGCCGTAAGGCCGATGAAAAGTTAAGTATTTATAATGGCTTCACTTCTGTAAACGGTACCGCCGATAATACCACACTTGCAAAGAGAAGCGTAGATTGTGTTAGTACAGCACAAGCATTCCATTGGTTCAATGCAGAAACTTTTAAATCAGAATGCCGACGCATTTTAAAACCGGGCGGCAAAGTAATCATCGTTTATAATACTCGCAACGAAAACAATAGTTGCAATAAAGCACTTGCTGATATTTGCAGTAGATACTGCCCGGAATTCCATGGATTTTCCAATGGAATGAACGAAAGAAAATGTTTAGATTTTTTTGATAATGAATGCAAGATATTCCGTGCAGAAAACAATCAAACATATAACCGACAAGGCTTTATAAACAGAACTTTATCGTCATCATATTCTCTTTGCGAAACTGACAATAATTTTACGGATTACCTTGTGGAAATAAATAAACTCTTTGATTATTTTTCTGTTCACGGAACATTGACTGTGCCTGTATCTACCGTAGCGTATGCAGGGCAGGTATGAAGCATAAATTTCAAAAACTAAAAAGCAGAGTAGTGGAGGTATACAAATGGAAACATTGGAAGCAATTACAAGAAGATATTCTTGCAGGAAATTCAATTCTGAATCGATATCTGAGGAAAATTTACAGAAAATACTAAAAGCCGGCATGGCAGCTCCCATCGGAATGGGTGCCTATGATACCCTTAGGATTACTGTGATTGAAGACAAGAACTTTTTAAATGAAATAGGAAATGCCGTTTCCACAATGGTTGAAAAGGTTCTCGGAAGAAAAATGAACAAAAACTTTGGCGAGGCTGCACTTGTTCTCGTATCATCTAAAATAGGAAACGTGCCGGGAATTGAACTTACCAATGCAGGCTGTGCGCTTGAAAATATGGTGATTGCCGCAACCTCTCTTGGCATTAATAGTATTATTCATGCCGGAGCTTCTATGCTTTTTTCAAAAAATCCGGAAATGCTTGCAAAGCTTAAACTACCAAATGGTTTTACGCCGGTGCTTGCCGCTTCATTCGGATATGCGCAAGTGAAAGAAGAGCCTAAGAAACATTCGATTATCGTAGATAGGCTGTGAAGCTCGATGCCGAAAACATATAAGAGTCTTATGAATTTGCATTAAAACTTCAAAAAATTGAAATTTAATTGAATATTCTAAAATTTTCAAATCTTTTCATTTAATCTATTTACAAAAATTATTTTATACCTTATAATTCTTGTTGGATAATTTTTATAAGAGGAGAGTATATATGAAAAAGTATGATTACATTGTAGTCGGCTCAGGCTGTGCAGGCCTTGCCGCTTCTTGTGAGCTTGCCTTTAACGGTAAAAAAGTGCTTCTCATTGAGCAGCACAACATTCCCGGTGGCTGTGCAACAGGCTTTGTAAGGGGCAGATTTGAGTTTGAGCCATCGTTGCATGAGCTTTGCTCACTTGGCCCGGCAGAAAACCCCGGCTCTGTAAGACGTCTTTTTGATCGTTACGGCGTAAAAGTTGAATGGAACAGAGTTGATGACTGTTTCCGTATAATTTCAACCTACAGTGACGGCACACCCATGGATGTTTCTATGCCTGCAGGTACGGAAGCGTTTAAGAAAAAGCTTGAATACTATGTACCCGGCTGTAAAGAAGCTGTTGACACCATGTTTGAGCTTTTTGATCAGGTTACCGAAGGAGTTGACTATGTAAGCGAACCCGGCTACAACATGGTTAAGCTTATGGTTAAATACACTAACCTTCTCAAGGTTGGCGCTCATGACTGTATGTCTGTTTTGAAAGCAATTCACGTTCCCCAAAAAGTTATTGACATTATGGCAACATATTGGTCATATTTGGGCGTTGATATGGAATCCCTTTCATTTCCTCATTATGTGTGCATGGTTAAGCATTATATTGAGAGTGCAGCATATATTCCTTCATACACCTCTCATGAAATAAGCGTTGGATTTATTGAAAGATTTCGTGCAATGGGCGGTGAAGTTCTCTTTAATTGCAGAGCAGAAGAATTTATATTTAAGGGTGACAAGTGCTGCGGAGTTAAAACAAACCTTGGCACATTTGAGGCAGATTGCGTGCTTGCAAACATTAACCCGGATATTATTTACGGCTCTATGATGGATAAAAAGCTCATTCCCGAAAGAGAAAAGAAACTTTCTGCAGCAAGAGACAGAAAGATGGGCGCAAGAATGTTCACTACCTATCTTGGCCTTAACAAAACAGCTGAAGAGCTTGGAATTAAAGATTACAGCATTTTCCTCAGCGGTACGGCAGATTCCAAAAAAGAATATGAATCCCAAAAGAAAATTGACACTAATGATTATTCAATTTTCCTTTGCTACAATATAGCAAACCCCCATGCTTCACCTGAGGGCACAAGCATTTGTTCTTTCACCACAATGTTCACATCTGCAGAGGATTGGAATAATGTGGAAGGTCAAGAGTATTTCGATCTTAAAGAAAAAATTGCCCGTAAATTCCTTGCAAGTCTTAAAGAAAAAGCAGGCATTGATCTTGAACCTTATATCGAAGAAATTTCAATTGCTTCTCCCCTTACATTTGCCCGCTATATAGGTGTTCCTGAGGGCAGCGTTTACGGCTACGAAACAAGAGACTGGGACGATATTTTCTCTCGCTCAATGAGTATAGCACAGGATTATCCCATTAACGGTCTTTTTCCCATAGGCACATCAGGTGCAAGAGGGGACGGTTATTCGTCTGCATTGCTTCAAGGTAAAATGATGGCTGCAATGGCCCTAAAAAAATACGGAAAGGGAGGTAACAAATAATGGCACACGGAATTAAATTTGACGGAATTACAATGAAGGATGCTAAGGATTTTGCAAACCTTCCTAAGAGAAGAAACGCTGTAATAGATTCAACCCCCACAAAAGAAATCAGTGGTGTGTTCCCCATTAACGAGCATGCAAAAGCTCTTCACCCGGAAAAACAGACACTTGTAATTAAAAATATAATTGACCATACAGACGCGAAGACTTATATTCTCGGCAGTAAAGACGGCTCACCTGTTGCTTGTTTCAGAGCAGGTCAATATTTAAGCATTCAGATGAACATTGAGGGCTCTCTTTTTACAAGGCCTTATTCAATCAGCTCATCTCCTGCATGGGCAAAAGAGGGTAAATACGCTATCACAATTCGCAGAAATCCCACAGGCTTTGCCGCAGATAAATTTCTTGACAGTGCAAAAGTTGGTGATGATATTATCACATCCGGCCCGGAAGGTAATTTCTATTATGATGCTATTCGTGATGCCGGCACTGTTATAGCTCTTGCAGGCGGCAGCGGTATTACTCCGTTCCTTTCGATGGCTTATGCCATAAGAGATGGTCTTGAAAAGTTTAATCTTACAATAATTTTCGGCTCTCGCACGGAGGATACAATTCTCTTTAAGAAAGAACTTGATGAAATTACGGCAGTTTGCCCCAAGGTTAAGGTTGTTCATGTGCTTTCAAATGAAGAAAAAGAAGGCTACGAGCATGGCTTTATCACTGCGGATATTATTAAGAAATATGCACCGGATAACTATTCTATATTTATGTGCGGTCCCGAAGCTATGTATCGTTTTGCCGAAAAAGAAATTGCCACTCTCAGCCTTGAAAAGAAATTTGTAAGGCGTGAGCTTTTGGGCGTTACCAAAAAAGTAAGCGAACAGCCCGGTTATCCTGCCGAGGCAGTAGGAAAAGTATTCAATCTCACTGTTCTCAGAGGCGAAGAAAAATATGAAATAAAAGCAAAAGCCGAGGAATCCGTGCTTGCGGCGATTGAAAGAGCCGGCATTAACGCTCCCTCCCGCTGCAGAAGCGGCGAATGTGGCTGGTGTAGGTCAAAGCTTGTAAGCGGCAGCGTTTATACGCCTGCAGAAACAGACGGTAGAAGGCACATAGATAAGAAATATAATTATATTCATCCCTGTGCATCCTTCCCAACATCCGATTTAGTTGTTGAGGTTCCGGGAAGTTATCTTAAATAATTAATAAAATAAATTTTGCCGACAGCAGTTTATTACTGCTGTCGGTTTTCCAATATCGCCTTCTAATACCAAAGTAAACGCATAAATAATTTTGAAACATTCTTTAATTATTGATTATATCTGATTTTTGTGATAAACTGACTGTATAGAAAAAGAATTATCATTTATCGGCAAAAAGAGTAAAAATTCTCGAAAGTTTTATTCAATTAAGAGCAGGAGAATTGTTGAGCTTATAAATTTTCTTTTAAGGAGTAAGATGCTGCAATGAAAACACTAATCAAAAATGCAAATATTTATGACGGAACATGTTCCAATCCCTTTGTCGGTGACCTTCTTATTGAGGAAGATAAAATTGCCGATGTAGGAGTTAATCTCGATGTTGATTGTGACAAAGTGATTGACTTAAAGGGAAAGTCCATTGCTCCCGGATTTATAGATGCACATTCACATAATGACTGGTTTGCAATAAAAAATAATCCTCAGCCCTATTTTGAACCGTTTATACGCCAAGGCATTACTACATTCATTACCGGTAACTGCGGCATCTCCGAAATCGGTTTTGAAAAAGATTGTAAATACATAGATAAAATGGGAGGCGGATTGTTTTTCTTTAATGATACCAAAGGTGAATATGGCTCTTTCAATGAATTTTTTGATGCTGTTGATAATAATGCTCCCTGCAATGTTGCAGCATTAGTCGGACATTGTTCAGCAAGAGCTGCCGTTACAGGGTTTGAAAACAGAAAGTTAACACCGGACGAAGAAGAGAAAATGCTTGGCATTTTGGAGAAAAATCTTCAGCAGGGTGCTGCGGGAATTTCACTCGGACTTATGTATGAGCCGGGGCTTTATGCCGACAAGGATGAACTTCGTAAAGTGGTTGAGCTTTGTGTAAAATACAATAAACCTTTGACCGTTCATCCGCGTGCAAATTCTGCTGTATCCATGGCTTATCCGGAACTTCTTGGCAGGTCACACCTTCTTCGCGCTGTTGACGAACTTGTTGAAATTTCAAAGGGCACAAATCTTAAGCTTCAATATTCCCATGCCATTTTTGTGGGCAAAACATCATTTAAGGATAAAGATGAATTTGTTCAAATTATCAACAAGCTTCGTGAAAGCGGTGTTGATGCGAAGTTTGACATTTACAATGAATGCCTCGGCGTTTCCGTAATTACGGTTATTCTTCCGGTTTGGTATCAAGGTATGTCAAAAGAAGAAAGAAAAAAGCCTATAAATAAAATTAAGCTCTCTGTTTTGATTAAGGCCACAAGCTT
>CAVHYZ010000078.1:0-8039 GCA_963640495.1 Acutalibacteraceae bacterium
ATTCTACCATAGGAGGTCTCTTTTTTCTATTGTCCATTTTTTACGGACTTGTTCAATAAGTCACCGTAAAGGCCTTCTATTTCTTCAAACGTAGTGACTTCTTTACAGACCACATAATATGCAAAGACAGCTATACAGTCATAGGTGCCGCTCAGACCGTTATGAAATTCTTTTTGCCACCCAAATCAGTGCGATAATCTTTAAGAAAATCAACAAATTGCATTTGAAATTTTGTAAAAATATCTTCACGTTCATTTTCGTGATAATGAAATGCAATCTTTTCAATTATTTTTTCTTTCAAAGGTTGGGAATAAATCACATGACATTTTCTATCAAAGTTTAATTTACTCTCTTTCATTTTACCCCTTCTTTGCGTTTTCTTTTTATTAAGAATAGCAATTTTAAAATAAATATGCAATAGTAAGAATATAAATTTACAGTATGTTATTTTTTTATTTATAATTTGCCCTTTAAATCATTTTGCTGCTATGTTATAATACATCAGAAAATTCAAAGGGAGAATTATAATATTTTATGAAGCAAGCTCAATATATTGACGGTTATATAACTACAGTAAGAGATATACTTTCAAATCCATTGGTTATATCTATGTCCGGATATAATCATCACGGAAAAATCAGCACCCATTTTCATTCGGTATTCGTTTCCTTTACAGTTTATAAATACTGTGTAAAAGAAAAAATGGATGAAAGACTGATAAAAGATATTACACAGGCAGCTTTGTTACATGATTTTTATCTGTATGATTGGCCCACTCAAAAGCATTATCAAAACCACATGTTTTATCATCCGAAAGAATCAGTCAGAAACATTGATCGCTCGGGAATATTAAACCTTACGGCAATGCAAAGAGACATGATATTAAATCATATGTTTCCTGCAGGAAAGATTCCCAACAGCAAAGGAGGATGGATACTTACAACAGTTGATAAATACTGTGCCACAAGAGAGCTTGTTGAAGGTGAAAAATGCTTTTCTGATATTTACGAATTAATACTGAGGGAGATTTAAAATGTTACAAGTAGGATGTAAATTATTTTTGACATTTACACTATTCGGCTTTGTAGGCTGGGGAGTAGAAACTCTCTTATATATATTAAGAGACAGAAAGGTAGTAAAAAGAGGATTTCTATTTGGCCCTATCTGCCCAATTTATGGGGTTAGAGCTTTAATCGGTACCGTAATTATGAATACAGGCATAACAAATATATTTTGGATATTTTATATAGGAATGATTCTCTGCGGTGTGCTTGAATATATCACCCATTTTGTTATGGAAAAAGCTTTCAGTGCTGTTTGGTGGGATTACCGTGATAGAATGTTTAACATAAACGGCAGAGTATATCTTAAAGGCTTATTATTTTTCGGAGCAGGTATGGTTATTTTAGTAAAATATCTTTTACCACCGGTTTATCATGTGATGGATTTAATCCCCGATTGGTCCTTAGGCTTATTGACATTTATTTTATACACAATACTTCTTGTTGATATAACAACTACCATTGCAGACCTTAAAGGTACAGTTAAATCACTCAAGTTAATTGTTAACTCATCTATAACAAAAGGTCAAGAAGGGCTTAACAAAATAAGCAACACAATTTCTCCGAAGGTAGGCAAAGCTAAAGACATTATAAATGAATTAGAAGCTCTTACCGGAGGAAGAAAAGAACATAAAATTCTTAACAGAATAAAGCAAAACTTCCCCAATTTTGACTTAAAAAAATACAAAGAAGAGCTTGCTTGGTATTTTGGACCTGAAAGTGATACAAAATGCAAAGAAGGTATAGAGCTTCGCGGTGATGGAAACATTAAAATAGAGGATGATAAAAAGGAAGACAAAGAAAAAGATACAACCAAGGTCGACGAAATAAAAAATAAATAAGCAATAATTTAGGCCTATCGCTTCGTTGCGATAGGCCATTTTTTATACACGTTCCCTGTATTTCTTCCTTGCATATCTGAAAATTATGTAAGCAAGACAAATTAAAAGGAATACGCCAATGTATATTGCGTATTTAATTGTTTCGGCTGACATATTCTCACCTTCTTCAGTGCTTACATCATTCCCATCACTAAAGAAAATTGAACGATAAGATGCACCGGAAGGGTTATAATTTTTTACATCATCCCATAATGTGCTCATTAAAGCAAGAGTTTCGGAGGATAGGTTTGTAAAAAGCTGAGTTTTGAAAGCACCTTCTTCGGGGTAAAGAAGTTCATCTTGATAATATTCATATTCAGGATTTTCATAAACCGCGGAATTAGGGCTGCCATAGCAAATATATTCAGCATTGGCAAGAGCTACATCCGGCTCAAGTAAAAAATTAATATATAACTCTGCCGCTAACTTATTTTTTGCGCCTTTTAATATGCAAGCTGCATCAAGAAAATAGTTTACGCCTTCTTTTGGATAAACAAAAGCAAGATCTGGATTATTTTCTTTCATTGAAAGGTAATCGCCAACATAATAAGGAGCAAGTGCAGCTTCACCGGATTCCATTTTCAAGAAAACTTCATCATTAACATATACGGGATTTACTGCTTTTTGCTCTTTAAGCAAAGCTGCGGCAGTACGCCAGCCATATTCAGTCTCCATATTATAATCCATACCCAAAAGGCTTTGAGCAATAGCAAAAGCATCCCTCGGATTATTAAACATTAAAATATTGTTGGAATATTTTTCATCCCACAAAGCTGTCCAGCTATCCGGAGCTTCATCGACCATAGTTGTGTTATAAATGAGCCCCACATAAGAAACTGTATAAGGAACGCTATGCTCATTTGTAGGGTCGTAATCAAGATTACGATATTTCTCCGGAATATATTTATAGTTTGGAATATTATCATAATTGATTTTTTCAAGCATATCTTCTTTTATCATTCGTTCTATCATATAGTCTGAAGGAATTACAACGTCATAAGATACGCCGCCGCTTTTCAGCTTAGAATACATAGATTCATTATTATCATAAGTATCGTATATAACCTCTATACCGTATTTTTCTTCAAATGCAGCATTAACATCAAGAGAATCATCTTCACCGTCTGAGATATATTCGCCCCAGTTATATACATATAGTTTTGTTCCTTTAAGCACTTCAATTTCACTGTCAGAAGCAGCAGAAGCTATAGTAATCGGCATTGAGGCAGCTAAAATAAAAACTGCCATTATCAAAACAAAAATTCTTTTCACTTTATCACCTCAACGAAAATTATTTCTTCTTCAATTTTTGTTCGCTCTTAGACTGAGCAATATTATAGAGAATAAGAAGAATAAGAATACTTAAAAATACGAGTGCTGAAAGAGCATACATATCCGGCTTAATCCTCTTTTTTGTCATAGAGAAAATAGCAATGGGAAGGGTTTGGAATCCCGGGCCACTCGTAAAATAAGTAATAATAAAATCATCAAGCGAAAGGGTAAAAGCCATAATCAAACCGGTAATAATGCCGGGCATTATAGCCGGAAGCACTACTTTGAAAAAAGCGGTAACAGGCCTGCATCCTAAATCTTGTGCTGCCTCGGCAAGGTTTTTATCTGTCTGTCTAAGCTTTGGCAAAACTGTAAGAATTACATAAGGCAGGCTAAAAGTAATATGTGCAATAAGAATTGTGCCAAAACCTAAAACTGATTCGGTCTTAAAAATCTTTCCGATGAATACAAACAAAAGCATCATTGAAACACCGGTTACAATTTCAGGATTCATCATTGGAATATTTGTGGTAGCCATAATCGCACTTCTGAAAGCGCTTTTTTTGTATTTTTCAATTCCAACGGCTGCAGCGGTACCGATAATTGTTGAAATTATCGATGAACAAACAGCAAGGATAACCGTATTACTCACAGATTTAAGAGTTGTACTATCTTGAAGCAAAGTTTCATACCATTTAAGAGAAAAGCCTGTAAACACAATAGTGCTTGAAGATGAGTTAAAAGAAAAAATTATAAGTACAACAATCGGTGCATACAAAAATATAAACACCAACGCTGTATAAATACGAGACAAAACCTTCATATAACCATTTCCCCCTCATCTGAAAAATGGTTCATAACAGCCATAGAAAGGAGAATTAAAATCATAAGCACCAGCGAAAGAGATGCGCCTAAGTTATAATTATACGACTGCTGAAATTGGCGCTCGATAACATCACCAATAAGATCAAAAGAACCTCCGCCGAGTTTTTGTGAAATATAAAATGTGCTCACCGAAGGCACAAACACCATTGTAATTCCGCTTATAACGCCAGGCATACTCATGGGAATGATACATCTGCGAATTACGGTAAGTCTGTTACCACCTAGATCTTGAGCAGCCTCAACCATGGAATAATCAAGCTTTGCCATAACCGAATAAATAGGCATAATCATATATGGCAAAAAATTATATACCATACCAAGAATTACAGCTCCACCTGTATTTATCATGTGAATTGAATCTATACCTAATTTATTAAGAAAAGAATTTATAATTCCCGTATCCTGCAAAATTGCCATCCAAGAGTATGTTCTAATGAGAAAGCTCATCCACATTGGAAGCATAGTAAGCAAAATCATTGTCCTTTGAACCTTCTCAGACCTTTGAGATATAATATAGGCAGTAGGAAAAGCAATAAGCAAGCAAATCAACGTTGCAACAATACCGAACCAAATTGATCTAAGGAAAGTGGGTGCGTATTTAACAAGCATTTGAATATTTGAAAATGTAAATTCACCTGACGAATCGGTAAAGGAGTAATACACAACAAAAATCAACGGAGCAATTATAAATAAAACAGCCCACGCAAGATAAGGAGCGGAAATTAATTTTGCTCTTAAGGAAGAACGTTTCATTATTCCTCTTCCTCCTCATCTACAATAGAAAGCTCATCAAACTCTTCACTGAATGAGCTATAATCACCATACATTCCGGAATATTCGGATTTTTTCATAATATGAATTGCATCCGGCTCAATATATAAACCGATGTGAGCACCTACAGGTTCAAAATCCGTTGTTTGAATCATCCATTTAAAACCGCTGATTTCAACAATAATTTCAAAATGAACGCCTTTGAAAGTAACCGACGTGACAATACCGTCAAGCATTCCTTTTTCAGCCGGAACAACATCAACATCCTCTGGTCTTACAACAACATCAACAGCTTCATTTTTATCAAAGCCTTTATCGAGGCACTCAAATCTATGGCCTGAAAAATCAACAAGACAATCATCAATCATAACGCCATCAAGTATATTACTTTCACCGATAAAATCGGCAACGAAAGCGTTCTTAGGCTCATTGTAAATATCAATAGGAGTGCCTATTTGCTGAATAACGCCCTCATTCATAACAACAACAGTGTCACTCATGGAAAGAGCTTCTTCTTGGTCGTGAGTAACATAAATGAAGGTGATTCCCAAACGCTGCTGAATATTTTTAAGCTCAACTTGCATATCTTTACGAAGCTTAAGATCAAGAGCGCCAAGCGGCTCATCAAGTAACAAAACTCTCGGCTTAACGGCAAGAGCTCTTGCAATAGCTACTCTTTGCTGCTGGCCACCGGAAAGAGAAGTAATATTTCGCTTATTGAATCCTTTTAAGTTAACAAGAGCAAGCATTTCTTCAACAGTTTCTTTAATTTCTTTTTCCGGAACCTTTTTTATGCGTAAACCGAAGGCTACATTTTCATAAACATTAAGATGAGGAAATAACGCATATCTCTGAAAAATAGTATTAACTTGCCTCTTATACGGGGGAATATGGTTTATTTTTTTGCCATCAAAAATAACCTCACCTTCGTCAGGATCAACAAATCCGGCAATTATCCTGAGAGTTGTGGTTTTACCGCAACCGGAAGGACCGAGAAGTGTTATAAATTCCTTATCACGAATATAGAGGTTAAGGTTTTTTAATACTTGATTATCTCCGAAAGAAACAGAGATATTTTTCAAATCAATAACAACATTATTTTCCAATTATCTATCTCCCATCCCAATAAAATAAGTATCAAAATATCAGTTAATAATATATTGCAAAAGATAAGCATTGTCAATATAAAAATTATCAAATTTTTAGTACGAGCATATAATTAAAGCCCAATAAAATAAACCTGTATAATTTTTGCAGTAAATACAGGTTTTTATAACGATAAAATAAATTTATTTTTATCAAAACAAGCTGTTATAAACAAACATAAATAAAGTTAAAATTATCAGAAACGAAAAATTCAACATAGAGAATATACCAATATAATAACCTGTTTTGCCGGGATTATGTTTTACATATTCTCTGAAAGTAATTAAACTCGCAAGAGAAGAAATTAAAGTGCCTACTCCCCCGATATTTACGCCAACAAGTAGTTCTGAATAATTCTGCGTAAACTGTGAAAGCAAAATAGCAGAAGGAACATTACTGATAACTTGGCATGAAAGAACAGAAAAAAGTAAAGTGCTTTTATTGAGTAATACGGAAAACAGATTTCTTACAGAATCTATTCTTGCCATATTTCCGGCAAAAATAAAAAGGAAAACAAAGGTAAAAAGCGAGCCGTAATCGACCATTTTAAGAGCTTTGCTATCAGCAAATATAAGAACAGCAGGTATAACGATAAGCCCTGTCCAATAAGGTATTCCACGGAATACAATTGCAATAGAAAAGGCAAACAAAAGCAAATACAAAACTGTTCTCTTGGGATTCAGTTCTACTTTTTCGTCTTTAAGCTCTAATGGCTCGGATTTTACAAAAACAATACAGCAAACAGTTATGAGAATAACAGATAAAATAAACGGTGGCGTCATAATCTGTATAAATTCTAAATTCGGAATATTATATTTACTGTAGAGATAGAGATTTTGAGGATTGCCGAATGGTGTTAACATTCCGCCTAAATTAGCGGCAATGTTTTGCATAATAAAGGTAAAAGCCATATATTTTTCTTTGCCGGTAGTTGTAAGGACAAAATATCCAAGGGGAAGAAAAGTTAAAAGAGCCATATCATTGGCAATAAGCATAGAGCCGATAAAAGTTATATATACAAGTGCAAGAATGCTCATTCTGGTGGTCTTAAACAGCTGAACAACTTTTCTTGCCAAAATATAGAAGAAATTTATGTTTTTAAGAGCACAAACAACTGCTAAAACGCAAAACAAACAAGTTAATGTTTTATAATCAAAATAATCTAAATATTCTTCATCAATCGGAATAATAAAACTTGTTATTACTGCCGCTAAAAAAGCAATGCACATAACAGCATTGCTTTTTATGAAATATAAAATTTTTTTCCTATAAATTTATCCATGAACAAATTTTAAATTACTCTTTGGTAATTACTACCTTTCCTTCTGAATCAAGCAGAGGAGTAATTCCTCCCGAATATCCGCTGGCATAAAGAATATAATTAACACCTGTGCTTTTATCTACAACAATTCTGTATGAATCCGTTACATTTGATGTTTCTTCAAAAATAATTTCAAATCTTTTTTCTTTTTTTAGCCACTCAAATGCACCTCACAATTTATTATTTGACACACGAATGTTAACACAATCTATTCTCTATGTCAACAAAATAATTAAGCGTCCTTTGCCGATAAAAAGGTCAGGACGCTTATCATTCTATATTACTATTTATTACTATTTTGACTCTTTAAGAACACGCCAAATAGTTCGCTCTGAGTAATTATATTTTTGCGCAAGCTGTGATATATTAGTGCCGTCATACTCAGCGATAATAGCCTTATGGATATGTTCCTTTGAGAATAAACTGCTTGGAAATGAAACTTGTGAGCCACGAAACATTCTGTAAATAACTAATGCATTTTCAACACCAATCTCATCTGCAATTTCTTTGTAAACCTCATTTAAGCCTTCAATTTCATTTTTCAATTGTTCCATATCAGAGACTCCAAAGTGATAAATCTTCACAGGCATATTATCACCTCCGAAGAGATATAAGTAATGACATTGTCATTAAGTTCATCACAGAATCCAAGATATAATTGATTTAGATAAATAAGTAGTCTCATAATATTATCTCCTTTCC
>CAVHYZ010000079.1:0-4202 GCA_963640495.1 Acutalibacteraceae bacterium
GGTCATGGGCAAAAAATATTGCCTGGGTGCTGCCCGTTTCAAGAGCCGTTTCCAAGAATTGATCGCTGTGGTTGCTGCAATAAACATAAGGCTTGTCAGCGTTTATTTCACCGGAAATGTATTTTACGTTTTTTGTATCCTTACTGCCATTATCCCAATATTCATAAAGTGCCATTTGCATTTCTTCGGGAGGAATGTGAATAAATACAAGAGATTTAACATTAGTTTTTTCTGCTTGTGCTTTTTCAATTTTGCTTCTGTACCAAGAAATTTGATTTGAGTGAATATTGTCATAATCCCATTTTATACCAAATGGATCTTTTTTTGTATATGCGTTAGAATCCATAAATATAAGCTCTTCCGTAAGCTCGCTTTCCGAATTTCTCACATGAATAACATAATTTCCGTAGCCGTCAACGTCATTTGGTCCTTTTTGATATAAGCAATAAGTAAGCTCATCATTTGCATATAAATCACTAATAGCTTCTCTGTTATACAGACTGTAAATTTCAGAATCGTGATTTCCTAAAATCGGTGCCCAATATACACCTAAATTTTCCATAAGCTGTATAATAATATTTGTTTCATACTTATTATTGAATGTACCGGAAATAAAAGGAACGGGAAAAACCGAGTCGCCGGAAATAACTACCAAATCCGGCTTTTCCTCTGTAATCATTGTGGCAATGGCATTTACGGCAGATTTATCTTTGCTTACGGATAAAAAGCCCGAGCCAATGTGAATATCGCTTAAATCAACAATTTTCAGTTCTCGGTCAGTTTTGAAAACCCATTCGCCATTTTTGTCTTTTTTAGGAATTATTGCATTTTCGTTTTCAACTGCAGTATATTCATTAACACGGCTTAAAACTATTTTACAGCTGATAAAATTAGCAATAGCAATTCCTATTGAAATAAAAACGATGGTAACAAATATTCCCATCACTATTTTGCCGGCTATACCTTTGTTGGATTTATTTTTTTTACTCATTGTTTTTCAAAATCTCCCTTTTTAATTCCAAATAATAATATCATAAGCTTAGTTCAAAATTCAATGTATATATTGTAAACAATAAAATAATTGAATAAAAATTTGAATTATGGTATAATTTCAAAAGCTCGCAGGAGGTGATATATTGAAAACTTTTACAGCAGGTAAAAATGATGCTGACCAGCGCCTTGACAAGTTTATTTTAAAAGCTGTGCCCGCCTTGCCTAAATCTTTGATGTATAAATATATAAGGACAAAAAGAATAAAGGTTAACCGCAAAAAAGGTGATATTGCTCTTAAACTTAATGAGGGCGATGTTATTGAAATGTATATCAACGACGAATTTTTCGCACCTGCTGAGGAAAAATACGATTTTCTTTCTGCCTCCAAAAAGTTGAATATTGTTTATGAGGACGATAATATAATACTCCTTGATAAGAGTGTAGGTCTATTATCACATCCCGATGAAACAGAGTATAACGATACGCTTATTACAAGAGTAAAAAGATATTTATATGAAAAGGGTGAGTATAATCCCGCCGAGGAAAGTTCTTTTACCCCTGCTCTTGTAAATAGAATTGACAGAAACACAGGTGGCATTGTAATTGCAGCGAAGAATGCAGAATCTTTGCGTATTCTTAACCAAAAATTAAAAGATAGAGAGCTTGAAAAATATTATTTGTGCATTGTTCACGGTTACCTAAAAAAGAAAAACGGCACTCTTGAAGGCTGGATGACAAAAGATGAAAAGAAAAATAAAGTTTCCGTTTATTCCCATGAGGTTTCCGGCGGAAAGCTGATGAAAACAAAATATAATGTGCTTGAAGAGAAAGATGGCCTTTCACTTTGCGAGGTGGAGCTTTTAACAGGCCGTACTCATCAAATAAGAGCACATTTTGCTTCCATCGGCCATCCATTGCTTGGTGACGGTAAGTACGGTACCAATAAAATGAATAAAGCATTAGGGTACAAAAAGCAGTTTCTTTATTCTTACAGGCTTGTTTTTACATTCACAACAGATGCGGGTATCTTAAATTATCTTAACGGCAAAAGCTTTTCCGTGCCTGATGTGTGGTTCAAAAGAGAGTTTTTAAGTGGAAATTTAACAAAAGATATGAACAAATCTGTAACAAATAAATAAAAATTGTCAAGAATACTTGAAAAAAATATTATTATAGTATAAAATAATAGCGTTATGCCGAGTTGTTCAGAAGGCATGAATAAAAAGAAAAGGATTGAACAGATACTATGGCAAAAGATAATTCAAAGTCCAAGGCAGAGCTTTACCGCGAGGAGCGTAAAGAAAGAATTGCCAAGGCGAACAAAAAGAACGCAAAAAATATCGAAAAAGGTAAGGTAGCTGCAGGGGTAGCAAGGAAGATTATTGCTATTGTTCTTTGCTGTGCCATCGTAATCGGTGCTGGCTTTTATGTATGCAAAACAACCGGTGTTGCCCGTAAAATCGTTACCGCAGTTAAAGTAGGCGACACAAAGCTTTCAGCTGTTGATTACAACTATTATTATAATAATATGTATCAGCAGATGGTTTACTATGCTGATATGTATTCTCAGTATGGCATGGATATGGGATATGATACCACTATCGCTCCCGATGAGCAAACAACTACAGATGATGACGGAAACGAAATCACTTGGGCAAAATATTTTGAAAATTCTGCTTGTGACCGAGCACAGTTTATAGAAGCTTATTATAACGAAGCTATCGCAGCAGGTTATGAGCTTGATGATGACCAAAAGTCCGAAATAGATGAAACTGTTCAAAGTTACAGTGACAACGCATCAGAGAACAACTATTCTCTCAGTGCTTATCTTAAAGCAGCTTTCGGTGCAGGCTTTTCAGAGAAGAAATTCAGATCTCAGCTTGAAAAAGAAGCTATTGCAGCAGGCTATTATGAGAAACTTCAGGACGACTATGACGCAAGTGTCTCTGATAAGGATATTAAGGCAGAGTATGACGCAAATAAGAAGAACTACGACTATGTAGATATTACTTATTATGTATTCTCCGGCACAACTCTTACCGCAAATGACGGTGAATCAGATGAAGACCTTGCAAAGAGACAGAAAAAGCAAAACAAAGATTTCTTTGCAGATATTAAAGCAATTTCCGAAAAGATTACAGATGATGATTCTCTTGAAGAGGCTGTTAAAGCATATAAAGAATCAGAAGATGATGATACCACCTACACTACATCTTCAGAGCATACAACATATGAGAGTGTTAAGTCTGCAATGAACGAAAAAGTTGCAGATTGGGCATATAAATCATCCACAAAATCAGGCGCAGTAGGTTATTTTGAAAATGAAAATGATGCTTATATTGTAATTCTTGACAAGGCTTCTTATACAAGCCATAGCGTTGATGTTCGTCAGTGCCTTGTTGGTTTTGATGCTGAAGATGAAGACAATGTAACAGATGAAGAAAAAGCTACTGCAAAAGAAAAAGCAGAAAAGCTTCTTGCTGAGTGGAAAGAGGGAGACGCCACAGAGGCTACCTTCATTAAAATGGCTAATGAAAACACCACAGATACAGCTACTGCTGAAACTGGCGGTCTTTACGAGGGCGTTAGAATTACAGATAGCTATGTTGATGAATTTCTTGGTTGGTGCTTCGATTCCTCAAGAAAAGCAGGAGATGTAGGTATTATAGAAACTACATACGGATATCACATTATGTATTTCGTAAGTGATAATACCGACGATCTTGACTGGAAAGCTACAATCCGTGATGCTAAGGGCGGCGAGGCATTTGAAGCTTTTGATGCTAAGCTTCTCGGTGACGATGGTAACTATGTAGTTACTGCCAACGAAACAGTTACAAATTACATCAGCAAGGATTTTTGCAAAAAAATTGCTAAGAACTTAGCTTATTCTTCAAATTCATAATATAGGTCATGATCTTTAAGACAGTGTCGCAAGACACTGTCTTTTTTTAGTTGATGTTAGTGAAAATAAATATATTTGTTGACAAGCACATTACTATTTTGTATAATTTTACTATAAAATTATCGGAAGGTGTTGATCTTTATTAAATGTCCTAATTGTGGCGCCTATATACCATTTTATAGTTTGAAGCCGAATTGTCACAATTGCGGTGTTAATATTATGTATTTCACTCAGGAGCAGGACCTTATAAAGGATGCCAAAAGAGCTGAACTTGAATTTGCTTCTGCCCGGATTGTAATTGCAA
>CAVHYZ010000079.1:4258-7682 GCA_963640495.1 Acutalibacteraceae bacterium
CCTTTATCGGTGGCGCGTTGTCAATAACAAGGCTTGTTATGTTGGTTGCAATTATTGCGATGCTTTTGCCTCCCTTTGCATCTGCAAGCTTTACTATGCCTTACTACACAGCGGAGTTCAGCGTAAGCGGCCTTGGAATTTATAATGCTTATTCTAATGGCTTAATCCAAAAAATTCCGGACTTTCTAAATAGCTCGCTTTTCGGTAACGCAATGAAGGATATAGTGATTCTTTACGGAATTTTTCTTGCTATTGTTATTCTCGGCGTTGCTATTTTTGCGCTTTATATTTTCAGCTTTCTTAATATAAAAAAGACAGCTAAGGTTATGGAAACTATGTCTTATATTGCCGGTGTGTTAAGCCTTGCAACCGGTATTCTTAGCATAGTGTTTAATTCATTTAATTTTTCGGAATGTATAAAAATCAATATCGACTTCGGTGGGTTTATTTCGTTCGCTGTTTTTGCAGCAAATGGTATTATAAACCGCAAAATTTCTAAGAAAGAAATAAACCTCAAACTTCGTGAAAATGACCTATTAAGAAAAGAAACATTAAAAAAGGTAAAAGCAGGAGAAATAAATCTTGATGATTTAACTCTTCCTGTTTATGAAACCGAAGAAGAGAAAAAAGAAAGAATAGAAGCCCTTGAAAAATTGCTTTTAGAGGGGGAGGATAGAGATGAGTAAAAAGAAACATGCTCTCCTTGTAGCTCTTGGGCTTATAGCTTTATTTGCTGTGTGCATAGGCTGCGTAATTCTTTATGCACACTATGAAATCCATAAGCCTAAATTTGAAATTCCGGAAGAAACGTCTGCTCAATCTGCTACTGAAATTCCTGTAGATGACAGTGAGAAGCTTAACTACATTGAAAAATTATTCAATAAAGCTCTTTCTTCCGAAACTAATGTTACCAAAACAGTTGATGCTTACATAGATTCAGATTCTATTACTTCCACTCTTTCGTCTGCCGATACTTCTGTTATTTTACTTGCGGCAAATTCAGCTGTCGGCTCGATAAAAGAAGATTATGAAACTTATGAAAAGATTAACTCGGATGAGCTTAAAACTGTTCCGAAATTTTCATTAAGTAAAGACGACATTTCAGAGTGCGCAATTGAGCAGGGCATAACAGCCGATGATGGCACCGTGAGTGAAGATGATTACTATTATTTTACTGCTTCTGTAGGCGAAAATGATTATCCTGCATCAAAGAGCGTAAGTGAAACTTTTGAAACGGCAAAAAGTGAAGATATAATCAGCGAAATTAAAGATGAACTTTCGTCATCTGTTACTATTGTGGACAGCTACATTCACATAGATTCCTGCTCAGCTTCCGGCAGGGCAGACAGAGTCTATGATGAGCTTGATTATATTGAATTTACTCGCACCTATGAAATAACAGCCTATGTGGAATTTACGGGGGATTACTCTGCTCTCGGCAAGGCACAAATCACATTTAAATATACCGTTAAATTTAAATATGATTTCACTTGGTACGGTGCAAGATTTATTCAGGAAGCAGATTATATGAATCCCGGTAACAGCCAAACTCTGCCTGTATCTGTTATTGTTGCAGACACGGCAACAAGTGATGATTATAAGCTTACTTTCACGTCATCTGATGATAATGTTGCAACCGTTGATTCTGACGGAATTATAACTGCGGAAAATGCATCTAAAACTCCCACCGTAATAACTGTCACACTTGAATACAGAGGAGTTATTTATACCGATACAATAAATATTACAGTTACTGATTTGGAGGTGGAATAATTGGAAGAAAACAAAAATACAACCATCTCCGAAAAAAAGGTAAGCGATAATATTTACAGAAGTTATAACTATGTTGGCGTAAAAGAAACCGTTGCCTATTTACTTAATGACTTTTCCAATACCTTTGGAATTAATGATTTCAAAGAAAGATTTATTTGGGATGTTGTTAAAATTGATTTTGGTATTTCAGCTATTGTAAATATTTTTACAAGTGCGTGGGATGTAATTAATGATGTTATTATCGCAACCGTTGTTGATAACACTCGTACAAGGCTCGGCAAATTTAGACCATATCTTATAGGCATGCAAATCCCTCTTACTGTTTTGGGCATGCTTTATTGGCTTATTCCTGCTTTTTTCCCAGATACAGATGGCACTTATATGCCGAAGCTTATAGTTTATTTTGCATTTCTTGTAATTCAAGAAACGGCAAGTACCTTTACATCTGTTGCAAAAAGCGGATATATGTCCACCATTACGCCGAATCCAAATGAACGAATACGGCTTATAACCCTTGCAGAACTTCTTACCGGTTTTATGGGAGAAGATTTACCCAGATATATTTTCGGCGCTGTTTATGACCTTATAAATGCCGGAAAACTCCAGTGGAAGCTCAGCAGTACATTTATGGCTTTCGGCCTTGTTACAGGCACAATTTCCGCACTTTTCACTCTATATTTCTTTATTGTATCAAAAGAAAGAGTCCCCCAATCCATAGACAGGCCTAACGTTAAAGAGGGCTTAAAAGCAATATTTACTAACTATCCCGTTTTGCTTATTTGCCTATCGGATTTCCTTGCCGGTTTTGCAGTGAGCTCTACGGACAGCAACTATTTCATAGATGTTCACGGTTCGTACTCCCTTATAACACTTGCAAATATTCCATCAAGTCTTAATGGCTCCATTAGTTATGCTTTCGTTTCGCCAATGCGTAAGAAATTTTCATCAAAAGCCCTCTGGGTAGGCGCAGATATGTACGGCGATATTTTGAATATTGCTTATTTCTTATTTGGATGGGCAAATAAGAATTATCTTAAAAAAGTGCCAATGGTTATAGCTTTGGGCGTAAGAGAATGGTTCTATAAATGGTCCTTTGGCGTTAATAAAGTTATTAATACGGATCTTTGGAACGAGGCAATGGATTATTGCGAGTGGAAAAATGGCTACCGTATGGAGGCCACCACAGGCGTTGCAAAAAATCTTGTGCTTAAAATTCAAACTTCGGTTATGACATCGGTTAGAAGTATAATCCTTGATAAAATAGGATATGTTCAGGGCCTTAAAATCGGTACACAAGATGTAAGCACTAAGTTTTGGCTATTTGCGCTTAGCTCAATTATTCCTTTCCTCACCGGCATTTTAGGCATCGTCCCCAAAATGCTTTGGCCTATTAACCAGAAAAAACGTGACCAAATGTATGATGAGCTTTCTGTAAGAAGAAATAAAATGGTTACAGAGTATAACGAAAACTTTACAACAGAGCCCAAAACGGAGAATTAAATTTTATACTGAAAGGCAGTAGCTGTAAAAGTTGCTGCCTTTTTATTTTTGTGCATTTGTCAATGATGTGAGACTAAGAAAATTGAGAGAAAAAAGCTAATTAGAATGTTTTTTCGGGACAGAGAGAGTAAGCGACGGAGCGTAGCGGAGG
>CAVHYZ010000080.1:0-7659 GCA_963640495.1 Acutalibacteraceae bacterium
AATATAAAATTGAAAATTCAACGCCTTTCAGAAATGAAGTAATTGATATTGTAAAAGCTATACCTTACGGCAAAACAATTTCATATAATGATATTGCAATTGAAATTGCAAAAAAGAGAAAAATAAAAAAGATGTCTGTCCAAGCAGTAGGCGGTGCGGTAGGTTTCAATCCTATTTGTATAATTATTCCTTGCCACCGTGTAATTGGCTCAAACGGTTCTCTTACAGGTTACGGCGGTGGCCTTAACAATAAAACAGCTCTTCTTGAATTGGAGGGCATACAGGTGAAAAATAATGAAATCAAGGTGTAAATGGTGTAATCTGAATAATCCGCTCTATGTGGATTATCATGATAATGAGTGGTGCGTTCTTAACACAGATGATAAATATCTTTTTGAAATGCTCATTTTAGAGAGTTTTCAAGCCGGCCTTTCGTGGGAATGCGTTCTTAATAAAAGAGAAAATTTCAAAAAGGCTTATGATAATTTTGATATAGATAAAATCTGTAATTATGATGACAAAAAAATTGCCGAACTGCTTGAAAATAAAGGGATAATCAGGAATAAATTAAAAATTAAAGCAAGCATAAAAAATGCAAAGATTTTTAAGAATATTTTGACAGAATACGGTTCTTTTTATGATTATCTTAAAATATTTACAAAGGGAAAAATTCTGTTTGAAACAGAAAATACAACAAATTATCTATCTGATGCAATTTCTGAAGATTTATACAAAAGGGGAATGAGATTTGTTGGCAGCACAATAATTTATTCATATCTGCAAGCAGTGGGTATAATTTATTCTCATGGAAAAGAATGTTTTTTATATAAATAAAGCCTCCGTTTTGGAGGCTTTTTCTTTAGTAACTTTGGCCGTAATCTGCTGGATATATAATATACTCACTCATATCGCTTGTATCCACTTCACAAAGATATATGCCGGCTTTTGAACCATTCGAAAGGGCGCTGTAATTATATACAAATACAAGGGAATATCCGTCTGTTACAAAATTCTTTTCATCGTATAAAGATTTAAGAAGTTCCTCTTTTTCTTCATCTAAGATTGCACCGTTAGGTGAATAAGAAAGATTAGCCTCTGTAACTATTTTTTCTCTTATAATTGTACCTGCTTCGGCTTCTTTTCCCGGCAAAGTAAGGCTTGATACGGAAAGCTGTGCACCGTTTGAAAGCGAAAACGAAATTCCTTCATATATTGGGTCAACATCTTCGGGATTTGTGGCCGTACGCTCTTTAATGATAAATGAGGCAACATACTCATCTACATAGTATTCCTCAAATTCGACTATTGTAATTTGTGGGCCTTCAATATTAAAATTCTCCAAATATTCAGTTACATTATCGGCATTCTTTTTTAATTCTTGATCTTTTAGTTTGATTTTATCCTCAAAAGTTTTATTTATTGCACTTGAAACATCATCGGATAGTCCTTCAATAACAGGGTAGTGAT
Source organism: Acutalibacteraceae bacterium (assembly GCA_963640495.1). Classification (GTDB taxonomy): domain Bacteria; phylum Bacillota; class Clostridia; order Oscillospirales; family Acutalibacteraceae; genus CAG-177. Next base: position 1,468 of record CAVHYZ010000080.1, read on the forward strand.
ATTCAAGCTTTGAGCTTACATTTCCGTTGCTGTCCTTATATTCATTTTTATAAATCTCTTCTTTTGCCTCAGAGGTATATCCTATGCGTTCTTCTATTTTTTTACCACAGGCAGAAAGGGAAAGAATTAAAATTAAAGCCAAAAAAGCTGAAAAGAATTTTTTCATAAGTCACCTCATATACTGAAAATCGGCGGTGAATTTCACCACCGATCTGTTTTATTGAATTATCTCACAAATTTCAGCGTCTCTTCTTTCATACAAGCTAAGGCATGATTCAAAATCCATCTCCGATACATTTTTATTTCTGTACACAATAAGTCTCAGATTATCATCCGTATCAATCACTTTGTTGTCGCCTATATCGCCGTATTCGAGAACCATCTCATAATAGCTTTCGGTGTCAAAATACTTGTAGGTATCTCTATAACTTACAATACCGTTTTTAAAATAGGTAGCTACATATTCCATGTGGTCACCATAGGTTAATTTAACTACAATTTTTTGATTCTTTTCGGTTTTTCCGAGCTCGGATTCAACTTCGTCTTTATTTTCTGAAATTTCCTCAACACGCTTGGAAGAGGACTCAGCCTTTTCGCTCTCTTCTTCGGCAACTTCGCTATTGTATTTTTCTTCATCAAAATATATTTTGCCGCAGGCCGTTGCAGAAAACAGCACTGCAAAAAGGAGAAACACTGCTAATAATTTCTTCATATAAATCCCTCCTGCTGTAGTGATACTTATAATAGTATATTTACACAGAAATATTGCCATAAAGTAACAAGCTTGTCAATATGATATTAACAAACATAAGTTTATGTAACATTATATACTATTTCGCAAAATCTTACAACAGAAATTTAATTATTTTTCATTTTCTTCCTTTTCGTCAAAAATTTCAATTTCATTTTCACTTATGATTTTGCCACTTTCATCAAGAGTTTGAATGACTACTCTTGCGGCAGAAAATTGATCACATGGCTTACCTTTTTTATCATAATATAAATATTTTGTTTCTGTTTTCATAGTATTTTCCTTTTTTAATTTTGAAAGATTATATGGGATATAAATGGCACGTATTCTATGCAAAATCCCAAACATTTCGCATTGTCCCTGTGTGACATTCATTGCTAATTGAAAAACAAAGCTCCCCGAAGGGAGCTTTTTATTATATAATCGGTGTTCTTGTAATTGCGTGGATGAGTAATCTGAGCCAGTACATAGGCCATGCGCCAAGGTAGTGAATAGCATTTGGCAAAAACTCAATCTTGGAATTACAGTTATCACAAGTAAGGTTGAAATCAAGGTCAACGTGGTTCTTTGAATCTCTTGTAACTGCGCCGCAAACTGCACATTCCTGATGGCAACCTTTACCGGTTGGGCTTCCTACAAGAGTGTGGCCCTTTGCAGGGTCATTTGCATTTTCTATGGAAACTTCACTGTTACACTTCCCACAAACACCAATTAATCTGCCGGCTTCTGTGCAAGTAGCAGGTATAGAAGAAGTATAATTTTTAACCTCATGGCCGGTTGATTTGAGTGTTTGTGTGGTTGATGATTCAACATAGGTGCAAACAGAACATCTTGTGCCGGTAGTTTTAGTTCCGTCTTTAAAGCAAGTAGCTGCAACTACATCTTCAAATTGAACCATTTCATGATCTTTAGGCTTAACGGTAATGGTTTCTCTATTCAATTCTTTTAAGCATTCTGTACAGTATGTTATACTGTCATATGTGCCGCCTTCTTGGCAATTGAAAGTTTCGGTTGCACTGGTAGGAGTTCCGGGCTTGTGGTCAACTTTTTCTTTTGAACCTACAAGAGTCTGATTTGGCATATCTATGCCACAATTTGCACATCTTCCGGTATAAACAGCATCTTCGGCACAGGTAGCTTCCTTAGTGATTTCATATACTATCGGATCGTTATTTTCGTCTTTTTCAAGCACGTGTCCCTTTGCGGGGCGATCAATAGTCAATGTATTGGTGAAGACGCTTGCAGAACAATGCCAGCCTGAAATGTTGTTAACGTCATCTATAGTGAAAAGTGCCTTATATTTCACATATCCGCTTTCCGTACAGGTGGGATTTTTACTATCAAGAGTAGTGGTACAGTTGTCGGTATTGCCGGATCTGTAAACTGTGTAGGTGAGTGTTGCACCGCATCCGTGTTCACAAGAAAGGGTTAGGGTGCAGGTGTTTCCGTCATCAGACCATTCATAGTTCACATAAGCACTGTCATCAGACCAAGAATGTCCTTTTTTAGGAATATATTCGTCATATCTTTCTATATCGCAATTCACACAAATATATGTTTTGTGTCCACTATCTGTACAAGTGGCTTCCTCAGTTTCCATTAACTTATATCTATGAGTATTAGGCATTTCGTGGTTACATATATCACAACGGCCGTCTGATTCTACTTCTCCATCAGGATTTATAAAATTTTGATCAGTATCTTGATGCTTACCGTAATCTTTTGCAACTGAACACTCCTGGCAGGCTATCCAATGGTACTCATCTTCTTCGCCTTTCCAACCGGCTTTCCAATTATGCTTGCTGGAAATTACATCTCCGCAAATTTCGCAAATTTTGTAATGGTGGGTATATAAAAGTTGGCTGCCGTTTTCATCTACTGCAGATGAATCATAAACCTGTGCGTTTCCATAAATATGACGCTGGGTATCACAATTGTGAGTATAACCGCATTCAGTACATATACCGGTATGCTCACCGGTTTTTTCCCATGTGTGAGATTCTTTTGCTATATCTCCGCATGCACACTTTTTATAGTGTTCGGTATCGGTAGGAATATTTGTTGTGCTACCTGCTTTAATCACTTCATAAGTATGGTTATGAGCTTGTGTTTGAGTTGATGAAGAATCTGTGTTGACCTCATCTGCAAATACAGTAAAGCTTACCACGGTAACAGCCGTAATAAGTAATACTATAGCAAGGAGAAGTGCTAAAAAGTTCTTCTTTGATTTCATGGTATCAACTTCCTTTTCTGTTATTTGTGAGCAATTTTTTGACATTTATATCATCTGCCCGCATCCCTACGAGCAGTTATTTCTGTGCTGATGAGTAATAAAGGGTTGTTTCGCAAAGGACAACCTCTCCGTCAAAGCTTCGTTTTGCCACCTCTCCTTACACAGGAGAGGCTTTTATTTTGCTTCGCAAAATTGCCCGGGCAGGGCATTTATTGCTAATTGTGAATTATTTGAGGTCTCCGCCTACGGAGCCGTCCCATGTGTCAACATGAGTTGCTTTCTTTTCTTCTTCGTCAAACCACTTTGTGGTAACGGCCTTTGTTTCTGTGTAGAATCTGAAACCGTCTTTACCTAAGCAGTGAAGGTCACCAAAGAAACTCTGCTTGTGGCCGGTGAAGGGGAATACGCCAACAGGTACGGGAATACCAACATTAACGCCAACCATACCGCCGTCTGTTCTCTTAGTGAACTCTCTTGCGTAGTAACCGCTCTGAGTAAAGATAACGGAACCGTTTGCAAATGGGTTGCGATTCATAACGGCAAGGCCTTCTTCAAAATCTTTAACTCTCTTAATGCAGAGAACGGGCCCGAAGATTTCTCTTGTGCCAACTGTCATTTCCTCGGTAACATTATCAAGAATTGTTGGGCCGATATAGAATCCGTTTTCATAGCCGGGAACTACTGTGTCACGGCCGTCAAGCACGAGAGTTGCACCCTCTTCAATGCCCTTGTTGATCCAATCAATAACGCTCTTTTTATGCTGTGCGGAAACAACGGGGCCAAGTTGAGATTCTTTATCATAAGCAGGGCCGATTTTAAGCTCTTTTGCGAATTTAACAATATATTCAACAAGTTTATCTGCAATGCTTTCCTCTGCAACGATTACAGGGAGAGCCATGCATCTTTCACCTGCGCAGCCGAAGGATGAATTGATAATACCTCTTGCGCTTCTTTCAAGAGCGGCATCTGAAAGCACAAGGCCGTGGTTCTTTGCTTCGCAAAGGCACTGAACTCTCTTGCCGTTTGCTGCTGCAGTTGCGTAAATGTGCTTGCCAACTGATGTGGAGCCAACAAAGGTAATGCCCTTAACATCGGGATGCTCAAGGAAAATTTCTGCCTCATGCCTTGAGCAGGTAACAATATTTATTACGCCATCGGGGATTCCGGCTTCTTTCCAAAGCTCGGCAATTCTCATACAGGTCATTGGAGTCATGGAGGCGGCTTTAATAACGATTGTGTTACCGCAGCTAATGCACATAGGTGTCATCCAGCCCATTGGAATCATACCGGGGAAGTTAAAGGGAGCAATGCCTGCGAAAACGCCGACGGGTTCTCTGTAAAGAGTGGTATCATAACCGCTTGAGGTGTCACGGATGCTTTCACCCATAAGAAGTGAAGGAGCTGAAAGAGCAAGCTCAACAGGTTCTTTAACCTTGAGAATATCACCCTTTGCCTCTGCCCAAACTTTGCCTTCTTCTCTTGCACAAAGCTCGGTAAGCTCGTCCATATGCTCAACAAGGAGCTCACGAAGTTTATATATAATCTGAACTCTCTTCATAACGGGAGTGTTGCTCCACTCCGGAAATGCTTTTTTAGCACACTCTACAGCGTACTCAACTTCTTCCTTTGTGCAGCAGGGGGTTTGTGCTATAACTTCGCCGGTGCTTGGATTGTAAACATCCATATATTTTTCTGTTTTGGATTCAATCCACTGACCGCCTGCAAGAAATTTAAGTTTTTCAATTGCCATAAGAAATCACCCTTTGATATATTATTCTGAAATTTTATCTTTGTAGTTATTGAATTTACCGCCTGTTACTATACTTTCCGCAACCTCGGGGAGCTGGGAAAGAGCTTTATTCTTTTTGACATAGAACTTAGGAACAGACACAACGGATTTGACAAGTTTGCAATAGGAACTGTCTGCACCGTGGGGATCAGGGGTGCCGCCGATGGTGGACTGCACCACATTATGCACAATATCCATAACCGGAGTTTCCCAATAGTCTTTTGCGTCTTTTTTATCTATAACTTTGCCGAAGGTTACGGTGTTTAAGAGATGATAAGCGTTTTTAACCTTTGCTTTTGTGAGAAATCTTGCCCAAGGTCTGATTATGGGGTGTAGCTTTTTAATTGCTTTGCCTTTAACGCCGAGAGCACCCATTCTGTCAACAAATTCTCGCTTATCTTTACCGGCAGCGGAGTAAATAATATTATCTATAAGCTTGTTAAGATGGGCTTTAAGATACTCTTCTGTATCTTGTGTGCCGTTATATTCAAATGTGGGGGCGTGAACTGTATCAATAAATACTTCGCCGTTTTCAACGGTTACATTAACTATTGATGAGGGGTAACCTACAAGAGCACCCACATTAACTTGTGTAATTGTATTTCCTTTTTCGGAAGTAAAGCGTGAAACTCTGTGAATGTGAGAGTGGCCCACAAACATATATTTTAAGCCTGCATCTGCAAGACGAGATGAAACATAATCACGATCACCGACAGTCATACCGAAACCGGAAATAAGGGGATGAACATGGGGCATAATAAGGTGATGCTCCATACCAAGCAAAACTTTACCCTCTGCATTGGCTTTTTTGATTTTCTCCTCTATCCACTGAAAATGTTCCTCAGTGTAGCCGGAGGCACCTTTGCCGTTTTGGTCATCGTTTATTGCAATAAGGCGAACTTCTTCACTCAAATCTACAACAAAACTTGAAAGACCAAGGTGGGTAATATATTCATCAATGGCCTGCTTGGGACCGAAATCATAATAAAATTCACGAAGCTCCTCATGAGGAATTGTGGGGATATCCGTTACAATCTCATTGCCGAAATATCCACGGGGATTTTCGTCACAGCACCAGTCATGAGTGGCGGTTACAAGGTAAACGGGTTTTGCTTTTTGAAGCTTATAGAGCTTTTCACGAAGCTCCTCATGAGAAACTCTTTCGCCGTCATCGGAAACATCACCCACAAGCATAACAGCCTCAGTATCGCTTTTTGCAATAAAATCAAAAGCAGAATCAATTATTGCACCGGTTTCAAGCAAACATTTCTGATCGGAACTGCTCCTTAAATCATAAGCTTTGCCGCCATCTGATAAAGTTTGCGAAAAGTGATGAGTATCTGCAATAAAAGTTACTTTTGTTTTCATCTGTTATTCTCCAATGACGCAATAACCCAGTAAACCAGTATAATTATGTTT
>CAVHYZ010000081.1:0-7581 GCA_963640495.1 Acutalibacteraceae bacterium
ATTCTACCATAGGAGGTCTCTTTTTTCTATTGTCCATTTTTTACGGACTTGTTCACACTGAGAAAACTCAATTGCAAATTACAGTCTTTAATTTTTTATGTTAGAATATTCCTTCCGCCATCATTGCATCTGCCACTTTAATAAAACCTGCAATATTTGCACCGGCAACAAGGTCATAACCAAAGCCGTATTTTTCTGCAGCCTTTGCAGAAAAATCGTGAATATTAATCATAATATGATGAAGTTTCTCATCAACTTCTTCGGCTGTCCAGCTGTATTTCATAGCATTTTGACTCATTTCAAGAGCGGATGTTGCAACGCCACCAGCATTAACCGCTTTAGAGGGAGCAACGACTTTGCAATTCTTTTTAAGGTAAGTAAGAGCTTCATTTGTTGTAGGCATATTTGAAACTTCAATATAGTAAGGAACACCATTTTTAACTATCATTTCAGCTTCCTTCATATCAATTTCATTTTGAGTTGCGCAAGGCATTGCCACATCAACTTTAACTTCCCAAGGCTTTTCATCGGGATAAAATTTTACACCGAACTTATCTGCATAATCCTTAACTTTATCTCGGCCACTTGCTCTCATTTCAAGCATATAATTTATTTTTTCATCGGTGACAATACCATCTGGGTCATAAATATAACCATCCGGTCCTGAAATTGTAACAGCCATACCACCGAGCTGAGCAATCTTTTTTGCAGCGCCCCAGGCTACATTGCCGAAGCCGGATAAAGCAAAGGTTTTGCCTTCAATCTTATCGCCGAAGTGTTTAAGAACCTCCTGAGTGTAATAAACAGCTCCGAAACCTGTTGCTTCCGGTCGGATAAGTGAACCACCGTAAGAAAGTCCTTTACCGGTGAGAACCCCATTTTCATAGCAGCCTTTAATTCTCTTATACTGGCCGTAAAGATAACCGATTTCTCTTGCTCCAACACCAATATCACCGGCAGGAACATCCACATCCGGACCCACATATTTGTAAAGTTCTGTCATAAACGCTTGACAGAAACGCATAATTTCACCATTGCTCTTGCCTCGTGGATCAAAATCCGAGCCACCTTTACCACCACCAATAGGAAGGCCTGTAAGGCTGTTTTTGAAAATCTGCTCAAAAGCAAGAAATTTCATAATACCGATATATACGGATGGATGAAACCTAAGGCCGCCCTTATAAGGGCCGATAGCTCCGTTAAATTGTACCCTGTAACCGGTGTTTACGTTTACCTTGCCATTATCATCAACCCAAGTTACTCTGAAGGTAATTTGTCTTTCAGGCTCAACAAGTCTTTCAAGAAGGCCTGCTTCTTCAAACTCGGGATGTTGATTGACAACAGGCTCAAGCGTGGAAAGCACTTCGGTAACGGTTTGTACAAATTCAGGCTCGTTTGAATGCTTTTTCGCCACCGAATCAATAACTCTTTTTACATAACTCATAATTTCAAATCCTCTCTTCATAATATGAAAAAATATAAAAATTCAATAATCTCTCATTAATATTATAACACTTTCAAACAAATAATAAAGGATTTTTTTGAATTTGAATTTTATATTAAAGATAATAAGAAATTATAAAACGCATATAAAAATAAATAATTAAAGCATTCCTCTGCGTTTAACGCAATTTTCCAGATTAATTGCATCATAAACGCCCTCATCAAAAAGTTCGCAAATAGATTTATAATCTTCAATTGGTAGAGTTTCAAGGGTGTTACAGGTTTTAATACAAAGAGCAACAATTTCACCGGTTGCCTTATATGCGTCCCTAAAAGCAAGGCCTTTTGAAACAAGATAATCGGCACAATCCGTTGCATTAATAAACCCACCTGCGGCAGCTTTTCTCATATTTTCTGTAAGCACCGTCATTGTATCAATCATTGGTACAAGAGTAGTAAGGCAAATTTTTACAGTATCAAAAGCATCAAAAATAGCGTCCTTATCTTCCTGCATATCTTTATTATAAGCAAGAGGAAGACCTTTCATAACTGTAAGCAAAGTCATTAAATCGCCAAAAACTCTGCCGCTCTTTCCTCTGACAAGCTCGGTAATATCCGGGTTTTTCTTTTGAGGCATAATACTTGAGCCTGTGGAAAATGCATCATCAAGTTCAACAAATTTAAACTCCCAAGAACACCAAAGAATAATTTCTTCGCTGAGTCGAGAAAGGTGGACCATGATAAGCGAAAGAGCACTTGCAAGTTCTATGCAAAAATCTCTGTCTGCTACACCATCAAGAGTACTTTTTGTATATGAATCAAAACCCAATAATTTTGCTGTCATATTTCTATCAATGGGATAGGTTGTGCCAGCAAGAGCACCGCTACCAAGTGGAGAAGAATTCATTCTTTTTTTTGCATCCTCTACCCTGCTGATATCGCGTAAAAGCATTTCAACATAAGCGTTAAGATGTGCTTTAAACGTAATAGGCTGTGCTCTTTGAAGATGAGTATATCCGGGCATAATTGCATGAGCATACTCCTGCCCCTTTTTTATAAGAGAATCGGAAAGCTCCTTAAGTAATTTAAGAACAGCATCGCATTCATCTCTAAGATAAAGGCGAATATCAAGAGCAACTTGATCATTTCTGCTACGCCCTGTATGCAGTCTTTTTCCTGCATCGCCAATGCGCTCTGTTAATTTTTGCTCAATAAATGTATGAATATCCTCAGCATTAGGATCAATAAGTAATGTGCCATCGGCTATCTCTGATTTGATTTTTGCAAGTTCCGAAGCAATAGCGGCTCCATCTTCTTTTGAGATGATGCCTTGTGCAGACAGCATAGTAACATGAGCTATACTGCCTTCAATATCCTGTGCATACATGCGTGAATCTGTTGCGATGGACGAATTAAAATCATTTGTTCTATTGTCTGCTTCTTTTGAAAATCTACCTGCCCAAAGTTTCATAAACATATACCTCTTAAAAATTAAGCCGTCCGTACATAATACAGACGGCTTTTTAATATTATATCAGTTGTTGCGTTCTGCGTCAAGAATAGCCTTAACTTTAATAGGAAGGCCGAAAAGGTTAATAAATCCGGCTGAATCTTTTTGATCATAAACATCATCAGCGTCAAATGTAGCAAAATCTTCACTGTAAAGAGTATAGGGAGATGTAACACCGGCATTAATAATGTTACCCTTGTAAAGCTTGACTTTTACATCGCCGGTACATGTTTCCTGAGTGCTGTCAACAAAAGCGGAAATAGCCTCTCTAAGCGGAGTATACCACTGACCAAAATAAACAAGTTCAGCAAATTTATGAGCAACAAGCTCTTTATAATGCATTGTCTCTCTGTCAAGAGTAAGCGTTTCAAGAATATCATGAGCCTTGAAAAGAATAGCGCCTGCGGGATTTTCATAAACGCCTCTTGATTTCATACCAACAAGACGATTTTCCACAAGATCGTTGAGGCCGACACCATGTTTACCGCCAACATCATTTAAATATTTAATAAGCTCAACACCGTTCATTTGTTTGCCATTAACAGCAGTGGGAATACCCTTTTCAAAGTGAATAGTAAGGTAAACATCTTCATCGGGAGCCTGTTCGGGGCAAACACCCATTTCAAGGAAACCGTTTTTTTGATATTGAGGCTCATTTGCGGGATCTTCAAGATCAAGGCCTTCATGGCTTAAGTGCCAAAGGTTTTTATCTTTTGAATAATTGGTTTCACGGTTGATTTTAAGAGGAATATTATGTGCCTCGGCATATTCTATTTCTTCCTCACGAGATTTAATACTCCAAATTCTCCAAGGAGCGATTATTTGCATTTCAGGTGCAAAAGCTTTAATGGCAAGTTCAAATCTAACTTGATCATTACCCTTGCCTGTACAGCCGTGGCAAATAGCATCTGCGCCCTCCTTTTTAGCAATTTCAACAAGTCTTTTTGCAATAATAGGACGAGCAAATGAAGTTCCGAGAAGATACTGTTTTTCATAAACAGCACCTGCTTTAAGGGTTGGAAAAATGTAATCATTAACAAATTCATCTTGAAGATCCATAACATAAAGCTTGGACGCACCTGTTTTAATTGCTTTTTCTTCAAGCCCGTCAAGCTCTGTGCCCTGACCAACATCACCGGAAACTGCAATAACTTCACAATTGTTGTAATTTTCTTTAAGCCAAGGAATAATAATTGATGTATCAAGACCGCCTGAATAAGCGAGAACAACTTTTTTAATTTCTTTCATTTTAAAAACTTCCTTTCGAAATATTTAATATGCGTTCATTATACACTAAATATTCATATTGTCAATAGTAATTTCGCATTTTTATACAGTTTTATATGGAATATTCAATTATAATACAAATTATACAATTATTGTGTATAAAATTACAAAATTACTTATCTAAAACCAGCCCAACCTTCTTTTTAGCCTTGTATAAAGTTCTGTTTGCTATGTGAGATGCCTTTTCTGCGCCTTCTGCAGCCTTTTGCATAAGGTAAGTTTTATCACTCATCAATTTATTATAATTTTCCTGTAAAGGCCTCAGTTCTTCAACTACAGCTTCGGCAACTTTAGCCTTAAAATCGCCATAGCCCTTTCCGACAAATTCTTTTTCAATTTCATCATAATCAAGGCCGGTACAGCAGGAATAAATCGCCATAAGATTATTAATACCATCTTTGCCATCTGCATATCTAACACAAGCTTCGGAATCCGTAACAGCAGATTTAAACTTTTTAAGAATTACATCCGGAGAATCAAGGACAGAAACAGAAGCTTTAGGATTCGGGTCGCTTTTTGACATTTTTTGAGTCGGATCCTGAAGGCTCATAACTCTTGCACCAATTTTGCCTATGTAGGGCTCAGGCAATGTAAAAGTTTGACCTCTGAGATTGTTAAATCTATCTGCAATATCTCTTGTAATTTCAAGGTGCTGTTTTTGGTCTGCTCCAATAGGAACAAAGTTTGCTTGATAAAGAAGAATATCCGCAGCCATTAAAACCGGATAAGCAAACAAACCAACATTAACGTTATCTGCGTGTTTTGCGGATTTATCCTTAAATTGTGTCATTCTTGAGGCTTCGCCGAACATGGTATAGCAATTAAGAATCCAAGCGAGCTCTGCATGAGCATGAACATGACTTTGAATAAAAATGATGCTTTCGTCCGGATCAAGTCCGATAGATAGAAGCAATGCATACATTTCAAGGCTCTGCTGACGAAGCTTAGCAGGCTCCGGATGAACGGTAAGAGCATGTAAATCTGCAACGGCATAAAGGCAATCATTATCTTTGCTCATAGCTTTCCAATTTTTAAGAGCTCCGAGATAATTACCAAGAGTAGGAACAGATGTTGGCTGAATCATACTTAGAACAATTGGTTTGCGCTCTGATTTTTCCATTTTATTTCCTCATTTCAGCTGCTGTTTTTGCAAGAATTTTTATACCTTCAACTATAGCTTCATCTGAAGGTGTTGAGAAATTAAGTCGAATATAATCACAAGGCCTGTCCATATCTACAAGGAAGGCATTACCGGGAACAACTGATACGCCTGCAGCAGACGCAGCTTTAACAAAACTGAGCATATCAATATCAGAATTAAGCTTAGCCCATACAAAGAGGCCACCCTCAGGACGATGGTAAGTAAGATAATCACTTAAATATTCATCCATGGTATCACACATAAGATTAAGTTTACGGCGATAAATCTCCTTAATTTTAAGAATATGATTTTCAATTTTGCCCTCTTTAAGCCAATTGTAAACTAAAAGTTGGCAAAGCATGGTAGTATGAACGTCTTGAGTTTGTTTTGCTACAGTAAGTTTTGCTGAAATCTCAGAAGGAGAAACTACAAATCCGACACGAATACCGGGAGCGATAATTTTTGAGAACGAACCTGCATAAATAACAATACCATCAGTATCGAAGCTCTTAATTGCAGGAACATCTTCGCCTGATACTCTAAGGTCGCCGTAAGGATTATCTTCAAGAATCATTACGCTATATTTCTTTGCAAGTTCATACATTTTCTTTCTTTTTGCTAAAGACATTGTTGCGCCTGACGGATTTTGAAAATTGGGAATAGTGTAAATAAACTTTACATTTTTCTCATTTTTTAATGCATCCTCAAGAGCATCAACGTCAATGCCATCACTCTCAACGGGAACCCCAACAAGATTTGCATCATGTGCTCTAAAACAATTAAGAGAACCGATAAATGATGGTTCCTCACAAATAACAGTATCGCCTGGATTCAAAAGAACCTGTGATGTAAGGCTCATAATTTGAGTTGCACCGCTGACAATTATGACACTGTCTTTATCGGTACCTACACCATAATGATTATGAGCAAGCTTAGTTATTTCTTCAATAAGAGGAGCGTAGCCTTCAGTTACACCATATTGCAAAGCAAGTATAGGATCATCCTTTAAAATTTTTAACACAATTTCTTGCACATCGGAAACCGGAAAAGCATCCGGAGCCGGGTTACCGGCAGAAAGAGGAATTGAATCCCCTGAATTTTTAAGAATTTCTCTAATTGCGGATGGTTTTAGATTTGCCATTCCGTTTGAAAAACTGTAATTCATTAAAAGCACCTCTGTATATTGAATAAAAATTATAAATATGTTATACTTTGCCCCGAAATGAGGGACAAAAAATGAAAAACAAATTTGATGCTGTATTTTTTGATTTTGACGGGACATTCGCCGATACCGGAAAAGGAATATTTGAATGCCTTGATTACGCTTGTGAAGCTTTAGGAAAGCCCAAACTTACTGAAGAAAAACGAAAGAAATTTATAGGTCCTCCCCTTTTTGATTCATTTGTAAATATTCTTAACTGCACAGAAGATGAAGCAGAATTCGGAATAAAAAAGTACAGAGAACAATATAATTCGGGTAGTATGTTACATTTGGAAATATATGATGGAATACCTGAGCTATTAAACGAATTGAAAAATGTTGGAATTTTAATTTCAATGTGTTCTTCAAAGCCGGCGCCATTCATAAAAAAGATATTAACGCACTACGCAATGGATAAGTTTATAGATTATATTGCCTGCCCTGCTGCAGATCGTACAACAAAATCAAAAGAAGAGATGATTACCGAATCATTGCAATACTTTAGGGTCGAAAAATACAAAGCTGTAATGATCGGCGATAGGAAATACGATATTGAAGGAGCAAAAAAAAGCCGAGATAAAAAGCATTGGTGTTACATATGGTTACGGCTCCGTTGATGAGCTAAAAAAATACGGAGCAGACTATATTGTAAACACAGTTAATGATGTGAAGAAAGTCGTTTTTTTACAGGAGCAAACATAATAAAGAATAAAGCAGAAAGAAGCACGACCACAGGCAAAAATATAAAACCATCATCCGTCAGAATTTTCGGAAATACTGACGGATTTTTTATTACCCTGTAAACAAATCTAACAAAAGGAGCATTGCCGGTAAACAAATAAATTAATGTATAATAAGCTACAAAAACACCGACAGTTTTTCTTGAAAAATCAACAGGCTTAATCTTAAAAGGTATCGGTAAATTTTTATCATAAATATTTTTCTTAAAAATATTAAAAACAACTAAAACAAATACATTTTATTAAGGATTTTATTATG